>JAUIFY010000191.1 GCA_030430245.1 bacterium | reverse complement strand
TGCAGCTCCGTTCCCTCCACATCGCGCAGGACGATGTGGGTCCCGCCGCGCAGCTCGAGCACCGCGAAGTCCTCGCGCACCAGGATGATCCGAACGCCGACCCCCTCGAGCCTCCGCGCCGCGGGCTCGACCGGGTGCGCCCGCATCGACACGTGTCCCGCCGCGGCCAGCGGCCGTCCGTCGTCGTTCGAAGCCATGGGTCTCAGGGTATCACGCGGTGCGCGTTCGGCGGATCCGAGGCACGCGACCGGGTCCTCGACCGCACCTCTCCGGGTGGGCAGCCCTGGCCGGCGCGCTCGGCGGGGACGAAACGGGCGACCACGGGGATCGCCGAGCGGACCTCCCGGAACGCGGGCTCCGGGGTTCGCGGACGGCTCAGTCGCGGCCGCCTTCGGGGAGCGCGTCCACCCAGCTCACGTACGCGTCGACGTCGAACTTCCGATCGAGCCCCTCGGCGCTCATGTAGCGGACCTTGCCGAAGATCGGACGCTCTCCCCAGGCACGGTCGTGGAGGCCGAAGACCCAGGCGACGTTCGTGTACGAAGCGGGGTCACGGCCGTCGAGCAGGTACCGGTTGTTCAAGTCCAGCAGCGTGCGGTACGCGAACTCCGGCGTATTGCACCACTCGAGAATCTTCTTGCCCCAGTACATGCGCATGTAGTTGTGCATGTAGCCGGTCTTGCGCATCTCGTTCACCGCTGCGTTCCACGCTGGGTCGTGCGTCTCCGCAGCCTCGAGCTCCCGGGCGGTGTAGCGATGCGGACGATCGTCGTCTCGATGCTCGCGCAGAGTCTTGCGCGCCCAATCGGGCAGGCACAGATA
The DNA here is from genome assembly GCA_030430245.1 of bacterium. GTDB lineage: Bacteria > Desulfobacterota > Binatia > UBA12015 > UBA12015 > VGTG01. The sequence goes on along the minus strand of JAUIFY010000191.1, from coordinate 12,112 downwards.
GGAGTCGTACCGATCGTCGTGCTCGACGAAGTTCATGGCCAGCTCTCGCCGGACCACGATCTCCTCGAGGAACGCCTCGCGATCGTTGCGGGCGGCGCCGGTCGCCTCCGATGCCTTCCGTGCGACCTCGACCGCCGAGATCTGGCCGAAGTGCAGGTAGGGCGAGAGTCGGGACGCGCTCGGGTTCGCCGGGTCGTTCCGCGCGTCCGCGTAGCCGGGGAGGTCGTGGCGAAGAAACCGCGTCAGCGCGCGACGTGCCTCGGAGATGCCACCGCGGAAGCGGCCCACACGAGCAATGCTTCGGTCGATGCGAAGCGCGGCGAGAACGTGCTCGGGATCGGTGGGATCCAGGTCTCCGGTCACCCGGAGCGGCAACGAGGACTTCCCGGGGCTCCGGGCCCGGAGGTCGACGAGATACGCATCCCGGTGCCGCTCGATCTTGGGCCGCAGAGTCCGGGCGGCGTGCTCCGCCTTGTCGGAAGCGACGTCGACCGGGACGACGACGTCGCCCTCGACCTCGAGGACACGACGCCCGGCGCGCCGCGCAACCTCGCGGCGCCACCCGCGCTGGTGGCGAAGATAGCCTCGATCACACACGACCAGAGAGGCGCTCTCCGCGAGATCCAGGGCCACGCGGTCGGGTCGCCCTCGGCGAAGGACGAGCTTGATCCCTCGATCGGCCAGGCGCGCTGCCGTCTCCGCCAGCCCCTCGAGCAGAAACGCGAACGATCTCTCACTCGCGTCGGGGTAGCGTTCGTACAGGCCGAACCCGACCAGGACGCTCTGCCCCGCATCGTCGGCCAGACGGATCGCATGCTCCAACGCCGGATTGTGGTCGGCTCGCTGCGACTGCTGCATCCAGTAGAGGACGTAGGTGCCGGTCGGATCGGGATCGTCGCCGTTCAAGCGCCGAATCCGGGCCTCGTCCACGCTCACGAGCACACTCTCCGAGAAAGCCGCAAGAGACCGCGCCGGCGTGAGGCACCCACGATGCTACCGCAACCCCTTGAACGGGAGCCGGCTCGCGAGGTCGCCGAGCCGCGCGCACTCCGTCACTCCATCCGGGTCCGAGACGACGATCTCCAGATCCGGGCCGCCGAGCTCGATCGCGACCTGAAGGCACGCGCCGCACGGCCACGTCAGCTGGCCGGCGGTCCGTGGCGCGACGAGGGCGAGCACCGTCGGGACCCGGTGCCCCAGGGCAACCGCCGAGAAGAAGGCGGCGCGCTCGGCACACATGGCGAGTCCGAGAGACACGTTCTCGACGAGAGCGCCGTAGACGACGTCGTCCGCCTCGGTCACGAGAGCCGCGCCAGTGCGAAACTTCGAGTACGGCGCGTACGCACGCGGCCGTGCCTGTCGAGCGGCCTCGAGTGCGCGAGCGATGCGGTCGTCGGCGTTTCCCATTCCCTGCAGATACTCGATCCGCGAGGCTCCTGTCACGCCACGCGCGATGGCCGGCGCATCCAGCGCCGGGCGGCCCGTGAGCCGCGCTCTCGGGGTTCGACGAATGGACCATTGGCAAGGGCGACAGACGTGCGAGCATCTGGGTCCGAACCGAACGACCCACATCGCGCCGCAGCGCTCCGGAGGACCGATGGCATGCTCGCTCGAGGGATGCACGTTGGTGTTCTCGAACAAGACCGAGAAGGACATCATCCTCCGAGAAGAGTGGGAGCGCATGGACGGCCTGAACCTCTGGCTTCTCGTCACCAGCGAAGAGACGTCGCCGCTCCACCACCGCCGGCTCGACCAGGATGCCTTGCGCGAGCGGTTTCCGGACGCGCAGTCCCTCCGGTACTACCTGTGCGGTCCGATCCCGATGGTGAAGGGTGTGACCGAAGCACTGGAAGGCCTCGGCGCGTCATCGGATTCGCTGGTGTTCGAGAACTAGGCGCCGCCCGCTCCGGCTCACCCGGCGGGCGCGCGCTCCTTCGGGGGCCACGGCACGAGCGCCGACGTGCGGGCGGCATAGGCCGCGTAACCGGGCCGACGTTCCTGGCTTCGCCTCTCCATCATCGGGATGCTGGCGAAGACGAACATCGCGATCATGGCCACCGCACCGATGCCCGTCCACCAACTGGCGGGGGCGGCCGCCAGGGCGAAGAGCCAGAGCGAGACCCAGAACAGAATCTCGCCGAAGTAGTTGGGGTGACGCGAGTAGCGCCAAAGCCCGCGATCCATGTGAGCTCCGGCCAGGCTCGTCCTCGCGAACCGGCGCATCTGCTCGTCGGCGACGAACTCGATCGTCGTCGCGGCGAGTCCCACCGCCAACCCCAACCCGTCGAGCCAGCCGAAGCCCTCCCCGCCGAGCACCAGCGCCGGGTAGAGGGGCAGGCAACCGAGGACGACCTGGAGCGTCGGTGCTCCCTCCACCAGGAGGAGCTGCACGGCCCAACGCGGGAGCGGCACGCTGGCGTAGAGATCGAGGTATCGGAAGTCCTCGTGGTGGAGCCCGGGGAAGCTGCGGGCCCAATTGAGCGTGAGTCGGATCGCCCAAGCCCAAACGACGAGGTGGACGGCCACCGTGCGTGCGGTGATCTCGGGGGCGAGCGTCGACAAGTAGACGGCCAGGGCCGGCGGCAGGACGCTCCAATACGCATCGAAAACCGAGCCGTTGTTCACCGGCAACGTGCCCGCGAAGCAGACGAGGGTCGCGGCGGACAGGCCCAGAGCGATCGACCACCAAGGTGACGCCGCGACCTGGAACACCCACCACGCCGCGGCGACCGCAACGGTGTACACCGCGGCCAGGTACACGAGCGAACCGGCCTTGCCCGACGTGAACGCGAGCCTCGGGACATGAGCTTCGGACATCGGTTCCACCCTCATCTCATGGTAGCGCCGACCGCCGCGCGGCGCTCCTCCAGCGCCCGGCGGACCTCGTCGTGGCACTCGCACGTGATCGGGAAGTGCCGCAGGAAGAGCGCACCCACGGCCGTGAGAGCCGCCGGCACTCCCCGTAGACCGCCATCAGACGTGCCTGCGCCGACAGGACCGTGCACTCGGCGAAGGGGTCGTAGCCCAACGCGCGTCACGAGAGACGGCAACGAGTACTGCACGATGCGCGCGCGGCCGAGACGCCACCGATTCACGGCGATCGCCCGTCCTGTCCGCGGCTCGCGCGAAGGCGTCGCCCGGTCCCGGCGAGCTTCGTCGGCGCGGACTCCGAGCCCCGCCCTCGCCACCGGGAGAGCGTGATGCCCAGCACCAGAAGCAGTGTCCCGGGAAGCCAGTACGCTCCGACCAACGTCCGCACCGCGTCGAGTGGACCGCGAAGCCAGTCTCCCACCTCGAGGATCAAGGCCAGGCGCGCCACGAGAGCGACCGTCGCGAGGGCCGCGAAGACGACCGCCCTCATGCCGGCCGCGCCGGCGATCACGGCGACGGTCGGACCAACGAGCGCGAGCACCACCGGGTACGACGCACGCTGGAACGCGCGCTCGATCCCGCGAACGAACCGACCCATTCGAGGCGCCCTACCCTCGAGCCACGAGAGGGCCGACGGCCCCAGAGTCCGGCCGATGTGGAAGGACACGAGGAAGAACGACAGCGAACGAACCGTCGCTACGAGGACGAAGGCCAGAGGATCGACGGTGGGCGCGACGAGCAGGAGGTGTCGCGGCAGCGGGCTCAACGCCACGAGCAGCAAGGGGTGGCGGTCCGCCAGGTACAGCGAAGCCATCACGCCGGCCAAGGCGGCCGCGCCCATCGCTACCAGGAGAGCCAAGCATAGATTCGCGACGCGGCGGTCCCGGACGGACGGCTCCGCGCGGGGCAGCGACGGGGCGATGGGCGGGCTTGCAAGCATGCTCGACGGGGCGAGGCGGCGCCAGCGCGACTCCTCGCGCCACCCTCCCGCACGCTATCACCAGCCGGAGACTTGGCGACGGCAAGAACGCGCTCCCACGCGCCGCCCTCGTCGCACGGATCAGCGCGGGCAGGGCCGCAGGTCCGGCACGACCGCTCCGTCCCCGGTGCCCCTGGGGGGCCGCGTGTGGCCGACGAAGAACGGCCAGATCACGTCTGCGGCCTCATAGCCGAGCAGCACATCCTCGAGCGGCAGGTCACGGGTGTACTCCCCGCCGGGCCACGCATGGGGCCAGCCGGCAACGCGGTACAACACGACCTCCGCGTCGGGAGTGTCGCCTTCCCATCGGGTTCGCGAGAGGCGGCCGCCGAGGAGCACGTGCGACGCGCCCGGCCCGACGGCGTGGTTGGCGACGCGCCAGAATTCGACCGCGTCGTCGACGCCGAGAAAGGTGCGCCCTTGCGAGCCAAACGCGTCGACACCGCCGTCCCACGGCACGATCTCGTCCGCATCGCCGTGGATGAGGAGCATCGGAACGGCTCGTCGCGGAGGGGGGACACGCCAGACCTCCGCCCCCTCGGAGGGACGGCCGCCGATCGTTCCCGAAACGGCGGCCGCCGCGGCCACGATGTCGGAGAGCTCCGATGCCAGGCGGTGGACCATCATCCCGCCGTTCGACATGCCGACGAGGTAGATGCGCGACGGATCCACGGCCACCTCGTCGCGAACGGCCGCGATCACGCGACGCGTGAACGCCACGTCGTCGACGCCATTCTCCTGAGCGGGTCCGCAGCAGTGGCCGCTGTTCCAGTGCTGCAGGAGGCCGAGGAACCCCGAGCCGTACGGATACGCCACATGGAACCCCTCCCGATCGGCCAGCCGACTGAGGCCGCTCTCTACCTCCATCTCGGCGGGAGAGCTGAACGCGCCATGGAAGGCGACGACGAGCGGACGCGGCTCGTGCGGCTCGCACGGCGCGGGGTGCAACCGGTACTCGCCCCACGCCGCCGTCGAGTCGTCCCCGTGCGGCAGGAGCGTCCCGAGCCCCAGGGGCCCGCGCGTCAGGGGAGCCGAGCACGCGGCCGCACAGAGCGCGACCAGCGCGAGGGCGATTCCTCCGTTTCTCCACGCGAGCATCGACACCGCCTTCTTGCCCCGATCGCGGGCGGAAGTCACCCGGCGCCCGAGACTGCGTCGCGACGCCGTGGGACGCTCGGTCGTGAGTCCGATCACGCCGTCGACGACGGCCGGAGAAGCTCTCCGACCACCCACAGCAGCAACGCCCCTCGAGCCGACCAGAGCCCGGTGCGGAGCCAGTTCGTCGAGACCAGCCTGCGGTGAGCGCCGGCCGCGAAGCCGGTGCCAAGGGCATCGTGCGCGGGCACCTGCACGAAGGCCGTCGAGGCCCAGAGCAGGCCCACGAGGACCAGGCCAAGGAAGAACGGGGCACGGCCGGCGTCGGCGGGGGGCCACACCGCGAGGAAGATCCCGGTCGCGAGCTCGGCCGCCATCAGCGGCCCGACGAGCACGGTGATGCTTCGCGAGTGATGCCGGTGGTAGGCGCCGAACTCCGCCGCCCCCACGCGGGAGAACAGCGGGTAGAGCGAGATCTGCACGGTCCAGATCAGGCCGACGAGCACCAGGGTCGCGCCCAGGTGAAGGAGCAGCACCGCCTCGGTCATGGGCGATCCCCTTTTCGCTCGTCCATCCGCGATTCTGGTCGAAGTCCGGTTGACATGTGGACGTTTTGAACGATTTTGAGGACGAGGCAACGGATGCCCCGAAGAAGAATCAGGAGATCGTCATGAAACCGCTCGTCACTCTCGATCAGCTCGTACACGCCCTCATCCAGGATGCAGACTCGCCCGAAGAAGTCGTCGCCACCGCCGTTCACATGGTGAACTCGGGCGCCGTCGAGCTCGTCGGTACGGCCTCGGCGACGAGACTCGACGCCCGGCGCATCGCGGAGCTGGACGACTACCTCCTCGCCGCGTGAGCACGCGCCGGAGAGCGACGCCCGCACGCCGGCGCCGTTCTCCCATCGCTGGGAGCCCCGCGGTGCGCAGGAGCGGCTACACCTCCGGGCTCCGGCCCACGGATCGGCCGCCCCCGCTGCGTGGCGCGTTCTCTCCGCGGCAACGGTCGCGGCCGCGGTAGAGGGTCGTATTCCCCGGGCGTGCCGTCCGGTGCTCGGACCGGCCGGGCGGCCCGTCCCTGCGCGATTCGCGCCACGTTTCCGCGGAGTCGGATCGTGGATCGTGTGCGCCTCGTCCCGAAGTCCCTCGGAGTGGCGGCCGACGAAAAGAATCCTTCCCTTCATGCTCGCCCGCGTCGTCCTCGCGTCCGGGCTGGAGTGTCTTCGACGAAAGAGCTCGGACGGCCGAGCCGAATCGGCCAAACGTCGCCCTCGAGGAGAGCACTCTCCCAGGGCGCGACCCGCCGCCGGTCGCGCTTCCGAAGACCGCGCCGGAATGCTTCCATGTGGGGTTCCCGCCCCGGGAGGCCCTTCCATGAAGCTGATGGTCCAGATCCCCTGCCTGAACGAAGAGGAGACGCTCCCGGCGACCCTCGCCGACATCCCGAAGCAGATCGACGGCATCGACGAGATCGAGATCCTCGTCATCGACGATGGGAGCACCGACCGCACATCGGAGGTCGCTCGTGCCCACGGAGTCCAGCACGTGCTGCGCTTCGCCCGGAACCGAGGGCTCGGATACGCGTTCTCGGCCGGGTTCGACTACTGCCTGACCCACGGCGCCGACATCATCGTCAACACCGACGGCGACAACCAATACTTCGGCGGCGACATCTCGAAGCTGGTCCAGCCGATCCTCGAGCGTCGCGCCGAGTTGGTGATCGGGGACCGCGAGCCGGCCAAGGTCGAGCACTTCTCGACGTCCAAGAAGTTCCTGCAGAATCTCGGCAGCCGGGTCGTGAGCACCCTCGCCGACCTGGAGGTTTCGGACGTGGCGAGCGGGTTCAAGGCGTACTCTCGAGAGGCCGCCTCGCTCGTCTCGATGTCGACGGACTTCGATCACACCGTGGATCACGTCATCCAGGCCGGCCGAAAGCGGATCCCGACGGTGGTCGTGCCGATCCGGACCAACGACAAGCTTCGCGAGTCCCGCCTCTTCTCGAGTCCGACCGAGTTCGTGACACGCTCTCTCGGGATCATGGTGCGCGTGTACGCGTCCTACGGCGCGATGAAGGTGTTCTCGGCCGCAGGCGTGGCGACCTTCCTCATGGGCTTCCTGCTCGGCCTGCGCTTTCTCTACTACTTTCTCTTCGGGGACAGCCCCGACCTCCACGTTCAGTCTCTGATTCTCGCCGCGATCATGATGCTCGCGGGGTTCCAGATGGTACTGACGGGTGTCGTCGCCGACCTGATCAGCGAGAATCGCTCGCTGCTCGAGGGCGTCTCGTATCGACTCCGTCGGCTCGAGTCCGGAAGGGAGCGGGGGTGATCAGCGAAGGGGACCGCTCGGCGATTCACGACCTGCTGTCCCGGTACTGCCACAGCATCGACGCCCACCGTGCGGACCTGTGTGCGGGCCTGTTCACCGACGATGCCGTCCTCGAGACACCCGTCGGCAGCGCCGTCGGCGGTCCGGCGATCCGAGAATGGATCGACGGCCGACTCGCCCAGCGCCCCGCGGGCATCCAGGTGCGCCACCTCCTGCTGAGTACGCTGCTGGCGCCGGTCCAACCCGGTCGAGTCCGCGCCCGGAGCGTTCTGCTCTATACCTGGGAGACGCTCGAGATGCCGCGCGAGGCATCCGTCAAGTCGACCGTGATCTACGAGGACGTGGTCCGGCGGACCTCCGAGGGCTGGCGGTTCAGCGCGCGAAAGTGCGACACCCGGCTGCCGCTCGACGACGCCTACTTCGTCTCGCCCGGACCGCGCTAGCGTCGCCGCGTGAGCACATTCCCGGAGGACGGTCGGCTCTCCTCCCGATCGAGGAGCACCAGCGCCGGATGGCAGATGCGTCGAATCAGGGCCGCCTCCTCGGAGCCCGGTTCCGCCCGTCCCGCCTTCCCCGGCGTGAGAAGCGCGGCCGCCTCCTCCATCCAACCGCCCTGCTCCGGCAAGGCGAAGAACTCCACGATCTGCTCCATGCTCCGCGTCGGGTCGGCTTGGAGATCCTCGAAGGAGACCTCGGCGTACTGCTCCACGCCGAGCCTCTTCACCGAGGCGAACCCCCGCAGCACCATCTCGTTCCAATCGTGCAGGAAGACCTCGAGAGGAACGTCGTGGTCGAACAGCGCCCGCAACCGCGGGGACATGGGGCCGTCGTCGTTCAGGTCGGACTCGTCGAGGTCTTCCCACGAAACGCCCTCCGCCGTCTTCAGTCCGTAGTGCTTGAGGGCGAAGAGCCGCATGTGATGGTGGGCTTTCATCGAGCGTGCGACGTCGAAGGGGCTGCGGTGGAGGTGAAGGAAGCGCGCATCGGGGTAGAGCTCGATCAGCTGCGGCAACTGGGCCAGCGTCCCGCCGCTCCGTTCGATCCAGACGGTCTTCCCGGCGCGGCGCGTCGTCCATTCGAAGAGAGCGAGAAGCTGCCGACTCAGCCGGCGCGGGGGCTGGGCCTCGGCAAACCCGACGAGCTCGTCGAAGGCGACGGTGGGGTCGTCGAAGAGGCTGGAGAGGGGCAAGAGGATGAGCTCCGGGTAGACGCCGTCCCGGTAGCTGCCGGGACCCACCCCCGGCGGCGGCGAGCCGAAGTCGAACTCGATCTCGGGCGTCTTCAGGTGGCCTACGATCTTCTTGAACTCCCCCGTCGAGCGCAGGCCGCAGTCGCAGATCTCGGCGAGCTCGTCACCGTCGACGATGCGCTCCCCGTATTTCCGCACGGCGTCGAGCGCGACCAGGAACTCCGAGAGCACGCAGACATCGGGGTGCACGTTCAGCATCTTCGAGAGGATGGTGGAGCCACATCGTCCCGTACCGATGATGAAGCGGGGAAGGACGGCCCGGGTCATGGCGCCGTGCCTCCGCACCGACTTCGGACGCAACCGATCTCCGGAGCGTTCTCAGGCTCGAACGGAACGATCGCCTCCGCCTTTCGAGTGCGCGCCGCCGATCCGGCTCACGGCTTGAGTGCGGCGAGCCGGGCGATCATGTCCGCCTCGACCGCCGCGTAGGCGGGGGCCCCGGCGACGTTCGTCTGCTCGTACGGGTCCGCGACGAGGTCGTAGAGCTCTTCCGTCACTCCGCCCGGGGCGTCGGTCTCGATGTACTTGAAGGCCGCGGTGCGGACCGAGTAGCTCGGCGCAGTGATGAACTCGCCCTCGGTCTCGATCAGGAACTCGTCCCGCCACGGGGCTCCGTTCGAATCCATCAAGGGGACGAGGCTCACCCCATCGAGGTCCGGCGGCGTCGTCGCTCCGGCGAGCTCGGCCAGAGTCGGGGCGAGATCCTGGATCAGCACCATCTGGTCGCGGGAGTCCCCGAGCGGATGACGCCGCGGATAGCGGATCACGTACGGAACTCGAATCGACTCCTCGTACGGATTGAACTTGCCCTGCAAGCCGTGTTCGCCCCAGAGGTAGCCGTGATCGGACGTGAAGACGACGATCGTGTTGTCCGCCAGATCCTGCTTCTCGAGGCGTTCGAGCATCTGCTCGACGGCCTCGTCCACCGCGATCAACGTTCGGAGCATGTCGAGACGGAGCGCATCGATGGTGTCCGGAAGACCCGGCGATGCGATGCTCTCGAAGAACTTCACCCAGGTCGGCTTCCCGGCCGTGCCCCCGAACCAGCTCGGCGGGCGATGGAGCGGATGGCTCGCCAACTCGGCCGCGTGCCGATGGGCGGGGATCGACGGCCCATGCGGTGCGTAGGGCGTGTAGAGAACGAAGAACGGGTCGTTCGACTGACGGCGGACGAACTTGATCGCCTCGTTCCGGAGCCAATCGGTCGAGTAGCGGCCCGACCCCAGCGTGCGCACGGTGCCATTGTCGTTGATCCGCGGGCCGTAGAACTCACCGCCACTGGCCGCCAGGAAGGATTTCCACTCGTGCCAACCGTCCGGCGGCGCGAGCCCCAGAAGCTCGGAGTTGTTGACGTACTTTCCCAAGAGAGCGTTGGTGTACCCGGCCGCCTCGAGCCATGTCGCGAGGGTGTCGGAGTGGTCGAGCTGCTGGAAGTGGGCGTTCGAGATCACGCCCGAGTTGTGAGAGTAGCGACCCGTCAAAAGGTTCGCGCGCGACGGCGTACAGAGGGGATTCGTCACGAAGGCGTTGGTGAACGCGATGCTCTCGTCCCGCAGCGAGCTCACGGCCGGCATGACTTCGAACGTATCGTGGCGTTGGTCGTCGGTCATGATGACCAGAACGTTCGGCGCGAGCGCGCTCGGAGCGACGTCGTCGACCTGTCCCTCCAGAGTCGCTCGGAGGCACCGAGCCAGGCGTGCGCCGTCGATCGGTTGCCCGAGTCCTCCCAGAAGGGCCGAACACGGATCTCCGACGCGGACCAACGGGTCGCCCTGTCCGTTCTGCGACACCTGCGCCTTGCTGCACGTCTTGGCGATGCGTCGCATGGCGCGCCCGGACTTCGCGCGTCGCTTTCCTTGACTCCTCTCCGCGAGACGCTTCTCCACGAACCGCGCGCTCGAGATCGCGATATCTCGTTGGCAACGGAACTCGCGTGAAGTCCACCCCGCGACCGACTCGATCGCCGCCCCCAACACCGTCTCCGCGATCTGTTCGGGCACCCCCGCCGCGCACGCCGGCACGTTCGGCGCGGCACAGGGAGGACCGCCGCTCACCAGGACGCTCAATCGACAGGCGAGGTCGACCGCGACCGCGTCGCCCAGGGCCTCGAGATCGCTCTCGGTCGTACACCGAGCGTCCGCCGAAGTGGCGGCGAGGAGGAGTAGAGCGGGAACGAGGTTGCGCGCAAGCGCGGTCCGCATGTCGGGATCTCCTGGAGGTGTAGGCCGTCGATCGAAGAGCAGCGAGCATGATTACGAAGTGCTCGCGAAGTGCGCAAGAACAGATTCGGCGTCCTCGCCAGGCGAACGAAGGGCGAAGCGGCCCGCAACGGCGGGCCGCCGGGTGCGCGGGCTGGTGACGATCGGTACGGGGACTCGGATGCACCTCCGCCCGCCTTCTGCTCCCACCGGCCTCCGGCGGCTCCATGCGCCGGCGCTCCTCCTCTCCGCGCTCGTCGCCTGGTATGGCTGCGCCCGGGCGCCCGGGATCGAGGAGGTCGCGGCGCGTATCGGCCCGCGCGACTTCGGCGACGAATCGGGGATGCCACGGCCGGCGGTCGTGCAGCTGGGCTCGGAGGCGCGTCCCGTCGTCCGAGCACCGACGCGCACGATCCTCGCCGGAGATCGCGGAGTCCCCGTGGACGACGACCGGACCGCACGCTTCGAGTTCCCCCTCCCCCCCCACATGTACGACTGGCCGGACGGCGCGTTCGAGCTCGAGGTCTTCCCCGTACCTTTCGACGTTCCGCTCGACGAAGCTGGCGTGAAGGCGTTCCGACGAAAGAGCCGCTTCGAGCGCCGCGACTCCGGATGGCGCTTGCGCCGGCCGGGCGGCGGGCGAGCCCACATCGAGATCGACGTGGCGGAGAAGAAGGCGAAGCAGCTCCTCTCACGCGTCACCGCGATCGGTGAATCCCCGAAGCGGATGGCGAGCGAGCCGCTGGATCTCGCGGCGGGGCAGGCGCTGCAGCTCGGATACGGATCTCTGGTCGAGATGGCCGCCGCAACCTACGCGTTTCGGGCAATGCTGGAATGCGACGGGGACGCGGCGGTGCCGCTTTTCGAGGACGTGATCGACGCGAGCGACGCAGGGCACTGGCGCGACGCTACGGTGACGATCGCCGCCGATGCTCGCGGCTGCCGCCTCGTTCTCGCGACCGAGCGACCCGACGGGAACGGCGTTCCCGGAGCCGTGTGGGCGGTTCCACAGGTCCTTGCGAGCGGGGCGCGGAACGCCGATCGGCCCAACATCGTGCTGATCTCCCTGGACACGCTCCGCGCCGACCACATGTCGGGCTTCGGCTACCCCAGAGAAACGACTCCGGCGATCGATCGGGAGCTGATCGGCAAGGGCACGACCTTCGTCGACGCGACGAGCGTGTTCGGCCGAACGGACATCGCCCACTTGAGCCTGATGACGTCGCTGTACCCCAACGTCCATCCGGTGCGGGGACGTCTGGCTCCGGGAAGCCCGATCCGGATGCTGGCCGAGCGGATGCAGGCCGAAGGATACGAGACCGTGGCGTTCGGCGAGAGCGGCTTGTTCGGCGGCCCCTACGGCTTCTGGCACGGCTTCGATCGATTCATC
>JAUIFY010000190.1 GCA_030430245.1 bacterium | reverse complement strand
GATTCGCATACTCATCGCGCCAAGCGAACCGCGACGCATAGTAGGCGTGCCAGGGATGCCCCTGCGGAGGTTTGGTCGGCGTAATCTCGATTTGGATATCCAACATCGGTCTGCCGATCCACGTCTTCGGGACGCGCAACGATCCCGAGATCATGCAAGATCTGATCGATGTCGGCGTCCGTGGCCTGATGGTCGACGACGTCGCTCTCGCCCGTGAGGTCATCGAGGCGAACGAGTAGCCCGGGGCCGCTCAGCCCGCGGCCCGGTCGCGTTCCGCGGTGGGCGGGGCCGAGCCCGCCCACCCGCGGAGAAAGGGAAGAACCCGGGTGAAGCGGCGCCCCGTCGCATTCGCCGCGGCGAGGCGCTCTTCCGCGACGCGGGCGCTGTCGCGCAGCGAGAACTTCACGATCTCGAAGTACGGGGACAGGTCGAAGTCCCGCGGCGTGACGAGCCTCGAGGGGTGGCTCGCGAGTCGGAGGTGGCGCGCGAGCGGCCGTCGCGACGGCCAGCTCGTGTCGAGGTCACAGTGGTAGCCCTCGGGCGTCTCGGCGCTCGCGGTCGTTCTGGGGAGGACGGGGAAGCCGACCGCCTCGAACGCGTTCGCGATCATCGACGAGCAGATGACCTCGGTGGGTTGACCGCTCCCGAAGTGAAGCGCTTCTCGCCGGAAGCGCGACGGGACGAGTGAGACCGGCAGGAAGTAGCGCGCGAGGTCGAAGATGTTCGTCACGTCGTACTTGAAGCCCAAGTGCCCCATGGCGAGCGCGACGACGCGGCTGCGATCCTCGTCCGAGATGTCGAACGGTCGGCAGAGTCGGACCCGAAACCCCGTGTACTTCGACAGCGGAGACGCGACGACGCCCGACTCGACCAAGGCCTCGACGACCATGTGATGCGCGTCCTCGCCGTATTCCTCCTCGAGATCCGCGGCCTGCTCCGGCGAGCGCCGGAGCAGCTCGTCGCCCACGTAGATCGCGGAGTGGGACCAGGAGCTCTGCGTCAGGTATCGGATGACCTCGCTCACCCGCTGATTGCCGGCGACGAGGAGGACGTCGCCCTTCTGCACCGTGCGACGCAGCGCCGCGAAGTCCTGCCCGCCGGAGAGGGGGAAGCCGTGAAGAGGCTTGGTGAGGACTCGAGCGAAGCGTCGACTCAGGCGACGGCGGAGCGACATGACCCCACCATGATCCTCCGACGGCGCGCCGACTTACAGTCAAAAATTCACGCGCAGCGCGCAGGTTGGGCGCCGCAGCGTAACCTGTCGGGTCTGCGTCGCCGCGCCGCGTCGCCGCTCGCCTCGCTTCAGCCCAGCGCCGCGATGCCCGGAAGGGTCTTGCCCTCGAGGAACTCGAGCGAGGCGCCGCCGCCGGTCGAGATGTGCGTGATCCGATCCGCGACCCCGGCCCGTCCGACCGCCGCGACCGAGTCCCCGCCGCCCACGACCGTGGTGCCGGGATTCGCCGCCATCGCCTCCGCGATCGCGAGCGTGCCGCCCGCGAAGGCGTCGATCTCGAAGATGCCCATCGGGCCGTTCCAGAGGACCGTCTTCGCCGACGCGATCGTCGCGGCGTAGCGCTGGCGGCTCTCCGGGCCGATGTCGACGCCCAGCCAACCGTCGGCGATCTCGAGGCCCGAGACTTCGGCGGCGGCGTCTGCGTCGGGGCGCTCGGCGACGACGTGGTCCGACGGCAGGAGCAGGTCGATGCCCTTCGCCTTCGCGTCGGCGAGTGCCTTCGCGGCCATGTCGAGCTTGTCTTCCTCGACGAGCGAGTTGCCGACCGCGATGCCCTGAGCCTTCAAGAACGTGTAGGCCATGGCGCCGCCGATCAGCATCGCGTCGCAGCGGGGGAGGAGGTTCTCGATCACCGTGATCTTGTCGGAGACCTTCGCGCCGCCGAGAATCGCGACGAACGGGCGCTCCGCTCCCTCGAGGAGGGCGCCCAGGTGCCGGATCTCGTCGCGCAGGAGGAACCCCGCCGCCTTCTCCGCGACCTGCCCGGCGATCCCGGCGGTCGACGCGTGCGCGCGGTGCGCCGTGCCGAACGCGTCGTTCACGTACACGTCGGCGAGCTTCGCCAGCTCGGCCACGAAGCGCGGATCGTTCTTCTCCTCCTCGGGGTGGAAGCGGAGGTTCTCCAGGAGCAGGACCTGACCGTCGCGGAGGTTCGCGACGGCCTCCTCCACCGCTTCGCCGACGCAGTCGGGAGCGAGCGGCACCTTCTGGTCGAGGAGCTCCTCCAGCCGCTCGGCGGCCGGCGCGAGGCTCATCGTCGGCTCGACCTTGCCCTTGGGGCGGCCGAGGTGCGACGCGAGCACGACCCGCGCTCCCTGGTCGAGGGCGTAGCGGACCGTCCCGAGACTGCCCCGGATGCGGGAGTCGTCCGTGATGCGCCGGACGTCACCGCTCTTGTCGAGCGGGACGTTGTAGTCGACGCGAATGAAGGTGCGTTTTCCGGCGAGCTCGAGCTCGTCGATGATCTTCATGCAGCTTACAGGCTCGAACCGATCAGCTGGATCATGTCCACCATGCGGTTCGAGAAGCCCCACTCGTTGTCGTACCACGAGAGCACCTTCACCATGCGTCCCTCGAGGACCTTGGTGAGGGGCGCGTCGAAGATCGACGACTCGCTCGTGTGGTTGATGTCGATCGACACGATCGGCTCCTCGCTGTAGCGGAGCACGCCCTTCAGGGGGCCGTCGGCCGCCGCCTTGACCGCCGCGTTGATCGCGTCGGCCGTGACGTCCTTCTTCATTACCGCGGTGAGGTCGACGAGGGAGGTGTTCGGCGTTGGCACGCGGACCGCCATGCCGTCGAGCTTGCCGTTCAGCTCGGGGAGCACCAGACCGACGGCCTTGGCGGCACCGGTCGTCGTCGGGATCATCGAAAGGGCGGCGGCGCGCGCACGGCGGAGATCGGAATGGGGCAGGTCGAGGATGCGCTGGTCGTTGGTGTACGAGTGCACCGTCGTCATCAGGCCGTGGTCGATGCCGAAGCCGTCGTTCAGGACCTTGGCGACCGGCGCGAGGCAGTTCGTCGTGCAGGAGGCGTTCGAGATGACGTCGTGCTTCGCGGCGTCATACGCGTCGTGGTTCACGCCGTAGACGACCGTGAGGTCCACGCCCTTGGCCGGAGCCGAGATGAGAACCTTCTTTGCGCCGGCGTCGATGTGGGCGCTCGCCTTGTCCTTGCTCGCGAAGAGTCCGGTCGACTCGACGACGAGGCTCACGCCCAGGTCCTTCCACGGGAGCTTCCCGGGGTCGCGCTCCGCGCAGACCTTGATCGACTGGCTCCCCACCTTGAGCTCGCCGTCGCCCGCCGTGACGTCGGCATCGAGCCGGCCGTGGACCGAGTCGTTCTTGAGGAGATACGCGAGCGTCTCGGCATCCGTGATGTCGTTGACCGCGGCGACCTCGATGTTCGAGTTCCCGAGGGCGGCGCGCAGGACGTTGCGGCCGATGCGTCCAAAGCCATTGATTCCGACACGCACGGACATGCTCATTCTCCTTCAGGCAAGACGGTTCGTTTCAGCGGGGGATGGGCCGAAGCCCAATCCTCCGACCGTACGGGTTGCCTAAAGCCAGCACAAGATCGCCGACGCCCCGTCGTGGGGCCCGGGCGGCGATCCCCGTCCAGCGCGGGCGGGAGGCACTTTCGTTGACCCGCAGCCTCGCGCCTCGTACCTTTCGAAATGGGGGTGGTGTGGTGATGTCGGGGTCGGAGGGACGTTTGAGGTGATCGAGCACCTCTTCAGCGGAACGGGGCCCGTCGTGATGGCGGTCCTGTGGATTCTCGTGGCCGCGTCCGCGGCCAGCTGGGGGATCACCTTCCACAAGCTCCGCCAGCTGCGGCGTGCCCGGATCCAGTCCGAGCGCTTCGTCCAGGTCTTCTGGGAGTCGAAGAGCCTGGGCCAGATCCACACGGCGAGCCTGGAGTACGAACATAGCCCCGTCGCTCACGTGTTCCGTGCCGGGTATCAGGAGCTGATGCGCTTCACGCGCGCGCGCCGGTCGGACGTCAGCGAGAGCGAGATCGAGCTGGGCGGCGCCGCGAACGTCGAGCGCGCGATGCGCCGGGCGACCAATCAGGAGGTGACGCGACTCGAGAAGATGCTCACGTTCCTCGCGACGACCGCGTCGACCGCTCCCTTCATCGGGCTGTTCGGAACGGTGTGGGGCATCATGAATGCCTTTCGCGGGCTCTCGACCGCGCAGACGTCGAGCATTCAGGCCGTCGCGCCGGGCATCTCGGAGGCCCTCGTGGCCACCGCGGTCGGACTCGCCGCCGCGATTCCCGCGGTCGTCGGGTTCAACCACTTCAACCGCGAAGTGCAGGTGCTGCACACCGACATGGAGAACTTCTCGTCGGAGTTCCTGAACATCGCCGAGCGCCACTTCTTGAAATGAGGACCTGAGGAAGCGTCATGGCCTTCGACAAGCCCGGCTCCGGCGGCTCGATGAATCAGATCAACGTCACGCCCCTCGTGGACGTGATGCTGGTCCTGCTCGTCATCTTCATGGTCACGGCGCCCATCCTGCAGCAGGGCGTGGCCGTCGATCTTCCCCGGGCCGAGCTCGGTCCGCTCGATGGAAACGAGGTTCCGCTCGTGGTCTCGCTCACACGGGATGGGGACCTGTATCTGAACGAGCAGAAGCTCACCCGGGCTCAGCTCGTCCTGCAGCTCGGTGGGGTGGCCGACGAGCGCGCCGACGAGTCCGTCTACGTCCGGGCGGACGAGAGCCTGCCGTACGGCGAGGTCGTCTCGGTGATGGCGGCCATCCGCGAAGCGGGCATCCGCAACGTGGGCATGGTGACGCAGCTTCCGCCCGAGGCGGGCTGAGGCGCCGGGCGCATCGATGGAAGGCGGCCCGGGGAGCAAGCGGTCGCCGATCCTCACCGATCGGAGTGCGGACCGCGGGTTCTATCGCGCGATCGGCGTGTCGGCGGCGATCCACGTCCTCCTGCTCGGCATCCTCTTCGTCGGCGGCGAGCTGGATCTGCGCCCCGAGACGCCGGAGCTGTACGGCGCCGGCCTCGCGGGGGGACTGCCCCCGGGGCTCGAGGCCCAGCTGCCGTCGCTCGGGGGCGACGGCGTTCCGCGGGTCGACCCCGAGCCGCCACCGCCGCCGAAGCCGCGCGTGGCTCCCGAGTCCCCACCACCGAAGGATCCTCCGAAGCAGATGGCGTCGGCGCCGAAGAAGGACGACCGCGAGCCGGCCGACGTGATCTTTCCCGCCGCCGTCACCGCCACCCCAGCGCCCACGCCGACACCGACCCCGCGTCCGACGGCGAGTCCGACCCCGCGCCCGACCCCGACGGGCACGCCGGACGCGACGCCTCCGCCGACGGCGAGCCCGCGCGCCACGGCCTCGCCCTCGCCGACGCCCGCACCGACGCCGAGCCGGCGTCCGAAGCCGACCGCCACGCCGAAGCCGTCGCCGCCCACGGCGCCGAAGCCGACTGCCGCGCGGACGGCCGCGCCCGTCGCGACCGAGAAGCCCGCTCCGTCGCCGGTGCCCGAGAAGGCGGAGAAGCCCGACCCGCGGCCGGCGCCCGAGAAGGTCGAGAAGGCGTCGCCCGCGCCGGCGAAGAAGGCCGACGCGCGCTCGGCGCAGACCGCCCCCGCGAAGAAGCCGACCGCGGGCGAGGCGCCGGAGGCGTCCGAGACGCAGTCGGGCTCGAACGCACCCGCGGCCGGAAGTGATCGCGACCGGCGCATCGCGGAGGCGATGGAGCGCGTGCGGGCGCGGGTCGGATCGGGTGCGGACGAGGGCGGATCGCGGTCCGTCGCAGGGACGTCCGGCGGGGTCGGCGGGGGAGGCGTGCGCGGCGGGACGGGGACGGGCGGCTTCGGCACCGGCACCGGGGGCGGCGGGGCACTGCGGGGCGCCGACTTCCTCCTCTACTACAACGACATGATCACCCGGATTCGCGACGCGTGGGTCTGGGTGGGGGGCTCCCCGAATCTGGAGGTCGAGGTCGGATTCCGGATCACGCCGGTGGGCGACATCGTCGACGTCCGGGTCGTGCGCGCGTCCGGGGATCCCTCGTACGACCAGTCCGTGCTGCGCGCGCTCAGAACGGTGCGCAGCCTCGGCCCACCGCCGGAGCGGCATCGAGAGACGTTCTCCGACGTCCAACTCACCTTCCGACCGGCGGATCTCGAGCGCGGCCCGTGACGATCGGGTCCGGATGTGGCCACAATGGGGGGATGCAGGTGGTGAGGGTTCGGGTTGAGGGCTGGTCGTGGGTCGTGGCGTGGCTCGTGCTCGCGGTGTGGGTCGGCTCGGCCGGAGCGCAGGTCCGGGGAACCGTGTCGGGACCCGGGCAGACGGCGTTTCCCGTCGTCGTGTCTCCGCTCGAGGGTGGGGGAAACGATGCGACCGCGTTCACGGGTACGCTCGCGCGCGATCTCGAGCTCTCGGGGATCTTCCGGTTGGTTTCGCCACGCGGCGTGGCCAACCCGGACCCGTCCGGGCAGGTCGACTTTGCGCGGTGGGCGTCGCAGGGCGCGCGCTTTCTCGTCGCCGGCAGCTACCGGGCGCAGGGCTCCGGCTTCTCGATCGAGGTGCGGCTCTACGACGTGATCGAGCAGCGGGTTCTGGGGGGGAAGCGCTACGAGGCGCGGCTGCCCGAGCTGCCGCGGATGGCCAACCGCTTCGCCGACGAGGTGCTTCGACTCGTGACCGGAGTGCCGGGACCGTTCGACAGCGAGATCGCGTTCATCTCGACCCGGGGCGGGCGCTTCAAGGAGCTCTGGGTCATGCGCTTCGACGGCGGAGACCTCCGCCAGCTCACGCGCAACCAGACGATCAACCTTTCGCCGAGCTGGGCGCCCGACGGTCGCTCCCTTCTCTACACGTCCTACCGCGACGGTCGGCCCCGGCTCTACGAGGTCGACACGCGAACCCAGCGACGGCGACGCGTGCTCGGCGGGCCCGGCATCGTGGTCGGCGGACGGTACGCGCCGAGTGGCCGAGAGATCGCCGTTTCGAGGGAGGAGGCCCGGGGGGACACCGAGATCGTCATCGTCGATCACGACGGGAGTCCGCTCCACGTCTTGGCGCGCAACGAGGGCATCGACGTGAGCCCGACGTGGTCGCCCGACGGCCGACGGCTCGCGTTCTGCTCGTCTCGCAGCGGGACGCCGCAGATCTACGTGGTGGACGCGGCCGGAGGCTCGCCGCGGCGGGTCACGCAGGCCGGGACCTACAATACGTCGCCGGCGTGGTCTCCGACGGGGGAGCGGATCGCCTACACGGGCCGGGTCCGAGGAGGCTCGTTTCAGATCTTCGTGCTCGAGCTCGCGACGGGAGGCGTTCGGCAGGTGACGCGCGGTCCTGGCGACAACACGAACCCGAGCTGGTCGCCCGACGGTCGGTACCTCGTCTTCAGCTCGACGCGCTCCGGTCGCGACGAGCTGTTCGTCTCCGACTGGCGCGGGCTGAGCCAGTTCCGATTGATCGCTGGGCCGGGCGGTGATACCAGTCCAGCTTGGTCGCCGTGGCTCGACTGAGCCTTGGAAGGTCGGCTCGCTGTGAGGGAGGACGACATGGGGCGGGGGCTAGGGATGCAGCGATCGTCGCGCGCGCGTAGGCAGCGCGCCGACGTCGAAACGCGTCGGGCGCAGGTGGCGCCGCGGTCGCGAAGGAGTGGTGGACGGGTGGTCGTGGAAGCGCAGCAAGCGGGTCGGTCCGCGTGGATGGCGTCGTGGCTGGCGCTCGCCGTAGCCCTGTCGGTGCTCGCGGCAGGCTGCTCGATGTTCGAGGACGGCCCGGACGAGGACATCTACTCCGGCTACGAAGGCGGCCAGTACGACGGCACCGGGCGCGTGGACGAGAGCGACCTGCCCGGCGATCTCCAGGCCGGAACGAGTCTCGACTCCTATCGGCAGGGGACGCTCGGCGGCGGCTCGCAGGGCCCACTCGACGACGTCTACTTCGACTACGACTCGTACAGCCTCTCGATGGACGCTCGCGAGCTGTTGAACCTCAACGCCGAGTGGCTGCGCGCCAACCCGGGCGCACGCATCGAGATCGAAGGACATTGCGACAGCCGGGGCACGATCGAGTACAACCTCGGCCTGGGTGCACGCCGGGCGACCGCGGTGCGAGACTATCTCGTGAGCGTCGGAATCTCGCCCGAGCGGATGTCGACGATCAGCTATGGCAAGGAGCTCCCGTTGTGTCAGGACGAGACGCCGAGCTGCTGGGCGCAGAACCGCCGCGCGCACCTCGTGGTCATGAGCTGATGGAATCGGACGGATGAACGAAATCTCGCTGCGTACCTTTGCCCTGACGGCCGCCGTCGCGACGACGGTCATGGTCTCCGGTTGTGCGTCCCAGGTCGATCTCTCCTCGATTCGTCGGGAGCAGAGAATGCTCGCGCGCAAGCTCGCCGACCAACGAGCGGACATCGACCGCCTGAGCTCGGAGGTCTCGCGCCTCCGCGGACACGCCGGTGCGTCGCGCTACGGATCGGGCTCCTCGGCCGGCCTCGGCGGGACGAGCGATCCATACGGCCAGAGTGGCTACGGCGCGGCACCGGGCACCCCGCCGCCTGGCGCGCCTCCGATGGGTTCCGACGGTCGCGACTACGGCACGGGCACCGACTACGGCGATGCCGGTGCGGCGCCGCACGGTGGTACGGACGCGTCCGGGGGTGGCTTCGCCGCCGCAACGTCGCCGACGCCAACCGGCCCGACCGGCGGTGGATCCAATCTCCAGAACGACATGGCGCGTGGCAACGACAGCGAGTACCAGCAGGGCCTGCAGAGCTACGCGCGCGGCGACTATCAGCGGTCGGTGCAGTCGCTTCGGAACTACGTGAGCCGCAATCCGCGTGATCCCCTCGTGCCCGTCGCGCAGTATTGGATCGGAGAGGCCTACTTCTCGCAGGGCAAGTACAACGAGTCGATCCTCGCGTTCAACGAGATCCTCGTGACCTGGCCCGACAGCGACCGGAAGCCGTCTGCGCTCCTGCGTCAGGCGGACGCCTTCGCGCGCACCGGCGACAAGATCGACGCACGCATGATCCTGCAGAAGCTCATCGAGGATCATCCGGGCAGCTCCGAGGCCGCGGAGGCCAAGGAGCAGCTTCGCGTTCTGGGTGGCTGAGGCGCACCCCCGGCGGCGGTCGGGGGCGGGGTGCCGTGGCGCGGCATCGATGTTAGACCCGGGCGAGGAGAGACCTCCCTCGTCGTTCTGAAAGATGCGCGTCGTTCGGCACCTGAATGCGGGCGAGCGACCGTTCCGGAATCCGGTCGTCGCGCTCGGAAACTTCGATGGTGTGCACCTGGGGCACCGCGCGATCGTGCGTCGGACCCTCGACCGGGCGGCCGCGCTCGACGCCGATCCGATCGTCTTCACGTTTCGGCCGCACCCGGTGGCGGTTCTCGCGCCGGATCGCGCGCCGGTCATGATCACGTCCCTCGCGGAACGCCTCCGTCGTCTTCGCGAGGCTGGCGTCGCCGGGGTCGTCGTGCAGCGCTTCACCCGCTCGTTCTCCGCGCTCGAGCCGCGCGAGTTCGTCGAGTCGATCCTCGTGGACCGCCTCGGCGCCAAGGCGGTCGTCGTGGGGTACAACGTCACCTTCGGGAAGAACCGGGCGGGGACGCCGGCGGTCTTGCGCGCTCTCGGGGCCGAGCTCGGGCTCGGGGTCGACGTCGTCGAACCCTTCGAGCTGGGGGAGAGGAAGGTGAGCTCGAGCCAGGTGCGCAAAGCGATCGCGGCCGGGGAGGTGGAGGTCGCGGGGGAGCTTCTCGGTCGGCCGCATGAGGTGTGCGGTCGGGTTCGCGAGGGGGATCGACGCGGGGCGACGATCGGCTTTCCGACCGCGAACGTCCTTCCGCGAGGTGGCATGTTGCCGCCCGACGGCGTCTACGCGGTGCGCGTCGTACTGGACGACGACTCGGTCCACGGGGGCGTCGCGAATCTCGGTACGAATCCGACGTTCGGCGGCGTCGGCCGTCGGCTCGAGGCGCACCTCTTCGACTTCGACGACGATCTCTACGACCGGGTGATCCGGATCCGCTTCGTGCGTCGGTTGCGCGGCGAGGTGAAGTTCGACTCGGTCGACTCCCTCGTCGCGCAGATCGACGCGGACGCGCAGTTGGCGCGCGCGATTCTGGCATCGTCGTGACCAGGGCGCCCGCCGAGACGCGACGGGTGCGATGCGTCGTCGGCCCGGAGCACGCGGGCACCCGCCTCGATCGCTTCCTCGCGTCGCGCGGCTTCCTGCCGACTCGATCGCGCATCGCCGGCCTGATCCGGAGCGGACACGTGCTCGTCGATGGTCGAGCGCGCAAGTCGAGCTTTCCCGTGACGGCCGGGGCGTCGGTCGAGGTGGAGATTCCGCCCGAGCCTCCCTCCAACGTGGAGCCGGAGGACATCGCACTCGACGTGCTCCACGACGATCGGTGGATCGTCGTGATCAACAAGGCCGCCGGCATGGCGGCGCATCCGGCTCCCGGATGTCGACATGGGACGCTGGTGGCGGCGCTCCTCCATCGTTGGAACCTCGGCGAAGGATGGCCCGACCCGAAGCGACCGGGAATCGTCCATCGCCTCGACCGGGACACGACGGGCGTCATCGTCGTCGCGAAGACGCCCGAGGCGATGCACAACCTCGCGCGGCAGTTCGCGGCCCGCACGGTCGCGAAGACGTACACCGCGGTGGCCTTCGGTGTCCCGCGCGAGCCGAGCGGTACCATCGACCTTCCGATCGGGCGCGATCCGGTCGACCGCAAGCGCATGCAGGCGCGCGTCGGGCAGACGCGCGAGGCGCGCACGCGCTATGAGGTTCTCGCCAGCTTCGGGGGCGCTCGGCGCAGCGCTTCTCTCCTCCAACTCGCCCCGGAGACGGGACGCACCCATCAGATCCGGGTGCATCTCGCGAGCCTCGGCCACCCGCTGGTCGGAGACGCGCTCTATGGAAACCGTCGCGCTCGCCGCGGGACGCCCGCGGCCGAGAAGGGGGTCCTGGAGAGCTTCCCGCGCCACGCGCTGCACGCGTCGTCGCTGCGTTTGCGGCATCCGCGCGACGGGAGCTGGGTCGAGTACGTGGCGCCGCTCGCGTCCGACATGCGAGCCTTGGTGCGTGATCTGCAGAGCGAGGAGGACGCGTCGTCTCGCCACGAAGAGGCTTGACAGCGATCGCGCGATGCAAGTACGACCGACGGGAATCGCTTCACCCGCTCGGTCGATCGCGACCGGCCAGTCCCTTTCCGCTCCGTTTCTTTCTTCTCCCCTCTCTCCTGAGGACCTTTCATGACTCCACGACGCTCCGCGGCGGACTCCGCCAAGGACAAGCCTACACGTTCTCGTGCTCGCGCCGCTGCGGCTGGAGCCGGTGCCGCCGACGCGGTCGGCGGCGGGACGGCCGCGGTGGCCGACGACTCCGTCGAGGAGGTCGTCGCCGCGCCCGCGACCGATGGGAAGGCGCCGCCTCCCATCAACCTGACCGAGCTCAAGGCGATGCAGATCCACGAGCTCGCGCAGATGGCGCGCGAGTTCGCAGTGGAAGGCGCGTCGGCCCTGCGGCGCCAGGAGCTCATCTTCGGCATCCTGCAGGCGCAGACCGCGCGCGCCGGGATGATCAACGCGGAAGGCGTGCTCGAGGTTCTGCCGGACGGGTTCGGCTTCTTGCGATCGCCGGACTACAACTACCTTCCGGGTCCCGACGACATCTACATATCGCCGTCGCAGGTGCGGCGCTTCAATCTCCACACCGGCGACGTCGTCTCTGGACAGGTGCGGCCGCCGAAGGAGGGCGAGCGCTACTTCGCTCTACTCAAGGTCGATGCGATCAACTACGAGCAGCCGGAGCGGGCGCGAGAGAAGATCCTCTTCGACAACCTCACTCCGCTCTACCCGGACGATCACCTGAACCTCGAGCATCGGCCCGACGAGGTGACCGGCCGCGTTCTCGACCTGATGACGCCGATCGGGCGCGGGCAGCGCGGTCTCATCGTGGCGCCGCCGCGCACCGGCAAGACGGTGATGCTCCAGAACATCGCGCACGGCATCACGAAGAACCACCCCGAGGTGATGCTGATCGTCCTCCTGGTCGACGAGCGACCGGAAGAGGTGACGGACATGCAGCGGTCCGTCCAGGGCGAGGTCGTGAGCTCGACGTTCGACGAGCCGGCGACGCGGCACGTGCAAGTCGCGGAGATGGTGATCGAGAAGGCCAAGCGCCTCGTCGAGCACGGCCGCGACGTGGTCATCCTCCTCGATTCGATCACCCGACTGGCTCGGGCCTACAACACGGTGGTGCCGCCGTCGGGCAAAGTGCTTTCGGGCGGCGTCGACTCGAACGCGCTCCACAAGCCGAAGAAGTTCTTCGGCGCGGCACGCAACATCGAGAACGGAGGCTCTCTCACGATCATCGGGACGGCGCTGGTGGATACCGGGAGTCGGATGGACGAGGTGATCTTCGAGGAGTTCAAGGGCACGGGGAACATGGAGGTGCACCTCGACCGGCGCCTGATCGACCGGCGGATCTTCCCGGCCATGGACATCAACCGCTCCGGGACCCGCAAGGAGGAGCTCCTAATGGAGGCCGAGACCCTGAATCGGGTCATCATCTTGCGCCGGCTCCTTTCCCAGCTGAATCCGGTCGAGGCCATGGAGTTCCTCCTGGACAAGCTCCAGGGGGCCAAAACCAACGACGAATTCATCGAATCGATGAATTCCTGAGGTTTTTCGCGTCTCGGGCCGGCGCTGGCCTTTGCAGGGCCAAATCGGCTTTGCTAGCTCCCGTGGGTTGCATCCCCGCCGTTGCGTCCTGCTCGGTGGGGGGATCAATTCCAGGGAGAGAGTATGCCCGAGCCGACGATGAAACAGCTCCTGGAGGCCGGAGTCCATTTCGGTCACCAGACGAGCCGCTGGAACCCGAAGATGAAGCGCTACATCTACGGCGCTCGCAACGGGATCTACATCATCGATCTCCAGCAGACGGTGAAGATGTTC
>JAUIFY010000189.1 GCA_030430245.1 bacterium | reverse complement strand
CCGTCGGCAGAGATGGCTTGCGCACTGCTTCCCTTCCGCTCGTCACTCGCGGAGTTGAGTCCAAGCCTTGTATGGCCGTTCAGGGAGAAGCGCCCGGCTCGGCCGAACACACAGTAAGGAAAGTGGAGCGCGCTAAACGCCGTCGTATCTTGCAGAGAGTTCCCAGCAACGAACTGTCCGTCGCCAGAAACAGCAGCCGCGCTACTGTCCGCAATTCCCGGACTGGGATACGACGAACACATCGAGTGGCCAGGTGGATCAATGAAGAATCCCCCCAGCCCGATAGTCCCTGTTTCGCTACTCCAGCGGACGGCTTCGGCGTTTCTCGTTCCCACAGCGACCCTCCCGTCCGAGGAGAGATCGGTCGGGGAAAAATCTAACACCGTAATCTGCGCGCTAGCGTGAACTGCTACAAGCAGCACCAGTGCGATCTGGACCAGTGCGGACGCGCCACGGAGAACGTGGTGGCGTATTCTAGGAAGCGTTTTCATGTGTTTCGTTTTCTGCGCACAAAGCCGCGCGTCCGGTGTTTCGTATAGAGAGCTCAGTGCCCTTCGTGGCCTCCATACCCCCGGGCCGCTTACTCCGTCAATCTGTGGCTCGGGATGGGCCTATCTCCCATAGACCCGGCTTACGAAACGTTCGCTTGTCCTGTCGCCCTCTACACCGTGTCCTTGCCCGAGCCTCGGATGTGGCTCATAGTGTATGAAAATCCTTCTTTTCAGCATTCGTAAACCCAGCCGCTGCGTTGCGACGTTGGCTGGGTCTAGGCTCACGGGACCGTCGATGAGCGCTCAACGGCCACTGCGTTCGAGTCCCTCCCCGAAGAGCTCTCGAAGGGCCTTCTCGGATCTGCCCGTACGCTGACGACGCGACGTCTCCGCGTCGCGGATCGTGCCGGCGTCGAGACCAAGCAGGAGCGCAGCCCGCGCGCGGGACAGGCCTCGCGCCTCTCTTGCCGCTCGAAGACGTTCCCCGAAGTTCCAGGAGGGGTCGAACGGGCAGAACCCGAGGAAGGCGTAGGCGGCCGGCAGATGCCGGAGATTGGGCTCGGTCCGGCCGACCTCCCAGTTGCAGTACGCGCTCGTGCTGACGCCCAGCTCTTGGGCGACCTCTCGCTGGAGAAGGCCTAGGTCGATGCGTCGCCGTCGAAGGTGCTCGCCGAGGGTCTGCGGGTTCTCGGGCCCGAGGTTTTCCTTTGGTTTCGGGGCTCTTTTCGTCAGACGGCAAAAAGGCAACGCGAGGATGCCCCTGCGGCCACGCCGGGGACCCCGCCCACGCGTGCACGTGCCCCCCCGGCGCGGTCGAGCGCTACCACCGCCGCCTCTCCGGGCCCCTCCTCGACCGCATCGACCTCCACGTCGACGTCCCGGCCCTCCCTCGCGACGAGCTCCTCGACGGCCCCGACGGCGAGAGCTCCCGGGAGGTCCGCCGCCGCGTCGTCGCCGCCCGCGCCCGCCAGCGCCACCGCCTCGGCCCCATCACCACGAACGCCTCCATGCGCCCGTCCGAGCTCGAGCGCGACACCCCGCTCGACGCCGCGACCCGCCGCCTTCTCGAGCGGGGCATCGACCGCCTCGGCCTCTCGGCCCGCGCCTACGCCCGCGTGCGGCGCGTCGCCCGCACGATCGCCGACCTCGCCGGGCGCGAGCGCGTCGAGGCACCCGACGTGGCCGAGGCGCTGCAGTATCGGACGCTGGATCGGCGGGCGGGGTGAGAATGCGGGAGTACGCTGAGATGTGGCCGAACTGAGAAAGGCGGGTGGGACGAGTAGACCTGTTCGGGAGCCCGCCTCGAGACTCGCTCGCGTCCCCGCGTCGACCGTCGGGGTCGAAGAGCTCAGCGACAAGCTGCAGAGCGCCTCAGTGTACCTTTTTCCGACTCGCTGAATCGTCTTGCCGGCACCTCAGTAGTCGAGCCCCTTCCGAGCTTGGAACAGGTAGGTAAAGGCTCCCGTTGGTGCCTGTTCAGACTT
This sequence comes from bacterium, assembly GCA_030430245.1. Classification (GTDB taxonomy): domain Bacteria; phylum Desulfobacterota; class Binatia; order UBA12015; family UBA12015; genus VGTG01. The sequence goes on along the minus strand of JAUIFY010000189.1, from coordinate 11,014 downwards.
CGCTAACCGGAGTCGCCGGCGCGCGGTTCAACTCGTCCCGTCGAAGAGCCGCTGGATGTCTCGTGTCGCGTAGAGAACACGGGTCACGTCGACGCCGTCGGGAGTGGGGAAGTAGAAGACCAGGTAGTTCTCGAAGCCCTGACCGGCCACATTCGCTGCCCCTCGAGAGCCGCTTGGCGGTATTCGCGACGTGCTCCCATCTCGGGCTGAGTGGCCAGGAGTTCAAGGGCCTCTTCGATGGCGTCCAGAAAGCGCGCCGCCGTCTCCGGCGAAGCGCTCTCCGAGAGGTAGTCTTCGTGCTCCGCGAGGTCTTCTTCAGCTTTCGGACGGAGGGTGAAGCGGCTCACTTGGTCCTTTTCTTCCGTGACCTCGCCGCGTTCTTCTTCCGGAGCCGCGCCAACACGACCTTGCCGTCGATGGGCTCACCGCTCTGGATGCCGTCGAGAAGCAGCTGCTCGAGCTCGTTCTCAGCTTGGTGCTTCTGCGCATCCCGGATGAGCGCGCGGACGAACTCACTCACGGTTCCGTAGCCACCGCCCTCGACTTGCCGCTCAAGCCACTCCTTCATCGGCTCCGGCAAAGACACGTTCACGTTCGTCATGAGTCCATGATACCAGAAACCACAGATTATGTCATTTCCTGTGGTTCGATGGGCGCCCTACCCCGGCGCCGGGCCGCGCCGGTCGCTTCAGGCCCGGGCGGATCGAGCCGATGAGTCCACACATGCGAACGGGCGCCTCGACCGCGGCTCGGTTCGGCCTCGTGCCGTCCTCGTTTCGAGCCGAGGTCCGCCAGTCGCTCGCGGAGCGCGTCGTCGGGCCGGGGGTATCGGCTCCGACCGTCGCCGGCTTCGTCGGGGTGATCGCGCTGGTCATCGCGACCGCCATCCTCGGCACGTCGGACACGCCTCACTATCACTTCGTGAACGAGCGCGGCGCGATCACCGCGGTCTCTTCGATCCTGCTCTCGATGAGCGCGGCCTTCGGGCTCGCGGCCGCGCTGCTGTCGGGCGACCGGGATCTGCGCACGCGCGTCTTCTGGTTCGGCGTGTGCTTCGGGATGGCCCTCCTCGCCATCGACGAGCTGATGGAGCTCCACGAGAAGATCGGCGGAAGGCTCGACGCGACCGAGGCGACCGCCGGCGTGACCGCGGCCGGTTGGCGGGGCTGGAACGACATCCTCGTGGTGCTCTACGGCGTCGCGGCGATTCCCGTGGGCCTGTGCTTCCTCCCGACGATCCTCCGGTATCCGCGGACGCTCGAGCTCCTGGCCGTCGCGTTCGCGTTCTTCGTCGTGCACACCGTCGTGGACTCGGTGACCGAGCCTCCGACCGTCGCGTCGGCGATCGTCGAGGAGTCCGCCAAGCTCTACTGCGGCGCCTTCCTGGCACTCGCGTTCCTGTCCGCCCTACTCTGCATCGCGCGCCGCGGCCGCGCGTAGGCTCCGGCGGCCCGGCGCACGCGATCGATCCGGACCGAGGCCGCGGCCTACGAGAGACTCGCGACCGACGCTACGTCCTGGGGCGCCGTCGTCACATCGTCGCGCGCGCGCACTTCCACGGGCAGGATCACCGTGAAGGTCGAACCGCGGCCCGGCCGGCTGTCGAGATCGATCCGGCCACCCATCTCCAGCGCGAAGCGGCGGGCGATGTGCAGACCGAGCCCGAGGCCCCCCTGCCGTCGCGTGTCGGATCCGTCGAGCTGATGAAACATCTCGAAGATCTCCTGCTGCGCGGCGGACGGAATGCCCGGCCCCGTGTCGGCGACGCGGAGTCGAAGCTCGCGTCCGACCAGCTCGACCGAGGCGACGACGGAGCCCCGCTCGGTGAACTTGAGGCCGTTGCCGACGAGATTCCTGAGGACCACGCCGATCCGCGCGGGGTCGGTCACCACCACGTCGTCGGCGACGCCGGCGCGCCACTCGAGCGCGACGCCGTTCGGGTTCGGTAGCTGCCGACAGCGCTCACGCACCCGGCGCCAGAGGACGGGCAGCTCGATCGGCTCGCGCCGCACCTCGACCTGCCCGGCGCGGAGCTGCGTCGTCTCGAGCACGTCCTCGATCATCTCGAGAAGCTGCGTGCCGGCCGACGCGATGCCGTCGAGGGCGTCTCCGCGGTCGGCGACCGGGAGGTCCCCGTCGTCCGCCATCTCACGAAGCCCGAGGATGACGTTCAGGGGCGTGCGCAGCTCGTGGGAGAGCGTCGCGAGGAACTCGTCTTTCGCCCGACTCGCGGCCTCCGCCTCCGCCCGCGCCTGGCTCTCCGCTTCCGCTCGGCGTCCGAGCTCCGTGTGGAGCTTGGCGTTCGCGAGGGCCATCGAGGCGAGATGGGCGATGCCGGCGAGCAGCCGCTCCTGTTGTGCGGTGAATTCCCGCGCGGGAGCACGCGAGACCGCCGCGAGGACGCCCATCACACGGTCGCCGACACGCAGCGGGGCCCATGCGCTCCGCCCGATGCCGAGCTCGCGCGCCACCTCCCCCACGACGCCGGGCAGGTTCGCAGTCACGAGCTGAAGGACGTCGCGATGCACGAGGTCCCCGACGAGGACCTCCGTCTCCTCGCCCTGTAGAGCGACCTCGCGGAGCCGGCGCCACCCGTCCTCGGAGTGACCGTGCTGCGCGACGACCTGCCACACCTCGCGATCCTGATCCCACGCGATCGTGTGGCTGACGTCGCACGGCAGGAGCTTCGTGGTGAGCTGGCAAAGCCGGTCGAGAATCGATGGCGCGTCGAGGGACGCGATCATCGCGTGCCCGGCCTGCGCGAGAGCCCCCGAGATCTCCGCCTCGACCCGGAGCCGCTCCTCGCTCTCCTCGAGATGGCGCCGGCTCTCGAACTCCCTCCACCGGAGCCGCTCTCGACCCAACGTCGCGAACCCGGCGATGAGCGCCGTGGCGACGTAGGAGAAGAGATTGTTCGCGAACATGCGGCCGTCGCCCAGCGGCAGCACCACGGCTCCGTAGACCGCGTAGAGGCCGATCAGTCCACCGCAGAGCGCCCACGTCCATGCGGGCGGCCACGGCATGAGCAGCGCGAGACTGAGCATGACGAGACCGACCCCGGCGAAGTACGGGCTCTCGTGTCCGCCCGTCATCCCCATCTGCACGAGCACCGACAGGCCGGCGAGCCAGCTCACGGCCAGGACGCCGGTGCGCGACCACGACTGCGCCCAGGGCCGATAGAGAACCAGCAGCGCGAGCGCGATCGCGGCGACCAGGCCGAGTCGAACCGCGAGGAGCGCGTCCGCGTGCTCCGGGAACCGGGAGAGGTCGACCAGAACGAACGGCGGCGTCACCAGGATCAGAATCCAGCAGACGGTCCGCCCGGCGCCGGCGCACAGCTCCCGGTTCTCGGCTTCGTACGCCGTGCGCAGAGCGACCGACGTGCCCGACGATGGCGACGAGTCAGCCAAGGCCTGATGATGGGCCCCTCGCCCGCATCGAAGCAAGCAGGCAATCGCCAACGCAGTCGACGAGGACTTCGCCGAGCAAGGCCGCGGATCGCGGGCCCGCCCGTATCGTCACGACGGGCCCGCCGCCCCGTTCAGGTCCGGATCTTCTCGATCTCGCGCCGCGCCATGTCGAGGATGGTTCGGACCCGATCCGCCACGTCGGGGTCGCCCCCGGACCGCGCCACCTTGCGGAGGGCCGAGCGCGCCACGCGAAACGCCGGGCCCGCGATCTCCGCCGCCTCGGGCTGCCAGGCGAAGCCCAGATCGCCCCAGTCTTCGGTACGCTTCCAGATGCGCGCGATCGCGTCGCTCTCCTCTTCGATCTCGCGCAGGCCCTCGGGCGTGAGGTGGTAGACGCGCTTGCCGCCATCGGGCTCGGAACGCACGAGGCCCTCGTCCTCGAGCTGCTGGAGCGTGGGATAGACCGTCCCGGCGCTCGCGGTGTAGCCGCCGCCCGAACGCTCCTCGAGCTGCTTCATCAGCTCGTAGCCGTGCATCGGGCCGTCCTGAAGGAGCGACAGCAACGCGAGCCGCACCTCGCCCGGACCGAAGAAACGGCCGCGGACGCCCCATCCGGGATCGAAGCCGCGGCGATGGTGACGCCGGCGCCGGCGGAATCCGTGCATGTGAGCCCCCCTTCCCTCGAACCAAGGATCGTATCTCATGTTCTTCAAATATATCGTACGATACACTTACGCAATACCCACGGGACGACGATCCCTTGATTTCTCGGCCCTCGGTTGCTCGTTTTCGCCGGTGCGCGGGCGACGTCTCCTTCCTTGGGTGCTCCTCGCGTGCCTCCTCGCCCTGCCCGCCTGCTCGGACCGCGGCCTTCTTCCCGCGCCGACCCTCGAGCCCCTGGAGGTCCGGGTGGAGGGACGCTGGCTGCGCGATCGCAGGGGACGCGTCGTCCTCCTGCGGGGCGCGACCTACACGGCGAGCGAGACCGGCGTCGATTTCGGAGGCTTCGACGGCCCCGGGGAGGAAACACTGGCCGGCCTGGAGCACCTCGGGCTCAACCTCGTTCGACTCCCCATCGCGTGGTCGATGGTCGAGCCGGCGCCGGACCAGAGGACGACGCACGAGCTCCACCTCGACGTCGACCCGATCGTGCGCCTCGCCGCCGCGCACGGCATGGGCGTCGTTCTGACGATGCGGCACTCACCGCGTGGCGGGTGCGACGAGCACGACCCCGCGATTCCCCGTTGGGTGTGCGCGAGCGTCGGCGCGGAGACGGACCCCTCATGCGCCTTCTGGACCGGCCTCGGACCGAGCGGCGTCCCCCTGCGGACGCACTTCGCGCGAACGTGGGCGGCGATCGCCGATCACTACCGCCAGGACGCACGGATCGTGGGCTTGGACCTTCTCGACGAGCCGGCAGCGGGCGCGTGCTTCGACGGCACACCGTTCGAGCACGAACACGTGCGGCCGTACGTCGCGCAGCTCGTGGAGCTCGTCCGCCAAGCGAACGCCGAGCAGGCCATCGTGTACGAGCCGGCGGTCGGGTCGACGGAGAGCCCGGGCGCGAATCCGCTCGGCCGCACGCCCCTGTACTCGCCGCACGTCTGGAGCCAGCGCCGTGGGCCGCCGGCCGACACCGGCACGGAGCCGCTCGCGAGCGTGTACGACGGCGCGATGCGCGCGGCCGCGGAGTGGGACGCGCCGCTCCTCGTGGGCTTCGGCGCAGACCTGCCGAAGCGGCCGGGGCGGGCGATTCGCGGCACGTCGGCGGCGTTCGCCCGGCGCTCGCTCCACGAGCTCGACCGCCACCTCGCGAGTGGCTTCTACGACGCGCTCCGGCCCACGGATCCGACGTCGCCCGGTGTCGACCTGGAGCCCGTGGCGCGCGTCCTCGCCCGCCCCTACGCGCGACGCGTCGCCGGGGTTCCCACGGCCATGACGTTCGACGTCGACTCCGGAACGTTCGACTTCCGCTTCGACGACGACCCGGCGACGCGGCCGCCCGACCCGACCGAGATCTTCCTTCCCGACGAGCCCTACGGCGACGACTTCGTCGTGGAGCTTCGCCCCTCGGGACGTTGGACCTTCGACGCGCACACGCGTCGGCTCCTCGTGTACCGCGGGCCCGGGTCGTCCCACCACCTTCGCGTGCGCCCCGCTGGCGGTTGATCCGCGCGCCCGCCGGGGGGAAGCTCGGACCATGAGCGGAGCCGAATCCGAGACACCGATCGTCGTCCTGACCACGGCCGGCAGCGACGAGGAGGCCGAGCGCCTCGCACGGGGACTCGTCGAGCGGCGGCTCGCGGCCTGTGTCAACGTCGTGCCGGCCGTGCGCTCCTTCTACACGTGGAAGGGCGAGACGTGCGACGACCGCGAGATCCTCCTCGTCTCGAAGACGACCGCCGACCGCTACGACGCGCTCGCCGACGCGATCCGCGAGCTCCACTCCTACGACGTGCCCGAAATCGTGGCCCTGCCGACCCACGCGGTCGACGCGGCCTACGCGCGCTGGCTCGGAGACGCGGTGCGCTCGACCCCGACCTAGAGGCGCGACTCCCCCGCCGCGCTCTCGGGCGCGGGGTCCTCGCGGGTCGGCGCGCCATCCCTCGGCGTCGTGCGCCCCGGGACGAGGAAGTTGCCCATGATCGACTGGTACGCCTCGCACGGCGTCCAGCACTGCGGGCAGTCGTAGCGCCAGATCTCCTTCTGGGTCCGGACCGCGAGAGGGTGCGCCCAGATCTTCCGGAGGTCGTAGTCGACGTCGCGCAGGCTGCCGAGCTTCCTGTCGTAGATCGTGCACGGGAACACGTTGCCCCACGAGTCGATGAAGCACGACGCGGACAGGGCGTGACATCGCACCGGGGTACGCCCGGTCATGAGATACCGCTCGACGTGCGCCAGGTACGCGCGCTCGAGGTAACCGACCGGACCCAGCGGCGCACCGCGCAGCTCCGAGACGTTCTTCACGGCGTCCAACAGGGCCTTCGGGGGAGCGTGCTTTCGCAGCTCGAGGTCCGAGTTCCCCAGGTAGTGCCCCTCGTGGACGATGTTGACGTGGAAGTCGCGGTACTCGAGCCCGGGAATCTCCTTCGCCGCCGCCGCGTACGCCTGCTCGAAGTGGTCGACGTTCTTTCCCGACAGCGTCATGCCGAGCACCACTTCGACGCCCGGGATCTCCCGGAGCCTCCGGAACGTCTCGATCTGCCGCTGCCAGCCACCCTCGATTCCGCGGATCTCGTCGTTCATCTGCTCGTCGCCGTCCATCGAAACGGTGATGATCAGCTTCTCGGGACGACGATCCATGATCGCCTTCGTGTTCTCGACGATCTTGTCGCAGAGGTACCCGTTCGTCGGGAAATGGAGGAGCAAGAGATGGGGAGAGTGCTCGATCACCGCGTGCGCGACCTCGACGAAGTCCTTCCGCAGCGTGACCTCCCCCCCGGTGAGATCGACCCACAGGAAGTCGCGGGACTTCCGGAACAGCTCCTGGATCTCCTCGAGGCGAAGCTCGTCGCGCGGCTTCATCTTCCAGATGTTGCAGGTCTGGCACTTGTAGTTGCACCAGTACGTGATGCAGAAGGTCAGCTTGAACGGATGATCGAGCCGCCGGAAGTTGGCCTCGAACGCCTTGCGCGCGAGCGCCGCGTAGGTGCCGAGCTTCACGTCAGGGCCTCCAGGAGTCGGAGCGCGGGGTTCGGCTTCGGCGCGACCTCCCGCCAGTTCTCGCAGTACCAATCGTAGGCATCACAGGTCATCTTGACGTTGTCGCTCTCAGGCTGCCACCGAAGCCGCTCCTTGGCGAGCGAGATGTCGAGGACGAAGTTCCGGTCGGCCAGCAGGTAGTGCTCGGGCACGATCGGCGAGAGCCCGAACACGTTCAGGAACCGGGCCGCGGTGCGGAGCAGCTCGGCCGGAAACCCGAAGAACTTCGAGGTCGCGCCGGCGTACTCGATGAGCGCCTCCACCTGCCCCCGCACGGTCGGTACGGTTTCGGGCTCGGACCCGATGTTGATCGCCAGCCCCGCGGTGTCCGGCATCACGGCCGCCTGGATCGCCGCCCGCGCGACGTCATCGGCCGCGACCATCTGAACGCGATTCAGCCCGCTGCCGAGCATGAACACGCGCCGGTTGCGCCTCACCCAATCGAAGAGGAGCACGAACACGCCGGTCATCCCGTCGCCGAAGAGGCTCATCGGCCGGAGCATCGTCACGTCGAGACCGCCCTCGATCGCCTCACGGCACAGCGCTTCGGCCTGCAGCTTCGACTCCCCATAGGCTCCGAGCGGCTTCTGCGGATGGTTCGTCTCGCCCACCAGTCGATCCTCGGGCAGTCCGTACACGGCCGAGCTCGAGATGAAGACGACCTTGCGTACCCGGCGCGTCTTCGCCGCCTCGAGGACGTTACGAACCCCGTCGAGGTTCATCGAGAAGATCTCTTCCTCGGAGAGCTCCGAGAACTGCGGCTTCATGCGCTGCCCCGCCGCGAGGTGATAGAGCACCTCCGCGCCGTCCGCCGCGCGTTCGAGCGCGGCACGATCGCGCATGTCGGCCGAGATCTCCTGCACGCGGATCCGGTCCCCCCCCGAGGCTGCCAGGCGCGCACGAAGGCTCTGCGGTGGTTCGACCATGTCGAACAAGCGCAGATCGTCGCCGCGTGCCGCGAGAAGAGGAATGAGGCTGTGGCCGAGAACCCCGGAGGATCCGGTGACGAGTGCTTCCATGAGCTCCTTCGAAACGTCTCAGACCGCGCGCGCGGCCGCCGGGAAACGGGCATCGATCCCGGCGACGACCTCCTCGACCCCGATCTGCTGCATGCAGACCGGGTTCACGCATCGGCTCATCTTGAGATTGTAGTTGGAGAGGCACGGGCTGCAGTAGAGCCCCTTGTAGAAAACGAGATCGGCACGCCCGCGAGGGCCGTAGAGCTTCGGCTCCGTCGCTCCGAAGATGGCGACGACCGGAGTGTCGACCAGCCCCGCGAGATGCATCACCGAGGTGTCGTTGGAGACGACGAACGTACAGGCGTCGAGGAGGCCGGTGAGCTCCCCGATGGAGAGGACGTCGCAGAGCGAACGGGCTTTCTCGGCGTGGCGCATCCTCGAGAGCGCCTCGCGCACGAGGGTCGCCTCCTCCTCGCCGACTCCGGTGAAGACCACGCGGGCCCCTCGCGTCTCGATCAGATGATCCGCCAGGCGGGCGAACCGATCGATGCTCCAACGCTTGAGAGCGACCTTGCCGTAGTTCGGTCCCGTGCCGACGTGCATCGCGATGAGCGTCGCTCCGTCGGCGACTCCCGCCGCGGCGAGTGCGGCCGCGCGATCCGCCGGGTCCACGCGGACCCGCACGGCTTCGGCCGGGTGCCGCGCGCGATCGAACGGCAGAGCGAGTCGCATGAAGATGTCGGCCATGTGGACCGTGTCGGCGTAGGCCACGCGGTGCGTGTAGAGCCAGCCGCGAGCCTGGCCGTCGGTGTTGAACCCAACGCGCGCCTCGGCACCGGTCACGAACGCGAAGATCCCGGAGAGCTTCATGAACTGCTCGAAGTCCAGGACCGCGTCGTACCCGCCGGTGCGTAGCGCGTCGTAGAGCGCCATCGCGGACCCGAGAAACGCGCCGAAGCCCGAGACTTCGACGGTCAGAGCCCGCGAGACCAGCCCGCTCTGCTCGAGGAGCGGCACGTTGCCGGGCAGCGTCAGGAAGTCGATCTCCACGTCGGAGTCAGCGTCCTTCATCGCGGCGAGCGTCGGGAGGATCATCGCGATGTTGCCGAGCCCATAGAACTTGATCGCGAGGACCCTTCGCGGCACGCGCATCGTCGTGCTGCGGGGCGGCGTCGTCGCGAACAGGGCCGGGACGCCGCGCCCGGTCACGCGCGCGAAGGCCCACAGAACGAAGCAGAGACCGAGCCCGAACCAACGGTCGATATAGCGCGCCAAGCGGAGGTTCATGTCACCGTCGTGGGCGAGGCCGGATGCCCGCTCCCGCGCGTGTCGTGGCGCGAGGTGACGCACGTAAGGCGTCGTTTTCCCACGGATTCTGGTAACACCGCGCGCGAAGTCCAGTCAACGAGGGATCTGTCCCGAGGCGGTCGGCCGGGCTACGCCGCGCCCCTTCGGACGGCGTAGATCTCCGCGCGCGCCTCGAGCCCCGTCCACTCCCCCAGCTGGATCAGAGTGGCCAGACCGAGCTTCACGGGAAACGAAAACGAGTAGCGCCCGAGATACGGACTCTCGCCTCGAACCTCCCTCACCTCGAAGCCGCACTCCTCGACGAGGCGCGCGAGCGTCGAGGGCGTGAAGTACCAATAGTGATTCGGCACGTAGAGACGCTGCGCGAGCGGTGCGACTCCCGGAATGCGCGCGATCACGTCCGCCGCCCAGTAGAGGGTCGAGCGGTGGTTCGGAACCGCGACGAAGAGCCCGCCGCCGGGGCGTAGGAGGCGCGCGGCCCGCTCGAGGAAGACCCGCGGGTCTGGGGTGTGCTCGACGACGTCGGCCATCGTGATCGCGTCGGGGGGTTCCTCGAAGTCGGCCTCGAGGAAGTCTCCGACCCGCACGTCGACGCCGAACTCCTCGTGCGCCTTCTCCGCCGCGCCCGGCGAAATCTCGCACCCGATCGCACGAAAGCCGCCCTCCTCCGCCAGGTGGAGGAGCAGGCCGGTCCCGATGCCGACGTCGACCAGGGTTCCGCCGCCGGTCATCTCCCGCAGCCGCGCCACGGTTGCCCGAAAGCCTCGGACGACGGGGTCGTCCGGGTAGTTGCGGTAGTAGGCCGAGAACATCTCGGTCGTCTCGTCGATCAGACCACCGTGGAACGCCTCGTCCTCGCGGGCCGAGATCTCCTCGGCGGTCGGAATCGGATCCACGAAGACCAGCCCGCAGCGACACCGCCAGAGCGGCCCGCCCCCGCCGTGGAGCGAACGCGCGCCCGACTCGCCGCAGACCAGGCACGGGCGCGGCGATTCTCGTCGTCCCCCCGGAGACATCGCTCTGGCGGTCTACACGACCGGCCCATCGGTCGCCACGCCCTGTTTCGGCCCGAGTGCAGGTGATAGGAGTCGAGGCGATGGCCCGCGTTCCGATCGAGCCGGGGCTCTTCACCGAGTCGCCGTCTCCGCGTCTTCTCGCGGGTCGATGTGGAGCCTGCGCGGGGCTTCACTTCCCCGTGGCGGACGTGTGCCCCTACTGCGCGGACGAGTCCGTGTCCGTCACCGAGGTCGGCGCGGCGGGCGTGGTCTACCTGCACACCGTCGTCCACACCGCCCCGCCCGGATACGAGGGGCCGGTGCCCTACGGCTTCGGGCTGGTGGATCTACCCGAAGGACTCCGCGTCGTGAGCCGCCTCTCGGCCGCCGACCTCCGCACGTTGGCGTCCGGGTCGGAGGTGCGCCTCGTCGTCGAGCCGGTCTTTCGCGACGCGGACGGAAACGACGTCGTGACTTGGACCTACGTGCCCGTCACGGAGTTCGCCCCGTGACCAGTCGACCGGTCTACGTCCGGGGCGTGGGCATCCACCCCTTCGGCCGCTTCGACGATCGAACCGTCACCGTCGTCGGAGTGGTCGCCTCCTCTCTTCCGGCGCCGGCCGTCGACACGGATCTGTGG
>JAUIFY010000188.1 GCA_030430245.1 bacterium | reverse complement strand
GTCCGCAAGTTGTGGCGGGACCGGACGCGGGGAGGCCGTGAAGCGCTCACGGTCCTCGGCGCACTCTCCCTCCCCTGGGCCTCGAACGCGCTCTTCCTCTCCGGAGCCGAGGTGCTCCCGGCGGTCGACCTCACCCCGTTCGCGTTCTCCGTGACGGCGGCCGGCCTCGCCTGGTCTCTCTCGCACCGGGGGCTCCTGACGCTCCTGCCCGTGACACGCGGGGACCTGCTCGAGAAGATGACTGACGCCGTGATCGTTCTCGACGATCACGATCGCATCGCCGAGATCAACGCGACCGCGCGAGAGCTGCTCGGCGTGCATCGCCACCCAGGACAAGACGCGCACGAGGCGTTCTCGGCGTTCCCCGATCTCCTCGAGAGGCTGAACTCCGTCACGCCCATGCGGTCCGAGGTGAACTTCGGCCAGGGAATCGTCCAGCGGAGCTTCGACCTTCAGGTGTCGGTCCTCCAGACACGACGAGGGAAGCCGGCGGGTCGGATGCTCGTGCTCCGAGACGTCACCGTGCGGAAGTACTGGGAGGCGGAGCTCGCACGCTCCAAGGAGGCCGCCGAGTCCGCAACCGTAGCCAAGTCCGAGTTCCTCGCGAACATGAGTCACGAGATCCGCACGCCGATGAACGGCGTTCTCGGCGTCACCGATCTCCTCCTGGACACGACCCTCGACGACGAGCAGGCCGAGCTCGCCCGAACCATCCACTCTTCCGCTGCGGCGTTGCTCGAGATCCTGAACGACATCCTCGACTTCTCGAAGATCGAGGCGGGCCACCTCGACATCGAGGCCGTACCGTTCGACCTGCACGACGCGGTCGAGAGCGTGGCGGGACTTCTCTCGTTCCGCGCGCAGGAGAAGGGCGTCGACCTCATCGTCGATCACGACCCGGAGCTGCCGAACCGGTTCATCGGCGACCCCACCCGGGTGCGCCAGATCCTCACGAACTTGACCGGAAACGCGATCAAGTTCACCTCCGAGGGCTCGGTCCGGATCGAGGTCGCCATCGAGCGCGACGGAGACGAGTGCGCCATCGCGCTCAAGGTGATCGACAGCGGCATCGGCATGTCGCCCGAGCAGTGCGCCCGGGTCTTCGACAAGTTCGCGCAGGCCGACGCCTCCACGACCCGTCGATTCGGCGGAACGGGACTCGGACTGTCGATCGCCCTGGAGCTGACGCGCCGGATGGGCGGCAGCATCGAGGTGACGAGCGAAGAAGGCGTGGGATCGACCTTCACCGCGAACATCCGCCTCGCCGAGGCTCCGAAGGACGAGTCCGAGACCGAATCGCCGGTGATCGAAGCGGACGCCCTTCCCGACGCGACGTCGGAGGAAGACCGTCCGATGCGGGTCCTGCTCGCCGAGGACAACAACGTGAACCAGCTGGTGGCCAAGGGCATGCTGGAGCGACTCGGTCACGACGTCGTCGTCGCGTCCGATGGTCGCGAGGCTCTCGATCGCCTCGAGGCCGGGCCGTTCGACCTGGTACTGATGGACTGCCAGATGCCCGAAATGGATGGGCTCGAGGCCACCACCGAGCTCCGCAAACGCGAGGGTGACGGCGCTCACACGCTGGTGATCGCGCTCACCGCCAACGCCATGCGGGGCGACCGCGAGCGCTGCATCGCCGCCGGAATGGACGACTACTTGAGCAAGCCCCTCACGCGGAAGTCGCTCGAGGCGGCCCTGGAGAAGTGGCTCGGCACCCCACGCGCCGAGACACTCGCCGCTACGCCGCCGGCCGAATCTGGTAGCGCACCGGCAGGTGCTTGAGCCCGACCACGAAGCTGGAACGAATCTGGTCGGGATCGCCGGAGCGCTCGATCGAGATCAGGCGCCGACGAAGCTGGCGTAGAAGAGCCGCCTGCGACCGTCGGGCGAGGTGCGCGCCCAGGCAAAAATGCTCCCCGATCCCGAATCCCAGATGGGGGTTCGGATCGCGATCGACGCGAAACGAGAAGGGGTCGTCGAAGATCTCCTCGTCGCGATTGGCGGAAGCGTAGAACATGACGAGCTCGTCGCCTTCCTCGATCTTCTGACCGCGCAGCTCGGTATCCCGGGCCGCGGTACGCTTCATGTAGTTCACCGGCGTCGTCCAACGCACCGACTCCTCCACCGTCGGCGCGACCAGAGCCTCGTTCTCCTTCAGCTTCTCGAGCTCGCCCGGGTTGTCGAGAAAGGCGTTCATCGCCCCCACGAGCGCGTTCTTCGTCGTATCGTGGCCGGCCGTGAACACGATCAAGCAGTAGCCGAAGGTCTCCATCGGCCCCATCGGCTCTCCGTCGATCTTCGCGTTCGCGATGATGCTCGTGAGGTCGTCTTGGGGGTTCGCACGCCGATCCTCGATGATCTTCGAGAAGAACTCGAACAGCTCCATGCCGAGCTCCATGATCGCCTGCTGGCGGCTCTCGGCCGACCGTTGGAGCTCCGGGTCGTCCGCGGCGAACAACTCGTTCGTCATCCGCAGGATCCGCGGCTCCTCCTCGCGGGGGACGCCCAGGACCTGGGAGAGGATCCGCAACGGGTGCGCGGCCGCGACGTCGGTCGAGTAGTCGCACTCGCCGCCCCCCGACGCGCCCGCGAGATCGTCGACCAGATGAGCCGCGCTCTGATCGATGAGGTCGTCCAGCCGATTCAGCGCTCGCGGTGTGAACCAGGCGCTCGTGACCTTCCGGTAGGTCACGTGCTCGGGGGGATCCATCTCGATGATGGTCCGCATGGCGCCGATCCCCTCGTCGCGATTGCGCTGCTGGGTCTCGTCGACCATGACGATGCCGGGGGCGCTCAGGAAGAGGTTCGGCTGCTTCGAGATCTCGCAGATGTCGGCGTGCTTGGTGACGGCCCAGAAGGGCCCCCAGCCGGGAGGGGCGAACTTCGCGAGCGGAGCACTCCGGCGAAGCTCGGTGAAAGCCGCGTGCGGCGTTCCGCCGTTCTCGTAGGACTTGGGATCGATGAGCTCGAGACCATCCACCTGAGACACGATGTCGCTACTCCTTCGTCCTGGGGGCGTGTGCCGCGTCGTGATGGCTCCGTAGTAGATCGGCACCGAAATCGCCACTCGGGTCTCTCCAGAGCGTGTGGATGTGTTCGGCATCGTCGACCGTATTGTCGAACTCGATCAGAACCGTCGGCCCGTGAAGGCGGTAGTAGACCTCCGCGCCCGGGGTGGTCGAGCCCGCCCAGGCGAAGTGGAGAGCCTCGCGTCCGGCGGCATCGATCCGCGCACGCTCGCGCGCCGCGATCGAGGGCGCCACGTTCTGCAGGTACGCTTCGAGCACCGCGTCGAGGAGGACTCGCTGCTCCGAAGTGAGTCCGGACGCGGCGATGCCCTTCGGCGCGTCGTCGGGATCGATCCGATCTCCGCCGAGGAACGCGCCACGACCGATTTGGAGGGGGAGTGTCGCGGTCGCGCGCTGACGTTCGTCCAACGCCTCGTAGAGAGCGCGAGCCGCATCCTCCTCGGCCGCGAGCACCCGCAGACCCGCCGGCCCGATCCCTCCGGCAGGAATGGCACGCGGCTGCGCCCCCAGAAACAGCGGCGTCGGCGAGACGTGATCTCCGACCACCGTGAAGTTGATCGAAAGGTGGTGGCCGTCGAACCGGTACCCCCACGGATCCGTACCCGCGGGGTCGCCGTACAGCGAAAGAAAGTAGGCCTCGTCGCCCCGAATGCCCGCGAGACCTGCGAACCAACCGAGGAGCGTTCCCTCCTCCTGCCGGAGCACCTCGTCTTCCAGGCCTCGGATCTGGTCCGCCTTCTTCCGCCCGACCGGCCCGAGCGACGCCTCCAGCAGATCACCGACGCGCGCCTTGGACGTTTCGTTCATCTGCGCGAGCGCGAGCCCCTCCAGGAAGAACGGCGCGAGACGGAGGTCGAAGCGCTCTTCGTCGTCGAAGTCGTAGGCCGCTTCGCGCGCCTGGTCCGCCGGCAGGGAATCGTGCAGGGCGCCGGCCGCCGAAGAGATCTCCACCGAAGCGCCCGCCCCAGCCGCGGCGTCCGGCGCGCAGACGCAAGCCACGAGAGCCCCGACGAGACCGAAGGGCCCGAGGCGGCGCATCACGACTCGGACCGTTGCCTGAGAGCGCCGCGGCCGACGTAGAACGACACGTAGTCGCGCAGGCCAGACACCTGGTCGAAAGGATCCTCGTAGCTCCACACGGCGTTCTCTTCGACGCCACTGTCGGCGCGAATCGTCCAATACGACGCGTAACCCTTGAAGGGACAGAAGGTCTCGTGTGTCGTCGGCTCGAGGAGGTCCATCCGCACGTCCTCACGAGGAAAGTAGACCACGGGGTCGTGCTTCGTCTCCTTCACCAGGAGAGTCCGGCGACTGTCGGCGATCTCCTTCTGACCGAGGAACACGCGGACGCGCGCGCCGTTCGGTTCGAGATCCACCCGATGGTCGGGGTACTCGTCATAGAGGGATTCTCCTCGAGGCATGCCGTCCTCCAATCCTCCGATCGCCGTACCGGCGACGATACGGGTCTCTCGGGGCCGAACGCAACGCGGCGAATCGCCTCCGCGCCCGGCGGATCGACCGCCCGCGGGAGCCCGTCTCGCGAGCGCGTCCGATCGAAAAGAAGATCTGGCCTGGGCCTCGACGTTCGGGATAAACGGCAGGGGGCATGACCTCCGAAGACGGCACGGTCCTGATCACGGGTGCGAACAGCGGCCTCGGCATGGAGTGTGCCCGCGCGATTCGTCGCGATGCACCATCGCTGTCGCTGGTGCTCGCCTCGCGAGATCTGGAACGGACGACGGCCGTCGCAAGGGATCTGGCGGGGCCTTCCAGCGACGTTCCCGTTCAAGCTCGCGCCCTCGACCTGGGCTCCCTCGGAGACGTGCGCCGGTTCGCGCGCGAGATGCGCGAGCAGATCTTCCCCGGCCGTTGGCCGCCGCTGCGAGCGCTGGTGTTGAACGCCGGCGTCCAGGTCACGCGGAAGACGCCGAGCGCCGACGGATACGAGCTCACCTTCGCGGTGAACCACCTCGGCCACTACTTGCTGACGCTTCTCTTGCTCCCGCTGTTCGAGACACCGGGGCGAATCGTTTTCGTCAGCAGCGGAACGCACGACCCCGAAGAGCGCACCGGAATGCCGGCACCGCATCTTCGCGACGCGCGCACCCTCGCCAGCCTCCACGACGCGGACGACCAGTCGCCGGGTGCGTTCGGCCGACGGGCGTACACGACGTCAAAGCTCTGCAACGTGCTCTGCGCGTACGAACTGTCGCGGAGACTCGAAGCGACCGGACTCAGCACGGCGGAGGCCCCGCTCACCGTGAACGCCTTCGATCCCGGCTTGATGCCCGGCACCGGACTCGCGCGGGACTACCCCGGCTGGCAGCAGGCGCTTTGGAACACCGCCTTCCGTGCGCTTCGGATCCTCCCGAACGTCAACGGCACCGAGGCTTCCGGCGACGCCCTGGCGCGACTCGTTCTGGATCCGGAGCTCCGCGATACGACGCGAAGATACTTCCAGGGTCGACATCCGAAGCCGTCCTCGAAGGAGTCGTACGACGAAGACCTCGCGCGAGCCCTCTGGGAGGAGAGCGCCGAGCTCGTCGGATTGCGACCGGAGGAACGTCTCCCTGCGGCACGCGACGCGGCCGCGAGCTGACCTGCACGTCTCACCGGGTCGCGCGGGTGCCGTCCGATCGGGCGGCACCCGCCCCGACGTTTTGACGCGAGGCCTGCGTCGCTCCGCGGTCCGAGCGCGGCAGCCCATGAGTGCACGCTCGCGGGAAGCGACGGTGCTCTCGACGCGAGCTCGTGCAACCCGGCGAGTGGTGCGGTCTACTGCCCCGGCGGGCGGCGCGCCCACGCGGGACGCCGGTCCGGGGGTGGACCGATCGCCGGGGGCGGCTCGCGGCGGAAGCGCTCCAGCTCCTCGAGCCACGTCGGGCCGGCCTCGAGCCGAGCGTGGAGCAGGTCCGCCGGCGGAGATCCTTCCCACCATTCGGCAGGAACCTGCGCGAAGGCCCGGTCGATCGCTCGCCGCGACAGGAGCTGACGCGCCCTTCGCAGCGCCGCCTCGAGATCGTCGGCGCGATGCAGCAGGAGGTGATCGCGAAGAGCGGGGAAGGCGGTGGAAGCGTCGTCGAAGGCACGACACGAGCCGTGATCGATCAGCCACGGATCTCCACCGACGAAGAGCACGTTCGGGTTCCGGGCAGTGCGGTCGACGTTCACGAGGAGTGCGTCGAAGCAGACCACCATCGACGCGAAGTCGCTCGAGACGCGCGGGACCGTGTACCGCGGAAGCTCCTCCGCTCCGGGCAGATACTCGAAGCCGAGATTCGTGCCGACGCTCTTGTGCAGCAGCTCGGAGAGCTCCGCGTGTCGCTCCCGCGCGGCGATCTCCGCCGAGAGGTGGAGCGGCCGCGCCGCGGGGAGCGACAGGCCGAGGCCCCGGCCAATCTCGGTCGCGACGTACTCGATCGCGAGCGTCCGACATCCGACCGCCGCCCCCCGCAGCTTGAGAACGAACCGACCCCCTCCCATCGCTTCGACCAAGGCGGGAGCCGTGCTGCCGTCGAGCGGCATCCGGAGTAGACGCTCGACGCGCTCGAGCCGTGCACTGTCGGAGCCCGACACGCCCGTGTGACATGGCACGCCACAGCGCCGAGCGCCACGGGCGCGACTCCCAGCCCCGGGGCTCCCAGAAATCGCGGCAAGCGCCGCGGCGCCGGCCGCAACCCCGCCGGCGACCACCCGCGACACACCTGGAACTCGATGCCCCACGAGGGGACGTTCGTTACCTTTCCGCAGCTGTTACCTTTCGGCGCGAATAAGGTAACACTTCGCGAAAACGTAACGAACGTCCCCTATGGGACGAATCGGCTGATGGTGTCGACGACGCAGGCTGGGCGGTCGGTGCCGTCGATTTCGACCGTGACGCGGACCTTGGCCTGGATGGCGCCGCCCTTTACCTCTTCGGCCTCGATGAGCTCGCCGCGGCCGCGGATGCGGGAGCCGACCGGGACGGGGGCGGGGAACCGGAGCTTGTCGGCGCCATAGTTGACGCCCATCGAGACGTTCTGGACCTCCATGATCTGGGGGAGGAACAGGTTCACGAGTGACATCGTGAGATAGCCGTGAGCGATCGTGCTGCCGAAGGGTCCGTTCTTCGCGCGCTCGGGGTCGACGTGGATCCACTGGTGGTCGCCCGTGGCGTCGGCGAACGTATCGATGCGCGTCTGGTCGATCTCGAGCCAATCACTCGTGCCGAGGTCCTTCCCCACCGAAGAGAGGAGAGCTGCGGGATTCTCGAAGGTCGTCGCTGCCATGGCTCAATCGTCCTTTGCCGCATCGAGATGGGGGGGCGGCTCGCCGCCGCCGTGTACGTCGATCGTCGCACCGCTCACGTAGCTCGCCATCGGGGATGCGAGGAAGACGCATACGTCGCCGATCTCCGACGGGCGCGCGAGGCGACCGAGCGGCACGTTCTGCGACACGCGCGCGATCGCCGCCTCGTCACCATAGTGGAGGTGCGCCTGTTCCGTCCGGATGAGTCCGCCGATGATCGCCGCGAGCCGCACCTTGGGCGCCCACTCGATCGCGAGAGACTTGGTCGCGCTGATCAAGCCCGCCTTCGCCGCACCGTACGCGGTCGTCCCCGGCGACGGACGAACGCCGCTCACGCTCGCGATGTTGATGATCACGCCGCCGTCGTCCTGGCCCTGCATCACGGCGTTCGCCTTCTGCGAGAAGTTGATCGGTGCGAGGAGATTCAGAGCGACGATCTTCTCCGTGAATCGAGGCGAGGCGGTCGCGGCGTCGACGTACGGCGCACCGCCCGCGTTGTTCACGAGCACGTCCAGCCGACCGAACCGCGTGGTCGCCGCCGTCACCACCGCGTCGATCTGCTCGGGCTCGCGCACGTCGCACCCGACGAATACCGCCTCGCGTCCGTCCGCGGACGGGAGCGACTCCGGCTCGCGCCGTCCGCAGATCACGACGTCCGCTCCCGCCGCGAGGAACCGTTCCGAGATGCCCCGGCCGACGCCCTTCCCGCCTCCGGTCACGATGACTGCACGCCCGCCGAGATCGATCTCGAGTGACACTCGCCCTTCCTCAGAGTCCGATCAGGCGCGCGATGCGTTCCCGGTGGAACTGCGCGTCGCCGAGAAGCGTCTCGCTCGACTTCGCCCGCTTGAAATAGAGATGCACGTCGTACTCCCACGTGAAGCCGACACCGCCGTGGATCTGAATGCTCTCGGCCGCGCAACGGAAGTACGCGTCGGAGCAATACGCCTTGGCAAGCGACGCCAGCGTCGACAGCTCGGGGTCGCCCTCCGCCTGCGCCGCCGCGGCGTAGTACACGGCGGACCGGGCCGACTCGACCAAGACCATCATGTCCGCACACTTGTGCTTGATCGCCTGGAACGAGCCGATCGGCCGTCCGAACTGCACGCGCTCCTTGGCGTAGGCCACCGTGATGTCGAGGCACCGCGAGGCTCCACCGACCTGCTCGGCCGCGAGCGCCACCAACGCCGCGTCGATTGCGGACGAGAGGATCGGCCAACCCTCCCCTTCTCCGCCGACGAGCGAGGTGGACGGGACACGGACGCCGCGCAGCACGATCTCGGCCTGGTGGCGGGTCTGGTCGACGGTCGGGAGTGATCGCCGCTCGACCCCGGACGCGTCGGCCGGAACCGCGAAGACGCTCACGCCTTCCTCGTCCTTCGTCCCCTCTCTCCTGGCCGCCACGAGGAGCAGGTCGGCCGAGGCACCATCCAGCACGTACGTCTTCGTCCCGTTCAGCACGAAGTCGCCGCCCTCCGCCCGGGCGATCGCCTCGATTCCGGCCGCGTCCCACCGGCCGTTCTTCTCGGCGTGCGCGAGCGCGGCCGTGGTCTCGGCCGAGGCCAGAGCGGGCAGGAGCTCCGCCTTCTGGGCGTGGGTTCCGCCCGCCAGCAACACCCCACTCGCGAGGCAGATGCTGGAGAAGAAGGGAGAGCAGAGGAGCGACGCCCCCATCTCCTCCATCAGAGCGACCAGCTCGATGGGGCCGAGGCCGAGGCCGCCGTACTCCTCCGGAATCACCGCCGCGGACCAGCCGAGCTCCGTACCGATCCGCTTCCAGAGCTCGGGGTCGTACCCCAGCTCGGTCTCCATCGCCTTGCGGACGTTCTCGGACGACGAGTGCTCGGCCAAGAAGCTCCGCGCGGACTCGCGCAGGGCCTCCTGCTCTTCGTTGAAGGAGAGGTTCATCCGGACCGGTTCAGGTGCCGTACACCTTCTGCGGCTCGGGCGCGTCGTCGAGCAGCTTGCGCACCGCCGGCCCCACGTCGGCAGGATCCCAGCGAGCACCCTTGTCGACGCCCGGGAGGGTTCGCCAACCATCGGCCACGTTGATCTGGCCGCCCTGCACCTCGAAGACCCGCCCCGTGACGTCCGCCGAGTCCGCGCTGCCCAGCCAAGCGACCAAGGGCGAAACGTTCTCGGGCGCCATCGCGTCGAAGCCACTCTCGGGCTTCTTCATCATGTCGGAGAAGGCTTCCTCGGTCATGCGGGTTCGCGCAGACGGTGCGATCGCGTTGGCGGTGATGCCGTAACGACGAAGCTCGGCCGCTTGCACCAACGTCAGGGAGGCGATCCCGCCTTTCGCGGCCGAGTACGTCGCCTGGGCGATGCTCCCCTGGAGACCCGCACCCGAGCTCGTGTTGATGATGCGTGCGTCGACCTTCTCGCCCGCCTTCACCTGGTCGCGCCAGTGCTTGCAGGCATGGCGCGTGGTGCAGAAGTGGCCCTTCAGGTGAACGCGGATGACGGCGTCCCACTCGTCTTCCGACGCGTTCACGAACATGCGATCGCGCAGGAAGCCCGCGTTGTTTACCACGACGTCGAGCCGACCGAAGTTGTCGAGCGCCGCCTGGACGAGCCGCGCGCCTCCCTCCCAGTCGCCCACGTCGTCACCGTTGATCGCGGCCTCCCCACCGAGCTTGCGGATTTCCTCCGCAACCTCGTGGGCCGGCCCTTCCGAGCCACCGGTTCCGTCGATCTCGGCGCCGAGGTCGTTCACGACCACCTTCGCGCCCTGCCGCGCGAACTCCAGCGCGTGCGCGCGTCCCAGTCCCCGGCCCGCGCCGGTGACGATGACGACTCTTCCGTCGCAGATCCCACCCATCGTCGTATCGCTCCCCTTCGATTCCGGTTTCAGTCGAGCCGCTCGAGAATCGTGACGTTGGCCTGACCGCCCCCCTCGCACATGGTCTGCAACCCGTAGCGACCGCCGGTCCGCTCGAGCTCGTGCAGGAGCGTCGTCATGAGCTTCGCTCCGGTCGCGCCGAGCGGGTGGCCCAGCGCGATCGCACCGCCGTTCACGTTCACCTTGTCGAGATCCGCGCCCGTCTCCTTCTGCCATGCGAGGACGACGGAGGCGAAGGCCTCGTTGATCTCGACCAGGTCGATGTCGTCGAGCTTCATGCCCGTCTTCTCGAGCGCGTACGCCGTCGCGGGGATCGGTGCGGTGAGCATCCACACCGGGTCGGCTCCCCGGACACTCAGATGGTGGATCCGCGCGCGAGGCTTGAAGCCGTATTTCTTCACCGCGCCCTCCGATGCGATCAGGATCGCGGCCGAAGCGTCGGCGATCTGGCTCGAGACGGCCGCGGTGATGCGCCCGCCCTCTTGTAGCGTCGGTAGGGTCGCCATCTTGTCGAGATTGGTCTCGCGCGGCGTCTCATCGACGAGCAGGTCGTCGATGGGCACGATCTCGCGCTCGAAACGCCCCCCCTTGATCGCGCCCCACGCCCGCTCGTTCGACTGAAGCGCGAACTCCTCCATGTCCCGTCGGGAGATGTCCCACTTCTCGGCGATCATCTCCGCGGACCGAAACTGGGAGACCTCCTGCGTGCCGTAGCGCTCGACCCACCCCTTCGACGAAGAGAACGGATCGGTGAATCCCATCGGCTCCGCGCAAGTCATCGCCGACGAGATCGGAATCATGTTCATGCTCTGTACGCCGCCGGCGACCACCACGTCACTCGTGCCGCTCATCACGGCCTGCGCCGCGAAGTGCACCGCCTGCTGGGACGAGCCGCACTGACGGTCGACCGTCGTTCCGGGCACTTCATCGGGAAGGCCGGCCGCGAGCCAGCACGTACGTGCGATGTCACCCGCCTGTGGCCCGATCGTGTCGACGCAACCGAACACGACGTCCTCGACGATGTGGGGATCGATCCCCGTCCGCTCGACGAGTGCCTTCAGGGAGTGCGCTCCCAGGTCCGCCGGGTGCATGCTCGCGAGCTTCCCCTTCTTGCGACCCGTCGGGCTGCGCAGGGCGTCGATGATGTAGGCTTCTGGCATCGGATTGCTCCTTCTTACTTGGAAACGATCACGGACGAGCCGTGACCGAAGAGCCCCTGGTTCGCGGTGACGCCGACCTTGGCGCCTTCGACCTGACGCCCCTCGGCCTGGCCGCGGAGCTGCCAGGTGAGCTCACAGACCTGCGCGATCGCCTGCGCGGGGACCGCCTCGCCAAAGCAGGCCAGGCCGCCCGAGGCGTTGACCGGGACGCGCCCACCGATGGTGGTGTCGCCGTCGCGGAGCAGCTTCTCCGCGTCGCCCGGAGCGCAGAGGCCGATATGCTCGTACCAGTCGAGCTCGAGCGCGGTGCTGAGGTCATAGACCTCGGCCAGGTCGACGTCTTCCGGCCCGATGCCGGCCTCTTCGTACGCCGCCCGCGCAATGCTGTCCTTGAAACCCACGTCGTTGGGCGCCACCGAGACGCCGGAGTCGGTGCTCATATGCGGCATCTCGATGACGGGGTTCGGGAAGGTCGGCGTCTTGAGCGAGACGCCCGCGATCCGCGGCGCGTCCGCGCGCCCCATCTTCTTCGCGTACTCGAGGCTCGTCAGGACGAGCGCCGCGCCACCATCACTCGTGGCGCAGATATCGAGCAGGCGAAGCGGGTCGGCGACCATCTTCGAGTTCATGACCGTCTCGAGCGTGACTTCCTTCCGGTAGCGCGCGTAGGGGTTGTGAAGCCCGTGCTTGGCGTTCTTCACCTTCACCTTCGCGAAGTCTTCCGAGGTCGATCCATAGACGTCCATGCGGCGGCGCGCATAGAAGCCGAAATAGGTCGGGTTGGTGGCACCAGCGAGGCGGAAACGCTGCCAGTCCGGATCGTTCGGGCGGTCGCCCTTCTGCGGGGCCAAGAAGCCCTTCGGCGTCGTATCGGCGCCGACTACGAGCGCCACATCGCAGAGGCCCGCGAGGATCTGCGCGCGCGCCGCCTCGATGGCCTGCGTGCCGGTCGCGCACGCGCCGTAGGTGCTCATCACCTTGGCGCCGGTGAACCCGAGCGCCTGGGCGAACGTCGCCCCGGCGACGTAGCCGGGATAGCCGTTGCGGACGGTGTCGCCGCCGGCGACAAACTGCACGTCCTTCCAATCGACGCCCGCGTCGGTGAGCGCGTCACGCGCCGCCTTCACCCCGTACTCGACGAAGTTCTGGCCCCACTTGCCCCACGGGTGCATGCCCGCGCCGAGAATCGCGACTTCCTTGGTCATCGTCTGCTCCTTCTCCGCTGGCTCAGCCCTGAACGGGGCGCCACTTCCAGGTGATCTGCCGCGTACCCTCGCGCTCAAAGAGCGTGTCGAGCGTCAGCTCCATCGGCATGCCGACCTTCAGGTCGGCGCATGTGATCGGCGCAGGCACCATGCCGACGACGACCATCTTCTCCGCCTCGAGCTCCACCGCCGCAATCGCGAAGGGCGTGAAGTCCTCGTCTTCCTTCGGGCGGTGGTACGGCGGCGGCGGCTCGTAGGAGTTGTTCGTGTAGCTCCAGAGCGTGCCGCGACGCGACAGCTTCGTGTCCTCGAACTCATCGCATGAACAGCCGGGGTTGCGGCACGTGGTGCGCTCCGGCGGGAAGAAGACCGTGCTGCACGCGGTGCAACGGGTGCCGATCAGATAGGCGCCTTCGGCATCTTCGCCGAAGAAGCCTTCAATGGCCGGTGCGGCCGGGAGATCGCTA
>JAUIFY010000187.1 GCA_030430245.1 bacterium | reverse complement strand
AGCTCCGGGAGCTCGGGCACCCAGTATTGGGTCTGCGACTGGAACGACCAGTCGACGCGCGGCGTGAGCCAGCCGTTCAGCCACGCGGTCCCGACCTCCGGCATCTCGATCGAGTACTGCACGCCGAGGTGCGTCTGCCAGCGAGGGACGAAGGTGTACTGCTGACCATCGCGATTGATCGGTTGTCCCGTCCGCGCGTTCTGCGCTCCGGAGAAGCCGCCGAACACGCCATTCAGGAAGCCCATCGAGCCGTCGATGCGCAGATCGTCGATCGGCGAGGTGAGGAACTCCACTTCGACGCCCTTGCTGGTGGAGTCGGCCGCGTTCCGCGTGAGGACGTCAGTCTGATTCAGGCCCGTCTCCGGATTCTCGTAGGTGATGATCTGGGGCACCTGCTGATCCGTACGATCCGCCCAGAACAGCGCGACGTTGAAGCTCAAGCGCCCTTCGAAGGCGATCGACTTCGCGCCGATCTCGAACGAGTCGATGAACTCGGGCTTGAAGGGCTCGATCGTCTCGGGGTTCTCGGTGCGCGCACCGCCGTTGAACCCACCGCCGCGGAATCCTCGCGAGTACGTGAAGTAGCCCATGAGATGCTCGACGGGCGTGTCGTCGAGCCACTCCTGAGGCATGGTGGTCGCCAAGGTCGCCATCGGCGTCCACGCGTCGAACGTCGCGTCGCCGGAGAAGTTCACCGGGACCTCCGGCTGGGGAGGGATCGAGAACGGCGCCAACGGCTGGATCAGGACTCGGCCGAGCCGCTTGGTCTCCCTCGTGTAGCGAAGGCCTCCCGTGAGGCTGAGCCAATCCGTGAAATCGGCCGTGGCCTGACCGAAGAGCGCCCAATCGTTGTTGTCCGTGTTGACGAGGTTGTTGCTGAAGGAGACGCCCAACACCGTCTCGCGCGGCACCAACCCACCCCCCGCATCCGCGAAGACGCGGAAGCCGTTGTCCGTCCGCGCGCGCTCCCAGAAGGCGAATCCGCCTGCCACGAAGTTGATCTTCTCTTCCCACGCCGAGCCGCTCACCTGCAGCTCGGTCTGGATCTGGTTCTGCCAGTTGGGACTGCCGTTGAACTCGCTCCCCTCTCCCCCGGCGGTCGAGAGGATGAAGGCCGGCGTGGCGGTGCCGTCATAGTCGTCGCGATTTCCCACGACCTGCTGGCGCCACGCGCCGGTCAGCTTGACGGCGAGGTCGTCGACGTAGCCGGCGTCGCCGATGTCGTACGTCGCGGTCCCCCAGACGCCGTAGCTCTGCACCGAGTTCAATCGTGCGACATCCGATTCCCCCTCGAACCGCCCGGACCGGTTGCAGCGCTCCCGGTATTGGTCGGCCTTCTCCTGATCGTAGACGATGACCGTCTGGTCGGAGAACGCGGGCTCGATCACCTCGCACTGCGGACCCATCCCCTTCGTATGAGAGACCGAGTACGCACCGGTCAGATCGACCGTGAGCTCGGGAATCGGAACGAAGCGCCCCGCAAGGAGAAAGTTCTGCGAGTTCCGGTCGGAGAGCTTCTCGCCGTTCAGCGTGTTCGTGAAGTATCCGTCGCGCTGGAACGACGCGAAGTTGAACCGCAGGAAGAGCTTTTCGTCGATGACGGGAACGTTCAGCATCGCCCGACTGTCGAAGGTGTTGTACGACCCTGCGCGAATCGACGCGTAGGCCTCGAGCTCGTCTTTGGGTTTCACCGTCGTGATGCTCACGGCGCCGCCGACGGAGTTCTTGCCGAAAAGCGTGCCCTGAGGTCCGCGAAGTACCTCGATCTGGGCGATGTCGACGATGTCGAGAACCGAGCCCGCGTTTCGAGACAGAACGACCCCGTCGACGTAGAGCGGCGTACCCTGGTCGTAGTAGACGAAGGGGAAGTTGCCGACGCCGCGCGTGACGATCGAGATCGTCTGACCGCTGCTCGTGCGGAAGATCGTGAGGTTCGGAACGAGATTCTGGACGTCGTTGAGCTGCGTGGTGCCCGTGTCCTGAAGCATCTGGTCGCTCAGGACCGAAACCGAAATCGGCGTCTCCTCGAGTAGCTCGGCGCGGCGCCGCGCACTCACGATGATCTCCTCGACCTTCTTCGCCTCGGACGGAGAGACCCCCGCCGCCGCCGCGCCCTCTTCCTCCACTTCCGCCGCGATCGCAGCGTCCGCAGGCGAGGTGTCGGCGCGGCCGGGAGCGGCGCCGGCCCCGAGCGAATCCTCGACCTGCTCGGCCGAGCCCTCGACCGGCATCGGCGCATCATCGACGACCTGTGCCGCCGCGGGAGCGGCTCCGAGTCCGCAGGAGAGGATCACCAGGAACAACGGGGAAGACAGATTTCGTCTGAGCATGATCGCGCTCCTCAATTCTTCGGCCGACGACCGGGCCAGGTCTCGGAAAAACGACACGGACACGACAAATGTTCGAGAGGCCCTCACGTATCGCTGTAAAAGAGAGCGTTCAAGCATCGCGCGACCGTTCGCCCGAAACTTGGGCGCACCGCGTCAATGCAGCGAGGGCCGCGTCGCGCTAGGCACCGCACTCATGAGCCCGAGCGGAACGAACGAACAGCGAATCGACGGGAAGGTCGCCATCGTCACCGGCGGCTCGCGCGGCATCGGACTCGGCATCGCGCGTGCCTTCGCCGCGGCGGGCGCCCGAGTCATGATCACGGGCCGCAAGCAGGCCTCGCTCGAGGAGGCGGCGGAGAGCATCGGCGGCGACGTCGCCGTCATCGCGGGACACGCCGGGCGCCCCGAGGACATCGAAGCCGCCGTCGATGCGACGATCGATCGGTTCGGTCGCGTCGACATCCTCGTCAACAACGCGGCGACGAACCCCTACGCGGGGCCGACGATCGACGTCGATCTCCCGCGCTGGGACAAGACGTTCGCAACGAACCTGCGCGGCCCGCTCGTGTGGACTCAGACCGCCTGGCGCAAGAGCATGAAGCAGCACGGTGGGTCGGTCATCAACATCTCGTCGGTGGGCGGTCTGTCGACCAACCCGATCCTCGGAGTCTACGACGTCACGAAGGCGGCTCTCATCGCTCTCACCCGGCAGCTCGCGGCCGAACTGGCCCCCGGGGTACGGGTAAACGCGATCGCGCCCGGCCTGATCAAGACGGACTTCGCGCGCGTCCTCTGGGAGGGGGACCGGGGCGATCAGGTGGCCCGATCGTACCCGTTGCAACGCCTCGGCGAGGTCGAAGACATCGCCAGCGGAGCCCTCTTCCTCGCGGCGGAGACGAGCGGTTGGATGACGGGCCAGACCCTCGTGTTCGATGGGGGCGGGCTGATCCGCTTCTCGACCTGACGGGTCGTTCGATCAGATCTGCAAGCGGCCTCGAACGGGGTCCGTCACGTCCACCCGATGCTCGATCGCCGCGGCGATCCCGGCCCGCACGCCTTCCGCGGAGGTCTCCGTCGACATGCTCGGCTCGCCCAGATTCTCCTCACGAGCGGCGACGCACGGAAGCGCCGGCAGGTGGATCCAACCTGCACGGATCGGCAGGTTCTCGACCGCGATGTGATGCAAGACACCGTACATGAGGTGGTTGCAGACGAGCGTGCCCGGCGTATCCGAGATGTCGGCGGGAACCCCCGCCGAGCGCATCGCGAGCACCATCGCCCGGATCGGTGCCGTCGCGTAGTAGGCGACGGGACCGCCGTTCGCGGTCGGCTCGTCCTGAAGCTCGACCCCCGCGTTGTCCGTGAGCCCGTAGCGAGCGGAGTCGTTCAGGTTGTGCGCGAGACGCTCCACCGTGAGCATCGCACGCCCGCCGTACTCCCCGAGCATGACGACGAGCGCGGGGCTCGTCTCACGAATTGCCGCGGCCGCCTCGTCGATCGACTGGAAGAAGTTGCAGCTGACGATGCGGCTCACCACCGTCGCCCCCGCGATCGTCTCCCCGTCGATTGCCCGTGCGACGGATTCGGCCGGGTTGTGCGGAGTGTTCCCGTACGGGCCGAAGCCCGTGACCAGCACCGTGGACATGAGGACACGGTAGAACAGCCCGCCCCCCCAAACCAGACGCCGCGCGGAGTGGAAGTCCCCGAACCAGTCTGGCATCCACGATGACCGTGGATCCATCGGACGAAGCCACCCGACCTCGAGGTACCGATGCGTATGCCACGTGGGCCGCGGCCCTCGCGGCGGGATTGGCCCTGGCCGGTCTCCAGCTCTCCTTCGGCGGGCTGTACGACCTGGACAGCTACTTCCACGCCCGCGCCGCGCTCGATCTCGTCGAAAACGGCGTCCGGACCGAGCTTCCGCAGGCCGCCTTCAGCACCTGGGCCTCGGCCTACAGTGACAAAGACTTCCTGTACCACGCGTTGATCGCACCCTTTCTTTCGGAGGACGACCTGGACGCGAGCGGCAAGCGCGCCGTGATCGCGATGAACTTCCTTCTCTGCTTCTCGATCGCGTTCTCGGTCCGCAGTCTGCGCATCCGGTTCGGTGCGGTGTGGGTGCTGCTCCTGATCGGGGTGAGCACGTATTTCGTCGGTCGGTTGACCCCACTTCGCCCGCACCCGCTCGGGCTGGCCTTCGTCGCGATCGAAATCGCTCTGCTCTTGCGCGACCGCTGGCCGGCCCTGTTCGTCGTGAGCGCGCTTCACACCATCGCGCACAGCTCGTTCCCGCTGGTCGCGGGGCTCTTCGGAGTGCGCCTTCTCGTTGCGCTCCTCCAGGGGGCGAGCGTCCCGTGGAAGAGCGGCGCAGGGATCGCTGCGGGTATCGGCATCGCCTCGCTCGCACACCCCTACTTCCCGCACAACGTCGAGATCGCGTACTTGATCGCGCGGATCCTCGGCAATCTCTGGGGCACCGGTGCCGACATCCCCACCGCGGCGTTCGGGAGCGAGCTCCGCCCGATGGCCATGCGAACGTTCCTTCTCACGGCGCCAGGCTGGCTTCCGGCGCTGCTCGCGCTGCTGCTGACCCTTGCCGTGCGCGGCGTCCGGCACTGGCCCGCGCGGGACCTGTTCCTGACCCTGTGGAGCGTCGCGACACTCGCCGCGGCGTTCGCGTCGAAGCGGTTCCTCGACATGTTCATCCTCGCCGCGATCCTGACCGCCGGAGCCCTCTGGACCACGCTCGCCGACGGGCGGTCGCTCCGCGAGTTGCTGCGAAGGCACCCCGTCATCGCGGGCGGAAGCAACCTCGCGGTCGCCGCTTGCCTCCTCGCCGGCCTCTGGAGCGTTTGGAGCGAGCTGCCCGGCCGCTACGCCGCGCAAGTCTACGGCAGCGCATTCGAGCCGATGATCGAGCAACTCGACGAACTCGCCGCGCCCGACGACGTCGTCTACCACCCCTCCTGGCGCGAGTTCTCGGTGCTCTACGCGTTTCGGCCGGAGGGACGCTACATCTCCGGACTCGATCCGATCTTCCTCCACCAGTTCGATCCGGGGCTGTTTCAGAAGAACTGGCTGCTGTCGCGCGGCCGTTCACCCCGCCCGTATCGCGTCCTCGCCACGGACTTCGGAGCCCGCTGGGTCTTCGTCACGACCGAGAAACGGTTCGTCGCCTTCCGCAAGCTCATGGCCCGCACCCCGGGCTTCCGCCGGGTCCGCCACGGGGACCTCGCGGAGATCTGGGAGGTGGCTGCGCCACCGGACCGAGAAGTCGTCCCTCAGCCCTGACGCGCGTCGTCGACCACCTCGTCGAAGAGCGCGGCGAGCTTCCGACTCAGTCGCCGGCGGTCGAACACCAGAAAATCGCGGTCCCGTTCCACCGTTTCCGCGGGAAGGCGAGCGAGGACGGCCCGGACGCCGGCCGCGATCGCGTCGGGACGGTCGGATTCGACGATCTCGGCATCCGGAGCGTGCCGCCGCACGACCTCGGCGTTGTCTCCCGGCGGCACGATCGCGAGGAGCGGTCTCCCGCTTCGAATGTACTCGTAGGTCTTGCCCGAGATCGGCGTCACGAGACCGACGCCCGGTGCTTGAACGAGCACGAGTGCGTGGGCCGAGCGAATCGCGCGGATGGCATCGTCATGCGGCACGGTCGCCTCCTGACGAACGAGATGGGGCACCCCTGCCGCAGCGACCGCGTCACGTGTGGTCGGCGTGTCGTCGCCGAGCACACGAACGTGGACCGGCATGCCGGCGTCGTCCAACAGACGAAGCGCCTCGAAGAGCGGCGCGGGGGATCGGCCGGCGACGCCGGCGAAGCGCCCGCAGTAGAGAAGCTCGGGGATCGAACCGCGTGGAGAAAGCGCGGGCGCGGGGCCGACGAAGTCGGCTTCGTCGAACCCATTCGGGACGTAGGCGACGCGCAGCCCCGGGGGCATCTCGCGCGCGGCGTAGGCGGCGCGCATCGAGGGGGTGTTCACGACGAACCCACGCGCCGACTCCAGCAGCCGTCGCTCGAGCCTCGGGTAGACCCAGCGCCGCAGTGCACGCTTCGCAAGACGCTTGGGGGCGCTGCCTCCCTCCAGGGGATCGAGCGCCCAGGCATCACGGAAATCCACGACCAGGGGCACCCCGGCCTCGGCCGCGACGCGCCCGGCCGCGAGTCCGGGAGGAAACGGCGGACAGGTCACGTAGACCAGATCGAAGTCCCCGGAGCCGAGCACGCGCCGCAGCGTGTCGCGAACGCGCACGGCCCACAGCCAGGCCGCGAGTTGATAGGACGCGTGCTCCGGAAACGGACCGGCCACGCGAACGATGCCGTCGACGCCCTTCGCTCCCACACCATCGTCCCGGCTGACCACGGTGGGGCGCCAGCCCCACTCGGGCAGATAGTCCACGAGCTTCGCCGTCCGCACCGCCGCGCCAGGAGTGCGGCACGGAGGGAAGTCGTAGGCCAGGATCGCGACTCGACGGTCGATCGGTCGTCTCAGCCCGCGAGCTTCTTCACGGCAGCGACGTAGAACATGTTGTCGCCGGCGTAGAGCCATCCCTCGACCGCGAACTTGTCCCCCTTCGCTGCCGCCTCGATCGGCGCGAGCCGATGCTTCGGCCCGACGAACTCCAGCACCGGTGGGAAGATGTGCTGGATCAGCATCATCCCGGGATCGCTTCCCTGGTAGGAGCCCACGTCGGTGATGTGGAAGAACAGCTTCTCGTCGCCCACCGTCACGGTGAGGCTCTCCGGTCCACCCGCCTCCTCCTTCGCCCACGGCGTGAAGGTCCCGACGAAGCGCACCGTCATGGGCGCCCCCAGGCCCATCGTCTGCGCCGACGCTGCGCCCGCCGCCGCCAGAGCGAGCAGACCCACCACCGCCGCACTCAGAATCGTCGCGGTCGTCTTCTTCACGATCTCCCTCCCTCGTTCCGCGAGCCACGAGCGGCTCGCCCGACGTCATCCTTCGCACGGACGGCCGCGTCAAGCGCCCATCGCCCCCGGCCCCGCCCGGGCTTCGGGCGACGGGGTGCGAGGGGACGTTCGTTACGTTTTCGCAACTGTTACCTTTCGGCGCGAAAAGGTAACGCTTTGCGAAAACGTAACGAACGTCCCCCGCCCGGGTCAGGGTTCAGGCTGCGGCGCTGGTACGTCGAGGGGGGTGCGCGAAGAGCATGCGGCGGACGGCGGTGCATCGCGGATCGGCGCAAGGCACGACGTACCAGCGGATGCCGTCCGAGGCGTCCTCTTCGATGCGAAACGCCGCGGACCAGGGGGAGCGCAGCCGGCCCGCGTGATAGGCGATGAGCGCGGTGCAACCGGGCGCGTGGGCGGTGTCGTCTTTTGGGTGTCTCATTCCGTGACCCTCCGAGCGGGCCGGCGCGAGGCCGGACCCGCCCCTTGGACGGGTCACGAAAGTCGTTTGTTCAATTCGGCCGGACGTGAGCCGGCGTCACGGCACGTAGTAGCCGCCGAGCGGCAGGAACATCTCGTTCTCGGTGCTCTCGCCGCCGGTGATCCGACAGGCATCGCACCAGCCGTCGCCGGCGCCCGGGCTCGTGTCGCACGCGGCGTCGTCGTCCTCGCCGTTGCAGGGCTCTCCGATCATCCCCTCGTTCACGCACGCAACGGGTCGGCAGCGGCCGGGGACGCCCGGGATGAAGACGCTCTGCGGCAGGCGCGAGTAGCGCGTCACCTCTTCCACGTTGGGTGAGCCGTCGGGGTTGCGGCCGTTGTTGTAGAGCGCGCAGAACGTGATCGTCCGCTCGGCCGGGTCGGGGGAGTCGAAGACGATCGGAGGGTCGAAGTCCTTGTCCAGCGGATCGTTGTAGACGAAGCTCTCGTAGATCCGCGTCCCGTCGGGCAGGTCGGCCGTGAAGTGCTTGCCACGCTGATGCGTGTGGGAGCTCAGGCTGTAGAGATGCGCGTTCTCCGGGAACGTGTAGCCGTTGCAGAGCGTCTCCTCCTCGAACGGCGCGGCGTCCGGCGAGAAGATGCGGGAGACGTCGAAGATCCCCCTCGTCTGGATGTCGGCATTCTCCGGGCCCGCGAAGTACACGTTCACCCGCGCGTTCATCATGTGGTCCTCGGTGGTCAGGTTGAACGCGTGCGAGTTCCAGATGACCAGGCCCTTGATCGGCATCGTCGAGTACACGCCCGGCGGGTACTCGTTGAACGACTGCGACGCCTGGGCACCGCCCGGCAGCCCCTCGGTCCCGAGGAAGCCCAGGCTCGCCTCCGGCGGCCCGAAGTTGAAGCACGCGAACCCGTCGACGGGCGGCGTTGCGCAGCTCCCATTGCCTCCGCACGCCTCGAGATCGAGGGGGTCGCACTCTTCGCCGACCTGATCGCCGACCTTGCAGGTCCAGCCACCCCAGTCCGGGTCGTCGAGGTCCAACTGCGTGGCATCCGCGCGGCTCACCAGCATGTGATGGCTCTGCGGGTCCTGCCGCATCTCGGACGACCAGTACCGGAAACGCGTTCCGCCCGCGACGAGCGTGTCGTCCGGGACCTCGCCCGTGAAGTCGTAGTACGAGGCGAAGCACACTTCGTGCTCGCTCGAAGCCTCGAGGAGGTACGGTGGCATCACGAGTTGCACGCCCTCGCTCGGATCCGGCGGGGGAAGTGGAGCAATCGTCAGCGGAGTGGGATCGGGAAGACACCCATCGACCAGCTCCTCGGTGTCGAGCGACGTACCCGTCTCCGGCGCGCCGCCGTAGATCCACCGACGCAGAAGCTCGAGCTCATCCTCGCTGATCGCCGCGCGGCCGCTCGGCATCGGCGTCCCGAACCCGGTGTAGTCGTCCGGAAGGGTCTTCGCCGCGAGCTTCAGCCAGAGAAAGCTGCGGTCGTTGTCGCCCGGCGTGATCCGGGGATAGCTGCTACCCACCGAACGAGCCTCGACGAGGTTCGCGTAGGCCACGCCGGGCCGAAGGTCGAGTCCGCCCGACGCACTGCTGCCGTGACACACGTCGTCCGCACATCCGTGGCGCGCGAAGATGACGTCCTGGATGGCCTCCCAGGTGCTTTCGTAGCTCTGGCCGGACTCACAGTCGCCGTCGCCGCCACCGTCGCCGCCGTCGCCACCGTCGCCGCCCGGGTCGACGACCGGCGGGCTGGTCGTCGAGCCACCCGATCCCGAGCCGGAATCACCACAGGCAGACACGACACCGACCAACAGAAAGAGGGCGAACAGCACACGGCCAGCGTTGAACTCTCGCATCCTTAGAAAATGGAGGTTGGCGGGAGTCCGGTCAATGTCGCGCGGGCCAACACGCCACGAACCCGCCCAGACGGCTCGAGATCCCGCCGAGTGGCTCCGAAGCCTTGGATTTCCAGCGATTTCGTGGCCTCCTGCGGCATGCGCAAGAACCTGCCACCCCCCGCCGTCGCCCTGGTCCTCGCCACGCTCCTGCCCCTGGCGGCAAGTCTCGCGGGCGCGCAGACCGCCCCGTCCGAGATGATCCGTGAGATCGAGACGCCGACGGACACCGGTGGGGTCGAGACCGAGTCCGACGCCGAGGACACTCAGGCCGCGGTTCTCGAGGACGAAGGCCCGAAGGCCGCGGGGCTCACCCCACGTGCCGCACGCACCGTCGAGGAGATCGTCGTTCAGGCACGCAAGCGGGAGGAGCTTCTCGAGGACACGCCGGTCTCCGTGAGCGCGCTCGGCCAGAACGTCCTGCGCGAGACGCAGGTGCAGCAGATCCAGGAGGTCGAGTACCTCGTTCCCAACCTGAGCTTCCGCAATGGCCGCACCGGTCAGGACGCAAACGTCTACATCCGCGGTGTGGGGACCCAGGACGAGAGCCTCTTCTTCGATCAGGGCGTCGGCGTCTACGTCGACGGAGTGTACCTCGCCCGCTCCCAGGGCTCCATCCTCGACATCGTCGACGTAGCGCAGATCGAAGTCCTTCGCGGCCCCCAGGGAACGCTCTTCGGCAAGAACACCGTGGGCGGAGCGATCAACATCACGACGCAGAAGCCGACACCCGACCCGCACGGATTCGCGATGGTGCGCGCCGGCAACTACGGCCTCGTGCAGACTCGCGGCATGATCAACGTCCCGATCATCGAGGACGTGCTCTACTCGCGCTTCAACGTCGCCTCGACGAACTCCTCGGGCTACACCTACAACTCCCTTCGCGACGAGTATTGGGGCAACCAGAATACCCTGAACTTCTACGGCGCACTCCGGTACGAGCCCACCGCCGACATCACCCTCGACGTCGCGGGCTCGTGGGTGAAGTCCCACTTCGCACCACGCGGAGGTGACTGCGTGTTCCAGCGACTGTCCAACTTCGACGGCCTCCCCGGCGCTCCGCCGCCGGAGTTCTACGAGACGTGCAGTGAGCAGAACGACCCCTTCACGTTCGAGTCCGACGTCGCCACGATCACTGGGATCGAGAGCTACGGCGCCTGGGGCACTCTGGCGTACGATGTCGGCGACATCGATGCCGTGAACGTCCAGGACGTCGTCCTGAAAGCGATCGGGTCGTGGCGCGAGCAGATCCCCAAGTACCGCGAAGACGTCGACATGACGCGCTTCGATCTCTGGCGCTGGTCGTCCACGAACAAGGGCGGCGGGTTCAACGAGACCAACGGCAGCCCCGGATTCCAGCAGCAATGGAGCTTCGAGCTGCAGCAGAACGCGACCGCGTGGGACGGGCGCATCTCCTGGGTGAGCGGCGCGTATCTCTACTGGGAGCACGCGAACTCGGAGTTCGACTACCGCGTGTTCCCCGAATCGGGCGTGATCGGCGCCGTGGGGGGCGCGAGCACCCGGAGCATCATCGCGACGGACAACTTCAACTGGGCCCTCTACGGACAGGCGACCGCCGATTTCACCGAGTGGATGTCTCTCACCGGTGGCCTCCGGTACACCCACGAGAACAAGGAGGTCTTCCGCTCACTGACGAACCTGATCCTCTGCGAGAGCGGCGCCGAGCCGCCGTGCACCGCCGACGATCCCCCGCAGCTGCGGGCCTACATTCCCGGACAAGAGGTCAGCTTCCAGCGCTGGACACCGATGGCCAGCCTCGCGTTCCGGCTGCCCGAGCAGTACATGCCCGACGAGCTCGATCACCTGATGGGCTACTTCACCTACTCGCAGGGGTTCAAAGGAGGCGGCATCAACGCCGGTGCCCAAACGATGGATCCGCGCGAGGCGTCGGAGTTCGCGCCCGAGGTGCTGGACTCGTTCGAGGTCGGCATCAAGTCGATCAGCTTCGACCGGCGGCTCCGCACGAGCCTGTCGCTGTTCTACGGCGACTATACGGACCTCCAGCTTCCGACCGTACAGCTGGAGCCCTGCCCGCCCGACGAGCCGGACTGCATCAACCAGGCGATCGTGATCATCGACAACGCCGGCAAGGCGCGGAACCGCGGCGTCGAGTTCGAGCTGCAAGCGCAACCGACCGACGGGCTCCAGATCCTCGGGTCGATCGGGTACCTCGACGCGAAGTTCACCGAGTACGACGCGGTCAACATCGTCACGAACGAGCCCATCGACCGCGCCGGTGAGCGGCTGCCCTTCGTCCCCGACCTGCAGACCCACATCGGCGTGCAGTACTCCCTGTTCATCGACAGCGAGGAGCTGCCGGGCTGGCTCCAGGGATGGCTGACCCCGCGCGTCGATTGGGCGTATACGTCGTCAGTGCAGAACTGGGGGCGCGAGCTCGTCGGCGGCACCCAGCCCGGCTACAACCTCGTGAACCTTCGCCTCAGCTACTCGTTCAACGACGACCGGTCGCAGCTCGCGCTGTGGTCGAAGAACGTCACCGACGAGGCCTACTTCGACGAGGTCTACGCGGTGCAGGCCCAGATCCTGGGAACGATCTCGCGCTTCTACGGCTGGCCCCGAACCTACGGCGTGGAACTGAGCCACGACTTCTGATCCGAAGTGGGGAGAGACTTCGGTCCGTCCCCACTCCGAACGGGAAGGCCGACCAGGAGCGCCCCGACTCCCGACACCCCCTACCGCCCGAAAACGAAGCGAGGGTGATCCCCGAATCCCACTTCGGTCAGCCCGACGGTCCATGCTAGGATGGAGGCATCGTGACGGTGTTGCGACTCGCTCTGATCGCGCTCCTGCTGTGTGCCTCACCGGCCACGGCGGTGTGCGAGATCACGTGCTCCTCGTCTTCGAGCGACGTCGAGCCCGAGCGCCCGAGCCACGCGAACCACGGCTCGACCGAGCACGACGGGCATCACGACGGACACGGCGCTCCCGCGGCCCCCCTCGGCGACGACGGCGGATGCTGCTGCGGCAGCGAGCTCCTCGTGTCCCGCGAGGCCCCAGCCGGTCCGGATCTGGGCGATCGCGCCGGAACGGTGATCCTCGGCTCGGTGATGCTCTCGCACGTGGCACCGGCGCCTGCCCCCCGGGCCCCGGTGGCGGAGTCCCCACCCGACGCGAGGTCTCCGTTCGCCGAACGCTCTCGCCCCCTCTTGATCTGAGGGGTGCACTCCACGTGCGTCCACCCTCGGACGCACGGTCCGCGCGAACGATCCGCCAGGATTGCCGGTCGTGCGCCTTCGATGCCGTCCACGTCCGGACCGCATCCCCACGGAGTCGCACCCTTCGAGACGAGAGAGATGAGACGACCCAAGCCTACGACTTTTCTGATCGTGACCGGCGCCATCGCCTTCTACGCGTGCGCCTCGGGGCGACAGCCTCCGGCGCCCCGATACACGATCGCGGCCCTCGCCGAGGAGACGACCGACGCCACCGAAGGACCCACGCCGG
>JAUIFY010000186.1 GCA_030430245.1 bacterium | reverse complement strand
CGGCCCGCGGCGCCGCAAGAACCCCTGCTTCGCCGCGGTCGACCGATCGACCGGTCGCTCCGCCGGCGTGCGCGCGCGGCCCGCCCCGGCGACGACGCTAAAGAGTCCGGTATGGAGACCGATAGACTCCCCGAGGGACGTGGTGGGGTGGTTTGAAGCGCGTCCGGGTCGAGAGATCCGGGCGCGTTTCTGGTTTTCGGACGGGCGTTCGGGCCCTCCGGTCCGCACGAGACGCCACTGAAACGCTGCTGTTTTACGAGACGCCCCCGATCACGGGCGGGAGTGGCCGGCCGCGCCGAACGGCGGCGCGCTCAGCGCCGACCCCGGCTCGCGCTCTTCAACGCCCGATCGATCTCGCGCTTGCTCTCGGCCTTGCGGAGATCGTGGCGCTTGTCGTGGTGCTCCTTGCCGCGCGCCAGCCCGAGCTCGACCTTGGCCTTCCCGCGCTTGAAGTAGAGTCGCGTCGGAACGAGCGTGAAGCCCCGCTCGCGGATCTTGCCGGTCAGGCGGTCGATCTCGCGCCGGTGCATGAGGAGCTTCCGGGGGCGGTCGGGGTCCGGGGCGTCCTGCCCGGCGTGTCCGTAGGGCGAGATGTGCACGCCGACCAGGATGAGCTCGCCGTTGCGGGTGACCCGGGCGTACGAGTCCCGGAGATTCACCTTGCCCTCGCGCAGGGACTTCACCTCGGCGCCGAGCAGCGACAGGCCCGCCTCGAACTTCTCCTCGATGAAGTAGTCGTGGCGCGCCTTTCGATTGACGCTGATGATCTTCTCGCCCTCGCCCTCGGCCATGGGAGCCTCCAGAGGTAGCAGACGGTCCGAGCCCCGGACAGACGACGAAGCCGGACGTTTTGCGACGGGCGTACAATCGATAGAAGGAGGACGTGAGCCTTCTCGTGACCGCGACCCTCGCCTGCGCGCTCGGCACCGTGCTCGGCGGAATCCTCCTCGTCCGGCAGCGCGACCGGGAGACGCGAGAGTCCATGGCGGCGGACGCGCCCGCGGCCGATCCCGCGGCGACGACGCCGTTCGCCCGGCTGAAGACGGTCCTCCGCGCGGGGGACTGGAAGGCTGCGGCCCCGTCGCTTCTCGTG
Source organism: bacterium (assembly GCA_030430245.1). Taxonomy (GTDB): domain Bacteria; phylum Desulfobacterota; class Binatia; order UBA12015; family UBA12015; genus VGTG01. Next base: position 12,014 of record JAUIFY010000186.1, on the reverse strand, counting down.
CTCGGCGGCATCCTCGGCGTGATGCTCTTCGGCGCGCTCGCCCTCATCTTCGCCCTCGACCAGGCGCGCAGCGGATGGCCGATGCTCATCCTCGCCATCCTCACGATCGCCTGGGCCGTCCGCGAGTACGTGCGAGCCTGAAGGGACCCCGCACCGTGGCCTGGACTCCTCCTCCCCGCGCCCCCTGGGTCGCCCACCTGAACGCGCTCGGCCAGGGCCTCGGCGGCGAACGCCGCGGGCTGGTGTCGCTCGACGAGGCCGAGATCCTCCGCGCGGCGTGCGAGGCCACGGGTCTCGACGACTTCGGCGACGATTGGTTCCGCGAGCCGCTCCGGGTGCTGCTCGACGCCTTCGAGGGCGAGGCTCGGCTCACGCTGCTCGGCCGGATGATCGCGCGGTCGGACGTGCAGAGGATCCTCGAGAACCGGCTCCGGATCGAAGACCATCTCCGCGCGCACCCGGAGGTCGACGACGAGACGATCGACGCCCCGATCGTCGTGACCGGGCTCGGCCGCGCCGGCACCACGTTCCTGCACGAGCTCCTCGCCCAGGACCCGGACAACCGCGTGCCGATGCTCTGGGAGATGATGTACTCCGTCCCTCCGCCCGAGCCGACGACGTACCGGACCGATCCTCGCATCGCCGCGTCCGACCGCGAGATCAGCCTGATGGACGAGATCGTGCCGGCCTTCCCCAGCATGCAGGACGTGGCGGGCGACCTCCCGAACGAGTGCATCTTCCTCCTCGCCCACCAGCTCACGACCGACAAGTTCATCGGCGAGTTCGACGTACCGAGCTACATGATGTGGACGAGCACGCACGACCTCGCGCCCGCGTACGCCTACCACGCGCGGATGCTCCGGCTGCTGCAATCGCGACATCGCCGCACGCGCTGGGCCCTCAAGGCCCCGAGCCACCTCCACCTGCTCCCGACGCTGTTCGCGACGTACCCGGACGCGCGCGTCGTCGTGCCCCACCGCGACCCGCTGCGCGTCCTCGGGTCGCTCACGAACCTCATGGCGACGCTCCGCTGGATGCGCAGCGATCACGTCGACTACGACGCGATCGTCGCGGCGATGAGCTTCGGCTTCCACTACCAGATGGAGAACCTCTCGAAGCTGCGCGACGCGGGCGCGATTCCGAACGGCCAGATCGTCGACGTGCGGTACGCCGACCTCGTGGCGGACCCGATCGCGACGGTCCGGAAGATCTACGCGGCGTTCGAGATCGAGTTCACCGACGCCTTCGACTCCAACCTGCGCGCCCGCCTCGCCTCGCGGCCGCGCTCGGCGCGGGCCGTGCACGAGTACTCGTTCGACGACACCGGTCTCGACCTCGCCGAGGAGCGCGCCAAGCACGCGCCGTATCAAGAACGCTACGGCGTTCCATCCGAGCTCTGACGCCGCCGCCGGACGCCTACGAGGCGAGCCCGACCGCCTCTTCGCTGATCGACCAGAGTCGCTCCTGCACGTCCTCGTCGCTCGCGAGCTTCGGGGCGCGCGTCGGCGCGCAGTCGGCGAGATAGACGCCACCCGTCGTCGCGTACTCCGGAGCCGTCGCCGCGTACACCGTGGTCGCCGCGCCCGCGTCCACCTTCTTCATCCAGGGCCAGGCGACGAGCCCGAGCACGAGAAAGCTCGGCGGCTGGGCGCGTGCGAGATCGGTCCGCACCATTCCCGGATGAAGGGCGTTCGACGTGATCCCGTCGCGGGCGTGGCGACGATGGAACGCCCGCGTGAAGAGGAGGTTCATGAGCTTCGAGCTCCCGTACGCCCTCCACCCGCTCCAGCGCCTGCGCTCCCAGTTGAGATCCTCGAGCGCCGGCGTGAGCCCGGACATCCGCATCGCCTCGGAGGCGACGTTCACCACGCGTGCACCGCCGCGCGCCCCGGCCGCGCGCAGCGGCTCGAGCAGGAGGTTCGTCAGGAGGAAGTGCCCCAGGTGGTTCGTGCCGAAGTGCGCCTCGAAGCCGTCGGCGGTCTCGGACCGCTTGGGCAGCATCACCCCGGCGTTGTTCACCAGCACATCGATCGGTCGCCCGTCCCCGACGAGCTCCTCGGCGAATCGTCGCACCGAGGCGAGGGAGGCCAGATCGAGCGACCGCGTCTCGAGCGACTCGTCCGCGAGCGCACCGGCCGCCTCGCGCAGGAGCGTCTTCCGCGCCCGCCTCGCCTTCTCGGCGTCGCGGCACGCCATCACGACGTGGGCGCCACGGAGCGCCAGGACCCGGGCGGTCTCGAGACCGATCCCGGCATTCGCGCCCGTCACGACGGCGCACGTGCCGGAGAGATCCACGTCTCTCGAGACCTCCTCCGCGGTCGATCTTCGAGTGGGCTCGCCCATCGCCCCGCACTCTAGCAGGACGGCGTCCCACGCACGCACGCGCCGGCGCACGCACGCGCGGACGAGCGCACGAACGCGCGGGCGAACACACGAACGCGCGGACGAGCGCACACGCACGCGCGGACGAGCGCACGCACGCGAGGGCGAGCGCACGAACGCGCGCCTGCACGCTCCAACGCGCGCCCCCCCGGGGCGCGGACTGCCGCCCGGCGGGCCGCCTCCTACCGCACGGCGCGATCCACCAGGAGCTTCCAGTCGGGGAAGTCGGTCTCGCCGGCGTCGATCCGGCTGCCCAGATGGTGGAGGCGGACGGTCGCCGGCCCCCGCGCCTGGTCGAAGCGATCCGCCAGGTAGCGCGGCGGAATCGACTGGTAGTAGAGCGACGCCTCCACGGTGAGCGGGCCGACCACTCCGGCGGGCAGCGCGGCGACGTAGTCCACGGTGTCGCCCCCGGGCTCGTCGAAGAAGTCGGGGTCGCCGACCGCACGACCGTGGGGCTGAAGGGACTCGATCATCTTCTCGGTGACCGTCGGCGGGAAGGACTTGCGGAGGCCCTTCGGGAGAAGACGGTTGTCCTTCACGTCGTTCACCCGGCGCAGGAAGCTCGTCGTGAAGTTCCCGTCGGAGTCCGTGAGCAGCTCCTCATAGAGCTGCACCTCATCCTCCGAGGTGATCGGGAAGCCAACGTCGACCGTCGTGTAGTGGGGCTGGTAGGCCCCGCCCTCGTGGAACTCGGACGGAAGGCGCTCCCCCCGGCCGTCGACGACGATCCCGAGCTCGTCCGTGCGGCCGGAGCCCCAGACGACCCGGCCGTCCCCGTCGCGAACGATCAGCTCCAGGATCAGGCGTCGGAAGCCGACGCCGCTCGGGAAGCGATGTCCCGCGAGATTCGTCACGCGCACGCGCGTCGTGAGCGTCGTTCCCGAGAGCACGGACGAGAGGATCTCGACACGGCCGCTCTCGTCGCGGGCCGAAGAGGTCGCGGTTCGGATCGCGTGGTCGATGCCGCTGCTCACGCCGGACATGAAGCTCGCGTGCCGCACGCCCAGGATGTCCGGAAACTGCCGGAACATCTCCAGGGCGAAGACGTTGATCCCGTTCAGGTTGTGGCGCCGGTAGCCCTCCCGCACCTCCAGGGTTCGATCCTTCGCCGGCGCTTCATTGTAGCTCACCGGGAAGTCCTCGTCCTGGATGTTGGCGATCTTGTACGCGAGGTCGGTTCCGGGACGCCCCGGGTGCTCCGACGACATGTGGCACTCCTGACACTGAAGCGTGTCCGGTCCGACGTCGCCGAAGTCGCTGAACGCCCACTCGAGGAGAGTCGCCTGCTCGTACTTCTCGTCCACGATCCGCCCCTGGTTGTCCATCACCGGGAGAAAGACCGTGTGGCAGCTCCCGCAGTTGATCGAGAAGCGGATCCCGTCGTCGGCGAACGGCTTGGCCGCCAGGGTGTCGACCATGGGCCGCTCCACCGGATCGTCGAAGGGGCCCTGGACCTGGAAGTTTCCGTCCTCGTCTCGGGGGAAGATCTCGAAGTTGCCCGTCTGGATGTCGACGAGCCGGATCTCGCCGCTCGAGACGATCTGGTGGCAGACCATGCACGAGCCGCCGTCGCGGGCGAGACCGCCGTAGAGTTGGAGTGGGTCGTCGCGCTCGTGGGCGCGCGCCGCGTCGAGTCCGAAGGGCTCGCCCCCGAAGTCGTGCTCGAACTGCCGCTGCCCCATCACGCCGTGGCACCGGAAGCAGAGGTTCTGGAGGTACTCCGGCGTGATCTCGGAGTTCGGCAGGCTCTCGAGCAGCGCCGTCTCCGTCTCGAGCTGTGCGTAGAAGATGGGGTCGCGGCCGGCGAGACCCATCATCGACCAGCGCCACTCGCCGTAGGGGGAGACGTCCGTTCCGCCCCCGTCGCCGTCGGGGACGAACATGTTGGGCTCGTACGTCGGGCCGTAGATCGGGTTCTGGCCGGCGTGACACGAGAGGCATTGGTCCGAGCTCGTGAAGAGATGGTCTGCCTTGGACACGACGTGGTCCGTCGTCACGCCCGGAATCCTCTGGACGTCGCGGCCCGGGATCGCGGGAAGCTGATCGTAGGTGCGGAGCCACGCCTCGTTCACGTAGTCCTCCGCGGCGTCGGCAGGGCCGAACACGACCTCGGTCAGCTCGTGGATCGCGTGTCGGTTAGGATGCGCGTCCGGCTCCCGCCCCTCGTCGTCGCGCCAGGTGCCGTCATCCTCGTATTTCAGCGGCTCGCCGGGATAGCCCTCGATGTTGGCGAGATCGATGAAGGTCTGCTGGCTCGCCGCCGACGTGTGGCATCGCACGCAGTACACGCCGAAGTCCGAGTCGGGATACTTGAAGGGGAACGCGTCGCTGTCGACCGGCTGCGGCACGGGAGGCTCGGCGCCCGACGGATTCGAGTCGAAGTACGACCAGTACCAGCCGTCGGGCGTGCCGCCGCCGGTATCCCGGATCATGGTCGTCCACTCGTGCGGCCGCGGCTCGGGGTCGGCGCCGTCGTAGCGGGCGGCGGGCGGATCGTACATCTCCTTGATGATCATCGCGCCGTCCGGCAGCTCGCCGACCCGGCCCGCCTCGAGCCAGGCGATCGCCCCCTCGGAGTACCAGAGCCGCACCGCGGGGTGCGTCCCGTGGTAGCGGCCGTTCTTCCAGGGGCCGGTGTCGCGGATCGTCTTGTCGCGCCGAAACCCCAGCTCGCGATACCGGAACGAGCCCAGGAACGCGTAGAGCGCCGACTGGTACTCCTCCCGGGAGACCTCGCTCGGAAGCGGCAGGCCCGACGAGCGGTCATCGTGGGGAGGCGACGCGGAATCCCCACACCCGGCGACCATGGTCGCGACCGTCAGCACCGATACGATCCATGTCCGCATCTCTCGAGTCCTCCTTCGTGCCGACCACCCGCGCGGCCCCGGCGGGGAGTCTATCGGCAGAGCCCGGACGAGTCTTGCGTATCCAGCCGATCGACGGCCGTGCGACGGTAGGCTCGAAGATCCCACCGTGCTACGGCAGCGGTCCATGGAAGAGAGGAGACCCATGTTCGAGAACACTCGTTTCAGGATCCTGGTCGGGGCGGTCTGTGCACTGTCCCTGGTCGCATGCTCGGCGAAGCGCGAAGTCGACGAGACGGGCACCGTGCAGGCGGCGACGGTCGAAGAGCGCGTCGTCGAGGCGCACGCGACGGTGACGAAGGTCGACAAGGCCAAGCGCACCGTCACGATCAAGCGTGCCGACGGGCACTCGGTCACGCTCGACCTCGGACCCGAGGTCCAGAACATCGACCAGATCGACCCCGGCGACGAGGTCATCGCGGCCTACTACGAGTCCGTCGCCTTCGACGTGAAGGTCCCGGGGAAGGCCACGCCCGGTGTGACCGTCGTCGGCGGCGCGGACGCGGCCGAGAAGGGTCAGAAGCCCGGCGCGATGGGCGCACGGATGGTCACGGTCACGTCGACGATCGAAGCGATCGGCGACGATCCCCCGTCCGTCACCCTGAAGGGCCCGGAGGGCGGCACGCGGAAGATTCGCGTGAAGAACCCGGCGTACCTGGAGAACGTCGAGGTGGGTGACCTCGTCGAGATGATCTACACCCAGGCGGTCGCCGTGAGCGTCGAGGAGAAGGCGAAGTAGCCCGACACACACGATGGCGAGTGCGCGCGGGGCGGGTCGTCGTCGGCCTGCTCTGCGCGCGTTTCGCCATGAGCCCGGTCGCCGCCTGCGCCGAGCTGCTCCCCGAGTTCGAGCACGGGGAGCTCGTCGCCGGGCTCGAACAGGGGGCGCTCCTCCCCGACGTCGTCCTGGAGCGGCCCGCCGCCGAGGCGTTCGAAGCGGCACGTCACATTCGCGACTGGCGCGTCGTCTGGGACCGGGGGCTCTACCTCGAGTCGAGCGACCGCTACTGGGTGCTCCGCCTCGGGGGGCGGCTCCAGACCGACGTCGGCGCGGTCGTTCCCAACGACGAGATCGACGGGCGATTCGGGTTCGACGGCGTCGCGACGCGCGCACAGATCCGACGCGCACGACTCTACGTTCGCGGAACGATCGGACGGCGTGTCGACTGGAAGATCCAGTACGACTTCGCGAACCAGATCTTCAACGACCTCTACGTCGCGATCCGCGACGTCGGGCCGATCGACCTGGTTCACGTCGGCAACTTCAAGGAGCCCTTCTCCCTGGAGGAGCTCGTCAGCAGCAACGACACGGTCTTCCTCGAGCGCGGACTGCCGAACGCGCTCGTCAGCGGGCGCAAGGGCGGCGTCGCCGCGCTCAGCGCCTTCCTGGGGAATCGGCTGACGTTCGAGCTCGGCCTCTTCGGCGACACCTCCGCGGTGCGCCAGCTCGGCGACACGTTCAGCCAGACCGGCTCGGGCTTCGATCTCACGCTGCGGGCGACGGGCCTCCCCCTTCGGCTCGGACCGCACCACTTCCTCCACGTGGGCGGCTCGTTCCTGCGCCGCGTCCGCTCCGACGACACGACGCGCTTTCGGTCGCCGCCCGAATCGGCGCTGGCGCCGTTCCTCGTCGACACCGGCGACTTCCAGAGTGACGGGGGGAACTCGTTCGGCCTCGAGGTGGCCTACGTGCGCGGTCGGCTCTACGCCCAGAGCGAGTGGATCGCGACCAGCTCGAACGTCGTCGACGACGACGCGCATCACTTCGGCGGGTTCTACGTCCAGGCCGCCTGGTTCCTCACCGACGACCAGCGGCACTTTCTGGGAAAGAGGGGCATCTGGGGGCGGGTCACACCTCGCTGCGACGCGTTCCGGCCCGGCTGTTGGGGCGCGTGGGAGGTCGCCGCGCGCCTCTCGCGCCTCGACCTCGAGAGCGGAGAGATTCGCGGCGGGATCCTCGACGACGCGACGCTCGGCCTGAACTGGTACTTGACCGACACCCTGCGCGTGTCCGCGAACTGGATCCGCGGCCACCTGCAATCGGTCGGCACGGCCCACGTCGTGCAGGCTCGGTTCCAGGTCGCGTACTGACCGGCCCCGCGCGGGCCCCGGCGACGCGCTCGAGGCGATCCTACTGCACGGCCGCGACGGCCGCCCGGCTCTGTAGCTTGATCCGGTTGGCGTCGTCGACCATCACGATCTTCGGCTCGTGCTTGCGCGCCGCGTCCTCGTCGACCCACGTGAAAGCACCGATGATGATGAGATCACCTTCCGAGACCTTCCGCGCCGCGGCTCCGTTCACGCAGACGACGCCCGAGTCGCGCTCGCCTTCGAGGGCGTAGGTCTCGAACCGCTCACCGTTGGTGACGTTCCAGACCTGCACCGCCTCCCACTCGAGGAGGTCCATCCCCTCCATCAGGGTCTTGTCGACCGTGATCGAGCCTTCGTAGTGCAGGTCGGCTCCGGTCACCGTGGCACGGTGGATCTTGCCTCGCAGAACCTTGCGCATCGACTGCTTGTCGTTCATGGGCGTGCTCCTCAACGGTCGGACGGCTTCGCGTGGAGCGCCGTCGCGGGGACTTCGTGGGGACCGGCGGCCGTGGGGGTCGCCGTCGTTTGCGTGATGAGCTCCGGACTCGCCTCGGCGGGATCGATCCGGACGTTGTCGATCAGACGGACGCCGCCGAGCCAGACCGCGACGGCCAGCTGAACCGGGCGCTCGATCCGGGCGACGGGCTCGAGCGAGTCGATGTCGACCACCCGTGCGTACTCGAGCGTCGCGCGGGGCTCGCCCTCGAGGGACTTGCGAATCGCGGCCTCGACGGACGCCGCGTCGGTCGCGCCGTCGGCCACCGCGAGACGGGCCGCATCGAGCGCCTTGGGCACGCAGATCGCGGCCTTCCGGGCCCCGCGGTCCAGCCGGGCGTTGCGGCTCGACAGCGCGAGACCGTCGCTCTCCCGCACCGTCTCTCCCCCGACGACGTCGATCCCGAAGTCGAGATCGCGGACCATCCGCCGGACCACCGCGAGCTGCTGGTAGTCCTTGCGACCGAACACCGCGACGTCCGGCTGGACGGCGTGGAAGAGCTTGCTCACGACGGTCGTCACCCCGCGGAAGTGGCCGGCCCGATGCGCGCCGCAGAGATCGTCGGTGAGCCGCTCGACGTCGACGGTCGTGACGAAGTCGTCGGCGTACATCTCCCGCGGATCGGGTGTGAACAGGATGTCGACGCCCTCTTCCGCGAGGAGACGGCGGTCGCGCTCGAGATCGCGGGGATAGGAAACGAGGTCGTCCTCGCGATCGAACTGGATCGGGTTCACGAAGATCGAGACGACCACGCGGTCGCCGCGCTCGCGCGCCTGTCGGACGAGCGAGAGATGGCCTTCGTGCAAGTAGCCCATCGTGGGCACGAAGGAGACGCGGAGTCCGGAAGCGCGCTGACGCGCCGACCAGCTCCGCATCTCGTCGATCTTCGAGATCTGCTGGAGCCGGTGGCCCGCGCGCTCGGAGCTCCCGCGCACGTGGTAGCACTCTTCGTCGCTCGGGAACGCGCCGACCCGCACCTCGTCGACGTAGCTCTCGACCGCTTCGGTGATCTGCCGGCCGAGATTCGCATAGCGGCGAACGAAGCGCGGGGCCTTGCGGTCGCCCGTGTCGATCCCGAGCAGGTCGTGCATGACGAGCACCTGGCCGTCGCAGTGCGGCCCGGCGCCGATGCCGATGGTCGGGATGTCGACCGTCTCCGTGATCTGCCGCGCGAGGTCGAGCGGAACGCCTTCGATCACCATCGCGAACGCGCCCGCGTCGGCGACGGCGCGGGCGTCTTCGAGGACCTTCTGACGGCTCGCGCCATCACGTCCCTGCACGCGATGGCCACCCATGCGGTGCATCGCTTGCGGCGTGAGGCCGACGTGGCCGAAGACCGGGATCTCTGCGTCGACGAGGGCGCGGATCTTCTCGGCCTGCGCGACACCGCCTTCGAGCTTCACCGCGCCCGCACCCGCCTTCAAGAACCGGCCGGCGTTCGCGAGGGCATCGGCAACCGTCAGGTAGGAGCCGAACGGCATGTCTCCGAGGACCATGGCGCGCGGGTTCGCGCGGGCGACGAGACGGGTGTGGTAGACCATCTCGTCGAGGGTGACCGGCAGCGTGGAGTCCTCTCCCTGGACCACCATGCCGAGGCTGTCGCCGACCAGCAGGATGTCGACGCCGGCCCGATCGATCAGCCGCGCGAAGGTGCAGTCGTACGCGGTGACCATCGTCAGACGACGGCCGGCTTCCTTCGCAGAGAGAATTTCCGGGACAGTGACTTTTGCGCTCACGACTCAGACCTCCCGGACCGGCTTCGGAAGGCGGTGAGCATCGGCAGAGGTTGGGCTGCCGCTTCACCCGGAACCGTCGCGCCCTCGATTCGACGCGCGCGACGACTCTCTTTTCTCCGTCCCGGTCCAGCCTTCCGTCGCTCCGCGGAGTCGACGGGCTATCTGGATCCCAGCGGTATGTAATGCTGCACCCCTCGCCGCGCGCTCCGGATCTCCCGAATCAGGTCGACGCGTTCGTCGCCGTTTTCGAGAAAGTCGATCGCCGAGCAATTCACGACCAGGAGAGGTGCGTCCTCATACGAGTGGAAAAACGTCCTATACGCTTCTGAGAGAGATTCCAGGTACTTCGGCGAAATGTAGCGCTCGAAATCCCGGTTCCTCTTCCTCAGTCGCGCCTGTAGCACCTCATAGCTGGCCTCGAGGTAGACGACGAGGTCCGGCGTTCGGAACTGTGTGTTGTCGGTTTGCGCCAGCCCCTGGGCGAGCTCGCCGTAGAGCGCGAACTCCGCCTCCCCCAGAGTGAGGCGCGCGAATATCTCGTCTTTGGCCAGAAGATAGTCGCTCACCACGGCGCGGGCAAGGCTCTCGTTCTCGGCGGCCAACGCGGCGATTCGGGCCTGCTGGGCCCGCCGCAGGACGAGGAATTTCAGCTGCGCGGGTAGCGCCCAGCGGGGCTGCTCGGCGTAGAAGTCGCGCAGGAAGGGGTTCTTGTCGGCCGGGTCGAGTTCCTCCTGCGCGCCGAGCTCGAGCGCGAGGATCTTCGCGAGCGACGTCTTGCCGACCGCGATCGGGCCCTCGACCACCACGTAGGGCGCCTGCCCCAGGACCGAACCGTCCGCCATCCTGGGTCCGCCTCCTACACAGGTTCGGCGCGCGAGCGCAACCGCGGCGAGCCCACCGCCAGACCAGCCTCGGGGACGTTCGTTACCTTTTTCCGATCTGTTACCTTTTGCGCGAGCCACGGCGCCGCGCGCGAGGACGGCGGGGACGGCGTGCTCGGGGCGACGCTCCAAAAGGTAACAAACGCGGAAAAGGTAACGAACGTCCCCCCTTCTAGGCTCGGGTTTGGCGGCCGTGTTTGAAGCGGAGGGCGCATTGGGCGCAGCCCTTGCCGATGGTCTCGGTGGCGTCGACGCCCATGTTCATGAGGCGGCTGTAGGTGACGTCGAAGAAGTTGCAGTGGGGCTTCAGCTCTTCGACGCCCATGGCCTCGTACCACTTGTTCACGGCGCACTCGTCGAAGACGAAGGAGAACTCGCCGTCGGGCGTGCTCTCGACCTTCCAGACGAAGTCGGCGTCGAACTCGCGATTCTGCGAGCGTGCGGCCTGGCGCGCGAAAAACCGGCGAACGGGCGACGAGAGGAGCAGGACGCCGACGGCGCGGAGCACGGGTCCGGGAATCGTCCGGAGGAGCTCGTCCGCCACGGTCCGGAAGATCTCGACCGCGTCGGTGGCCGTCTTCCCGCGCTTCTTCATCGCGAAGTGGAGCGCGACCAGCCAGCCGTTCAGCAACATCACGGGCTGAAAGACGTTCGCGGTCCCGCCGATGTCGGGCACCTTCGGCTCCAGGCGGGCGTGCTCGATGCGCGTGTCCGCGATCACCTCGCGTGCGAGCTCGCGACCATGGAGGCGCTCGAGGACCGGCTCCGCGCGGCCGAGGAAGAACTCGAAGGCCCGGGGACCGAGCCGACCGCCGGTACTCCCACTGGACGCTGCCTCGGGCATGCGACCTCCTTCGTTCAGACCTTCCCGTTCCCGAGCGCCGTGCCGGCCGCGAGCTCGAGCCGGGCGGCCGCCTCGGCGGCGGGGATCTTGTCCTTTCCGACGCGCAGGCGCCCGACCGTGAGCGTCCCCGCGTCGGCTCCGGTCCCGACGGCGATCGAGAGTCCGTTCTCGCCGACCCCGGTGACGGTCCCGGGAGCGACCGAGTCCGCCGGAGCGGGGCCCAGGCGCGCCGCGTACAGCCGGACCAGCTCCCCGCCGGCGCGGACGTGGGCCCCGGGCTGCGGATCGCAGCCGCGAACCAGGTCGTACACCGTGCGGGCGGGCTTCGAGAAGTCGACGCAGGCGTGCTCGTCCTTGCAGAGCGGGTCGTAGGTGGCCCGGGACTCGTCCTGATCGATGCGCGGCGCCTTGCCAGCCGCGATCAGGTCGACCGCCTCGACCATCCCGGCGACACCGGGCTCGAAGATCTTGTCGAAGTAGAGCGAGCCACCCGTGTCGTCGGGCCCGATCTCGATCTCCTTCTGGAGGAGGATCGGGCCGGTATCGATCCCTGGATCCGTCCAGAACACGGTGAAGCCGCCCTTCGTCTCACCGTTGATCAGCTGCCAGGCGAGCGCGTTGCCGCCGCGGTACCGGGGCAGGAGCGAGGGGTGGAAGCAGATCGACCCGTGCTTCGGGGCGTCGATCACGGCTTGCGGGATGATCTTGGTGACGAAC
>JAUIFY010000002.1 GCA_030430245.1 bacterium | reverse complement strand
CGAGACCTCGCCCCGTTTGATTCGGTCGAGAAGCGCTGCTGCGATCGAAGTGTGGATAAACTCGTTGGGTTCCGCGCGAGAAGATGTGGGCGGCTCCGTCGCATCCAAGGCTTCGCGATAGAGCGCGATAGCATCTTGGAGGGGCCCGCCCTTCTCGCGTGTGAAGAGTCCCTTGTGGTGCGTCAGAAGCCGGTCTCGCCACGGCAATGACGACAACGCCGCGTCGTACAGGCTCGTACCATCCGCGAGCTGGAGCTGTCTGAGTTTGTTGTGAGGCACGAGAACTTGGACGGCGTACTCGCGGTAGAGCGGATCTGAGCCGTCGCACGCACCGAGGAGCCTGCAGAGCATGGCGACTTCCCCATCATGCGCTAGCTTTCCACCGTTAAGCGTCTCAACGAGGATCTCGGTAACGAGGGAGTTGCGCGTTTGGTATGCTTCTCCCTCGCGATCGTTAGGGTCGGCTGGGTAGAGGAGGCCCCATGCTGGGCCGTCCGGAGCAACAGTGTCCAGCCAATCCCCGTAGTCAACGCCAAGCGCGTTGACCAAGACCTCGACCGGCACAGGAGCGCCGTAGCTGCATGAGGCTGCGACCATGGAGTAGGCGTCTTTCAGGAACCCGGCGGCCTGCTCGAACTCTCCAAGGAGAACACCGCGTAGGCTGCTGGAATCGCCAAGTCGGACGTATTCGTCCCGTACGGAGCGGGCGATGACATGTCTGACCTCCGGAAGGAGCCAGTAGAGAATCGCCAGCGTGTCACGCGTTTGCCTACTAGACTCGGCTACGTGGAGTTCCTCGGTGGCCTCATCGAGGTCCTTCACGATGTCCATGCGGACGAGGTAGTCGGCCAGCTTGAGCCACTCGTCTTCGTCGAGCCTATCGGGAAGTTCGAGTGTGGAGCGGGCCCAGGCCGATACGTTGTCGAGACCAACCTGCTCAAGGTCACTCGTCCGAACGCCCACGACAAGGACGGCACGTACGCCGCGTCGCTGCGCACCGGCTAGAATGCCCTCTACGCTGAGACCGCCGAGGCGGCGCGGGTCGTCCACGAACAAGATGATCGGGCGGTCGGCAAGAAACTCGGACGCGCGCCGAAAAAAAGCGTCGAGCCTATCTTCGCCATCGGAGTACCAGTAGGGCCGCAGCCACGCCACGACCATCCCTTCGCATGCAGCGTCAAAAGCTGCTCGCTTGAGTGCCGTGGTCTTCCCCGATGCTGCCCTTCCATGCAGAAAGACGCCCGACACGAGCTCTTTGCCTTCTGCGAGGCCCCGAATCCCATCGAGAATCTCTGGACCAACTGAGCGCCGGAAGTCCATGTCGTGCACGAAGGGATCCCAGCTAATGCAGTCCGGCATGAAGAGCAGATCGCGAAGGCGTTCCCGCTCCTCAGGATCGATTGAGGACTTGACGCGGCCAGTGAACAACGAGAGTAGGTCACTGAACCCTGAGAAGTCTTGTTCGGACAGGGGGCCGGCATCGGGGCCGAAGTTCAGCTTCAGCTGCTGTGATTTGTCGCTGGGCTCCACTGCACTGGCTACGTCCCTGACGCCGCCCTGCGCGATGACCAGCGAGGCTGTTGGGACGATCTCGCGGATCCGGGCGTTCCCGACGAGGGGGTCATCAGCAAGCAGGATAAGTCGCGAGGGCGTACGAACACCCAACCCGAACAAGCACCCCAAGAGGGGTTCCAGCAGCCACTCCGCGCCGGAGAACCCGACGCATAGGAGCGGGGAGGCTTTCACGCTGTCCAAGAACGACCGAGCAACTTGGCTCCACCATGGCACGCGCCGCAGAAAGTCTGCGGTGCTAACGGCGAAGTCACCCCGTTGAACGGAGCCGAGGAGCTTGAAGACTGGCAGTGTTCTGGGGCCCGCAATCTGGCCACCCGCTGAAATGACCGACACGTCGCGTCGCATTGGTCGACGGGAGAACTCAACTTGGAGTGCGTTTTCGAAGTGATGATCGAGCGCACCTGAGAGGACTGCGGTCCACTTGATGCCAGCGAGCGCGCGCAGCTCCGCGGCGGGTCGGAGTCGCGCTGCGTTCGCTTCGATTGCGCTTGAGATCGCGTCCCGCGAGGTGCCGCTCGCAATCAATGCCTCGGCGGTCTCGTGGTATGCATGCCGCTCTTGGCCGCCGAACCGGCTGACCAATTCGTTCTTGAGAGAAACTACCGAGTCATCGGCAGACGCGGTTGCGGTTGGGCCGATCAGGAGGCCCAAGCGGCCACGAGCGTATTGGGAAAGCTCCTCTATCGTGCATGTCACGTCCACTTCAATCATGCGCGGTACCTTCGCTGGTTGTGAGATCGCCGCAGAGTATGCGGGCCTGGATCGGGTCGTAGCGTACATCGACCTGGTGCAGAGACGAAGCGGTAGGTGCGTGCCGACCAGGTGCCCGAGGGGAGATAGTGGCGGTATCCGGGATTGACATCGCCAGCTTCCGGGCTGGACTATCGCGCTGCGCGGCCGATGCATGGCGGGATCAGCGCCGGAGAAGCCGGAGGAACGGGATTGAAGAGGGTGGCCAAGTCAGCGCCGCGATCGGCATCGTCGCGCCGCCCGATTCGGGAGAGCTGAAGAAGGCGATTGGGCGGGTCCGGAACGTCCGTGACATGAAGAAGCCGCCCGCGGGCCGCCGTGCGCATCTCCTGGTCGCCTTCTTGCGCGATCTGGATTCGAGCAGGGCCGGGGGGCTGACAAAGAGGGTGGATCTCGTTGCCGAGGGGTCGGGGGCGTTCCGCTCGTCCTCATCGAGACGAAGGCGACCAAGAAGCCGAGCTACGTCGCGGTGGAGACTCTTACGCGGCGGCCGGGGCGCCACGGTGCGTACCTGGCCCCAAACGCCGAGGCCGTGCGACGAATGACCCTCGTCGACTCGCGGGTGGCGCGGCGAAGGACCGCGATCGAGCTGAAGCAGGCCGCCGAATTCTCCCCGTTTTCAAAAGCTTTGTGCTTGCCGGAGACCCTCTCCCGCTCGCTCGGCTTGCCTTGGGGCGGTAAGGTCGTGTCATCCGTCGCCACGACACTCTGCTCGTCGCCTTTCTCCTCTCGATCCCCCTCGCGTGCGGAGACGGCGCGACGCCGCCTCCCGCCACGGAAGTCGTCTCCGGCGTGCAGGTATTCGTCGATGAATCCCGCTCCACACCGCCGAATGCGGAGTTCGAAGGTGCTGCCGATCGCACCATCGAAACACGAATCTGGCTGACGACGCGGCCACAGAGGCATCTCCCGGCGTGTGCCGGACCCCGCTGCGCACTGGTGGTTCTGGCGCACGGCTTTGGCGGCAACACCGGGCGCTTGGATGCGCTCGGTCGAGGTCTGGCCCGAGCGGGCTACGTCGTCGCCGCCCCGCGCTTCCCGCTCACGAACGACGCCGCGCCCGGCGGTCACACGAGCGGGTTGGGCGACACGGTCGAGCAGCCGGCGGATCTGTCGTTCGTGATCTCGGAGCTGCTCGAGAGCCAGCGCGACGGCGGGGGGCTTCTCGAAGGTCGCATCGACGCGTCGCGCATCGCGGTGCTCGGCCACTCGCTCGGTGGTGCGACGGCGATCGCGCAGACGCGCTTCGACTGCTGCACCGACGACCGTGTCGATGCCGCCGTGCTCGTCGCGCCGGTGACCGCCGTGGCCGAAGGGGTCTTCCAGGAGACGACGCCGGCCGAGGGGCCGCCGACGCTCGTCCTGTCGGGTAGCGAGGATCCCGTCGTCCGGCCGGCCGAGCCCACGGCGTTCTACGATCGGATCGTCGCGCCGCGCGTGCAGGTGCTGCTCGACGGCGCGGACCACGTCGACCTGATCGAGAACGTGGGGCCGGCGGCGTCGATTCACGACCGGACGGTCGATCTCGTGGTGGCGTTCCTGGATCGGTTTCTGAGCGGCGCCTCCGGTCTCGACGACGTGCTGGACGGCCTCGCACGCGACGGGCACACCGTGCGCTCGGACGTTCCCTGAAACAGGCAATCGGGCTCGCGCATGGACATCATCGACGCCTGGGCCCAGCACCCGACCGCCCGCCACGTCGCCGACCCGATCTTCGACTCCCTCCGCCGGTGGACGAAGGGCGAGAACGAGGCGATGGTCTCGGAGATCCCCGTCTCCACGACGCTCGCGGCGATGGACGAGGCCGGGGTCGGCAAAGCGCTCATCAGCGCCTGGTACGCGCCCCGGAACGTCATGATCTCGAACGACGAGGTCGCGTCGTTCGTGGCCGAGGCGCCCGATCGGCTCGTCGGCGTGGGCTCGGTCGACCTCGCGAAGCCGATGGAGGCCGTGGCCGAGGTGCGGCGCTGTGTGGACGAGCTCGGCTTCAAGGCGATCCGCGTCTTGCCGTGGCTCTGGGAGCCGCCGACCGATCGCCGCTTCTACCCGGTCTACGTCGCGTGCTGTGAGGCGGGCGTTCCGTTCTGCACGCAGATCGGTCACACGGGGCCGCTCATGCCGTCGGAGGTCGGCCGGCCGATCTACCTCGACCAGGTGTGTCTCGACTTCCCCGAGCTGGTCGTGGTCGGCGGCCACATCGGTTACCCGTGGACCGACGAGGCGATCGCCGTCGCGACGAAGCACGAGGGCTTCTTCATCGACACGTCGGCCTACACCGTTCGTCGCTACCCGGCGCCGCTCGTGGAGTACATGAAGCGAAGCGGCGCGACGAAGGTCCTCTTCGGAACCAACTTCCCGATGATCCCACCGAAGAAGGCGCTGGCGGGTCTCGACGACCTCGGGCTCGCGGACGACGTCCGGGCCGCGTTCCTCGCCGGCAACGCGAAGCGCGTCTTTCGGTTGTAGCGTCGCTGGCGTCGGGTCGGGCGCCGAGCCAGAAGCGTCTCGTGCGCCCGGGCCTCGGGTGGGACCGGCTCTGCTAGCCTCCGGCTTCGAACGTCTTGCCTGGGGCGAGCAGCCCGGAGTCCGAGCTCTCGACCCTGCGCTCGAGCGCTTCGACGCGTGCCTGCAGCGCCTCCACGGTCGCGAGGAGCTGGTCCACGGCCGCGGGAATCTTGGACGCCTTGAGGACGTTCTCCTCGAGAACCGTGACCTGGGAGCGAAGATCCGAGAAGGCATCCTTTAGCTCGGCGATCGCCGCCGCGCCCCCTCCTCCTCCTCCGGGAGGACCGCCGGGGCCACCTTCGAGGGCCTTCAGGCGCCGGTCGGTGGTGACGCTGAACTTCGAGAAGCGGTCTTCGAGCTGTTCCAGGAGCGGGTCGGTCGTCGTGCTGGGCATGGATCCTCCGATCACGGCCAGGAGAGTCGCCGCGAAGGTGAACTTGAACGCGGTGTTCGCATATTTCGATTGATCTCGCGCCTCTTCCGTTTGCGCCTCGATGTTGGCGCTCGCCTTCGCCCCGCGATCGAGCTCCGCGTTCTCGTCGTTCTTCTTGATCTGCGCCGTCAGGGTCCGCCTGCGTCGCCGAGACGCGATCTCCTTGACGCCCAGGGTCGCCAGGGCGACGGCGGCGGAGACTACCGAGAGCGCTCGGCCGACGTCCATGTCTCGATTGCTCCCATTTTCGGCTTGGCACCGTGTGTGGCTGCTCCCCGGGGGTCGCCCGTCGAGCGCGACACAGCGCCTCGATGACCCAGGTAGAGCAACTCGTGGACCAATCCACCGCTGCTGCGCCGCGGGAACGTGATCCACAACGGGAGCTTCGCAACTCGCCACGCGAACGACTCGAACGTCGGCGTCCGTTCGACGCGCTTGGCCCGAGACTGTCCGGCGAGGCGGAAACTCGTCCGGAAAACTGGATCAGGGCCGCGCGCGCTTGGAACCTCACCCGCGCGACCGCTCGAACCGCGTCTTGGCATACGCCCTGCTTCTGCGAGTTCGGAAGGAGGAACGGCGGATGGAAGACGCTTCGTACACAGCGGCGCAGTGGCTGGAGTTGATCGGCTTCGGCGGCGTCGCGGGCGCGCTGGGGCAGCTCGTTCGGGCGGTGGTCGGGCTCAAGAAGGTATCGGACGAGTCCTCGCAGCTTCACCAATCCGAGGCGAGCATGATTCAGCCCGGACGCCTGCTTGCGACGATCGCCCTGGGCTTCACCGCGGGCTCGCTCGCCGCGATCTCGGTGGGGATCGATCCCAGGGCCAACATCGAAGCCACTCAGTTCTTCGGGCTCGTGGGCGCGGGATACGCGGGCGCGGACTTCATCGAAGGGTTCGCGAAGCGGTCGGGCGCGCGCTTCATGCCGGCCGCCCCGGCGATCGACGAAGACGACGACTACCTGGGCTGAGCCATGACGCTGCAGATCGATGAGCCTCTCTCGGGCGAGGTCGTGTCGCTCGCTCGCCTCAACATCCGCGGAGGAGATCCGTCGACGACCGCGCCGGTCATCAAGAAGGTCGAGAGCGGGACGCCCCTTCGCGTGCACGGGCTGATCTCGGGCGAGCGCGTGAGCGGCAACGACCAATGGTACGAAGGGGACGACGACAGCTACTTCTGGTCGGGCGCCTGCAGCTCTCTCGGCGACGACGCCGACGATGCAGGCCTTTCGATTCCCCGTCGCGCCGACGGCACGATTCGTCCGCTACGCGACGCGGATCTCCGGCTCGCGTTCGGCGACATCCGGCACACGGAGAAAGAGGGTGGTCGCGTTCGGCTCGAGGACGCCTGGATCGAAGCGAACCTCCAAAGCATGGATGTCGACGTCCTGGGGCAGAAGATCACCGTCCACACGAAGGCGGTGGAGCCTTTCCGCCGCGTCTTCGCGGCGATCGAGGAGGCAGGGCTGGGCGATCGGATCCTCACCTTCGATGGGACGTGGGTCGCCCGCCACAAGGGCTGGAATCGCGAGCGGAACCTGAGTGCGCATGCGTGGGGCGTCGCGATCGACTTGAACGCGCGGTGGAACGGCTACGGAGTTCGACCGGCCCCGCGCGGCGAGCACGGATCTCTGATCGAACTCGTTCCGCATTTCGCCGCCGAGGGCTTCGCGTGGGGCGGCCACTTCCGCCCCTCGAAGTACCTCGATGGGATGCACTTCGAACTCGCACGGCGCGACCTCTGAGTCGCGGGAGAGACAGACATGAAGAATCGATCGATCGCACTCTTGCTCGTAGCCGGGGTTCTCGGCTCCGGCTGCACGAGCCTCTCGAACCGCGCGTCCGCCGTCTTCTTTCCGGCGCGCGCCGATACGGAGAAGACCCGGGGCGAAATCGTCACGGTCGATCTGACGCAGCCGCATCCCATACCTCCGCGCCCACCCCGGAAGGGGCAAACCAAGGCCGAGGTCGCCGCCGCGCAGGCCGCGGGCGCGCTCGGAGCCATGGCGGCCGAGATCGTGCTCGAGCAGGTGACCAAGTTTCTCGAGGAGGAGTCCGAGCGCTACACCGCGACGTACTCCGGGATCGCCGTCGCCGACGACTTCTACGCGGGCTGGACCGTGGACGCGCCCCTCAATCTGACCGGCATCACGCTGACCCGAAGTGCACTGGTCGACGATTCGCGCACCACGGCCGCGACGATCGGCTTCGAGGTGAAAGGTACCCGGGATCTCACTGCTTTCGAGATCAAGCCCGTCTCTGCGCGAGTCGACTACGCGAAGGCGAAGATCGCCAGGTTCGGGCTCCTGGATCCGGGGAGCTGGTTCGAGGACGCCGACGACACCATCGACCTCTCGGTTCAGCTGACCATGCACGCCGTCTGGACGGACGCGGAAGCCGAATCGCACATCAAGAAGGTCTTCGAAGGAAGCCTCAAGATTCAGGACCTGAAGATCGGCACGGCCTACGGTCCGGGTGCGGGGGCTCCCGTGCCGGGAGGGAGCTTCGTCGGGCAGCTCACTCCCGCGATTCCTCGATCGTTCCTCGGAGATGGGAGCGGGGGCCCGATCTACGGGACGGGGAACTTCATCATCTCGATCCTCGTGACCGAGCACGACGACTACGGAAGCAAGGTCAAGCAAGTCGGAACGGCCTTGAGCGAGAACCAGGACAAGATCATCGGCTACATTGCGAAGCAATGAGCGGATCGGGGGTCGACGCGGCCGAGGTCCACGCGGGGTTCCGCGAGCTTCACGAGCGCCTCGGCTGGGGGAGCCGTGTCTACGCCCTGGGGTTCGGGCCGAAGGAAACCTGCGGAGTCCCGACGGCCACGGACGCCTTCCGCCTCTACGTCACGCGGAAGCATCCGCGTGCGGCATTGAGTGCGACGGCTCGACTTCCGAGGAACATCTGCGGTGTTCCGGTCGACGTGGTCGAGGACGCCGTTCCGATCGTCCACGCGGGCGGCGTGTTGACCGCCCGTCGGCGACCCGTCGAGATGGGCGACGGGATTTCGCACGAGGAGGTTCTGAACGGATCGATGGGCGCCGTCGTGAGATGGGAAGGACGCCCGGGACGCTATCTACTCTCGTGTGCCCACGTCCTCGCTCCGGCGGGCCTCGGAAACCGGAGAGACTGGGTGTATCAGCCCGAGGTCGCCGAGGGCGGTCGCGTTCGCAACAACCGGATCGGGCGCCTCGTTGCATGGACCCGAATCCGGTTCGGTGCCCACGAGAACACCGTCGACGCCGCGCTCGCACACATCGAGCCCGACGAAGACGCCGTCGTCAACGAGATCGGGATCGCCGACGTCGCGCTGAAGGCACGACACTACCTCACGCAGCCCGAAGCGGAGCAGCGTCGTGTGACCGGCCCCGTCGTGAAGCGAGGTCGGACGACCGGAATCACGTCGGGTAGAGTCGTGGACTGGGCGTGGACTGGGCGAATCCGCGTTTACGACAGCCGTGGGCGACTTCGTTCGGCGCGCTTCCGCGGACAGCTCCGGGTGAAGGGCGCTGGGGATCGCCCGTTCTCGTCGCCGGGAGATAGCGGCGCCGTCGTCGTCGAGCGCGGGTCGTCCAAGATGGTCGGCATGGTGATCGCGGGGAGCACGACGGCGAGTATCGTCACGCCGGCATGGCGTGTCTTGAACGTGTCGAACCAGTGGAAGGTAGACCTCGCCGAGCCGCAAGCGCCGCTCGGCGGGCCGTGAGCCTGCGCGGATAGGGCGCCTCGTCGTCGACTTCGCGAAGGCGTGGCGATTCCGAGGTCACGAGTGTGACCTCGTGACCCGGGCCGAAGCTGCTGGTGTACGGGAGTCCCTCCGTGTCGTTCTCACTCCGGTTCCTTTCGAGTTCTACGTCGGGCTTCTTCGAACGGGAGAGGAGGACGAGCGGAGAAGGGCGGAATTGGGGGCAAAGCCGTTTGGTCGGGCCCAGCCTCCGCCAAAAGGTAACAGCGGGCGGAAAGGTAACGAACGTCCCCTGGGACAGTTGTCGGCGCGCGTCGCCGCTCCGGCGCCTACGACGCCCGCCCGCACCAGTACGCGGCCTCCGTACCGCACCGCCGCTCGTCCGATCCCCGGTCGAGGAAGCAGCCGAGGCCGTCGGCGCACTCGACGTCCAGCGTCCGCGTGTGCCCGCACGTCCCGCCCTCGGACGCGGGCGCGGCGCAGCGCCCGGCGACGTCGTCGCAGTAGAGGCCCGGCGCGCAGCCCCGCCCGTCGCAGGGCTCGCCGAGCTGGAGGTCGCGCGTGCAGATGCCGTTCTGGCAGAGGCCTTCCGCGCACAGGATGTTGCCCCACGTCGGGTCGCACGCCTCTCCGGGGAGCTGTCGGCGGATGCAGACGCCCTGGAAGGGCTCGCAGACGAGGTCGGGCTCGCACTTGATCATCTCGCGTGCGGGCGCGCCGTCGGCCGTGGTCGTGGGGAGGCCGGGGGGATCGTCCGCGCAGCGCTCGCCGAGGCTGGCCGCGGGGCGATCGATCCGTCGCTGGCAGCGCGGGCCGTCGTCGCCGTCGATGCAGAACGCGTGGCCGACGCACTGGTTGCAGCCGCCGGCCACCTCGCACGCCTCGCCGACATCGGCCTTCGCGGCGCAGACGCCGTCGCGGCAGTCGACCAGGCCGGCCCGCTGGCCGCGGCACTGGCTCTTGTGCTCGCAGGCCCCGCCGAGGTCGACCGTGCCGTCGGTCACCCGGAAGCAGCTCGGAACGAGCGCGCGCGGGTTGCCGCAGGTCGGCTGCGTGCTGCGGAGCTGGGCCGCGCAGCGCTCGGCCATGGGTTCGCTGAACGCGCGCCGGGTCGCGCGGTCCCAACGGCGGAGCTCCGCGGCGCGGTTCTTCTCGAGGCAGCGCGCCCGGTCGAACGCCATCCCCTCGTCGCTGCAGCACGACGCGGCGCCGTCGCAGATCCACGCGGCCAGCTCGTCGGCGAGGCTCTGCGCACGGAGCGATCCTTCGGTGGGGCCGGTCGGTGCCGCGCCGGTCGACGCGCCGTCGCCGCAGCCCGCGCACGCGAGCAGGACGGCTGCGAAGAGGCCCATGGCCCGGGCCGTGGGTGTACGGGAGTCCCTCTGTGTCGTTCTCACTCCGGTTCCTTTCGAGTGCTTCGTCAGGGCTTCGTCGAACGGGGGAGGAGGACGAGCGGAGAGGGTGGAACTTGGGGGCAAAGCCGTTTGGTGGGGCGCAGTCTCCGCCGCGGGACGCGACGAGGTCAAGACAGAGATTTCCGCCCGAACCCGGGGGCAGGGCGAGGCTTCGCGGAGTCGAGGGGGCTGTCCGATGGGTCGGGCCGCCGCGAGACCGATCTCTCCCGGTCCGGCCGTCCGATGTTCCAGAATCGCCGTCCATCCGATTGGGCAGCGAGTGCGCGCTCTCTTGGGGTTTCGGGGGCCGGCGGGTGGTCGCATCCTTGCACGCTTCGCGTGTGGGTCGGCCCATGGGGATCAGCTTTCGCGCCGCGGCTCGCGGCTTCAAAGGGCTCTACGAGGACGTCACCCGTCAGATCCGGCGGTATCGCGACGCGCGTCTCACCTCGAGCGACTGGGTCTCCGAGTTCGAGCTCGAGGTCGAGCTACACACGGACTCGGATCGCCGGCCCCGGCCGGCGATCCTGTGGCCGCCCCTCGCTTGCGAGGGCGACTGGGTCACGTACCTCGTCGTCGGTTTCTGGGAGCGCTACTGGGGATGGGAGAACCCGACCGGGCCCGAGCGCGACGAGGTCGCGGCGATCGTCGACACGCTTCGGCGCCGCTCCACCCGCCCGGTGACGCGCGTGTGCGGGTTCGCCTACCTGCACATCTGCCTCGATCTGCCGGTCGTGCTCTGCCGCTCGTTCTCCGCGATTCCGTCGGCCGTCAGCCGGCGCCGCGCTCGTCGGATCTACCGCGATCTCGACGGGACTCTGGAACGCGCGTTTCGGGAGCACCGGTTCGCGTGGTGCGACTCGCCCACGCTCGGTCTCCTGACGGCGCTGGGCCTGTTCCGGCTCCGCGCGCGGAGCTACTTCGTGCACTGGGCCTTGCTTCTGCGAAGCGACGCGTGGTTCCACGCGGAGGTCCTGGACGACATCGCGACCGCGCCCGCGCGCGAGCGCTACGTCACGGGGCTCGCGGGCGCCCTCCGCGTCGCCGTCGAGGAGGCCGCGCGCGTGCGCTTCTGGAACGTCATCCCGACGCTCTCGAAGCCGAGCCTCGCGCTGCTGGCGCTCCAGCTCGCCGCCTGCGGCGGAACGGCGAGCGGCGCGGCGGAGCCGATGCTCGGGCCGCTCGCGTCGTGGGTCGTCGTGATCGGCCTCTCCCTCCTGCTCGTCCATCGCGTGCTCGAGGACTGGATCCTCGCGGAGATCGAGCTCGTCGGTCGCACGGTGCGCCGCCACGTCGCCGGCTTCCACCCGAACGGCGGGCCCGCGGGCGAGCCGGGGCGCGACGTCGAGATCGTACGCGGCTAGTCGGGCGGTCTGGGCCGGGGCCGCCGTGGCGACGCACGGGCGGTCTCCCGGTGTCCTCGGGAGCGGCGCGCTACGGTGTCGCGCGTCGGCGAACGGCGCGCTCGCAGTGCTCGGCTCGGGCCGCCGCGGCTCGGAGATGCTGCCGTCGGGTTTCGGCGGAGACGTCGGCGAGGCCGATGACGGCCGTCGCGGTCGCGAGGAGGACGCTCAGGGCCGCGACCCGGGCGGGCCGGCCGTCGCGCGCGGCCGTCACGATCGCGCCGACGAAGGCTGCCGCGAGGGGCCAGGCGACGAGTGCCATCGGCAATCGGTAGCGCCAGGTGACGAAGAACAGCAGGAGTCCGGACGCGTAGGCGAGGCCCGCGAGCACCAGGAGCCGTGCGGGTCCCGGTCGCGCCGCGACGAGACACGCGCCGGACAACGCGAGCGGCAGCAGGACGCCGAACCCGGGAAGCCAGGCGAGAGTGGCGACGGTCCTCCGCGCGTACGCGTAGCTCTCGTTGTTCGGGACCTCGTATGGGCTCGCGAGAAGAACGAGCTTGCGTCCGAGAAGGCGCGCGGCGTCCATCGGTCGCTCGCGCGCGAACGCGAGCGTGCGCACGGTCCAGAACGTCGCGACGCCGCCTTCGTCGAGGGACTCTCCGGCGTCCTTCTCCGCGACGCGCCGCGCGTCGCGCACGTGCCCGGCGGGGGAGCGACGAAGTCCCCGCACGTCGCTGTATCCTCCCCACGCGCCCGGGTGATTGCCGATGTACAGATGCACGGCGCCGTGCGCGGCGACGGCGGCGGGGCTGCGCTGTGACAGGAGACCGAGAGCGGTCACGGTGAGGAGGAGCGCCGCGCCGGTCCGCAGCAGGAATCCGCGCGTGCTGGATCGGCCGGCGCTCTGCCGCCCGGGGGACCGCTGCGACCAGGCGCCCACCACGAGCAGCAGAGCGACCGGGGGAACGAGGAGGCGGTTCACGTCGAGCGCCAGGCCGAGGACGAGGCCGAGGAGGATCTGGCGCGTCGGCGACGCACGACTCCGGTCGTCGCTCGCGAGCAGCAACGCGAGGCTGGCGAGGAGGATGCCGAGCGAGACCTTCAGTCGGCTCGTGTCGAAGAAGACGAAAGGCCCATACACGGCCGCGCCGGCCGCCCCGAGGAGTGCGAGCGGGCGCGACCCGAGGAGGCGGGACGAGTAGGCGTAGACGAGGACGATGGTCGTCGTTCCGAGGGCGACGTTCGCGAGCGGCGCGACCCAGAGCTCGTCGCCAAATGCCGCGTAGACGCCGCCGAGAAGGAGTGCCCACAGCGTCGACGAATGACCTGCGTCAGCCGGAAGGGGGAGCTCGCCCGCTGCGACGCGCAGTGCCAGGCGATGGTACAGGCCCGCGTCGGGTGCGAGCCCCGCCGCTGCGAAGCACGGATCCGCCGCGACGTCTCGCAGCGCGAGCAGACGCACGCCCAGCCCGGCGATCGCAATCGCGCCGACGGCGCATCTCGCCGCGTGCGGACTCCCCATCGATCCTTCGTGGCAGCAAATGCGGGTCCGACGAAAGCCGTCGGTACGGACCGTCGTTCGGAACGCGGACGCCCTCGCTCGTGAGAAGGCGAAGCGCCTGACTTCCCGGTGGTCGGAACGTGCGAGCTCCCGTCGCGAGAGAAATCGCAGGTGTTCGGGCGTCGTCGGCCATGGCACTGCGATTGCAAAACCACGTGGGCAACGCCGTTATCGATTCCGGCGCGCGATCTCACGACGTGCGGCGGCGTCCCCGGTCTTGCGGCGGATCTAAGGAGGCCCCATGTACTCGAGAACGTGCGCCGGCGTCGCCGCCCTGTTGACGTTGGTCATGGCATCCCCCGCCGCGTCGCAGGACGACGTCCTCTACGGCTTGTACGGAGACGCGTATTTCGGCTCGCTGCTCCTCGTGAGTCGCGACACGGGCGCGACGCTCGAGATCGGAGAGACGGGCGTATCCGAGCCGCTCGGCATGGACTGCGCGCCCGACGGCACGTTGTGGGGCGGCCTCGGCTTCATGGGCGCCGGGCAGATCGTGACGTTCGACCCCACCACCGGCGCGGCGACCGTCGTCGGTCCGTCGGGGTTCCTCGAGGTACGCGCTCTCGCGGTCGCACCCGGCGGAGTGATCTACGTCAGCGTCTCGACCGGCACGGGTGACACCGCGGACGGACTCGCCACGGTGGACCCGGCGACCGGTGCCGCGACTCTGGTGGGCGGGCTCTACGGCCCCGGGGTCACGGGAATGGTCGGCCTCGCCGTGAGCCCCGCCGGTGTCCTGTACGGCGTGTCGAACGAGTCCCTCGGGTCGCCCGCGCTCTACTCGATCGACACCGTCACCGGTGCGGCGACGCTGGTCGGGCTGATCGAGGACGGCCCGGGCAATCCGTTGGATGCCGAGATGTTCGACATCGCGTTCGCGAGCGACGGCACGCTCTACGCGTCGACGGCGTCCTCCTCTGGCTACTTCAGCGCGTTCGCGGGCGTGGGCGGGAGCGACCTCTGGACGATCGATCCTGCGACCGCGCTCGTGACCGCGTTCGTCGGCACCGGCGACCACATCGCGAATGCCCTCGGCTTCTGTCGCGCGGCATCCACCACGGGCGTGTTCGCGATCCTGCCCGAACGGGCCGGGGACGAAGGCTCCGTCGATGCCGTGATCTTTCATGGCTTGACCCTTCCCGCCGGCGCCGAGGTCGTGCTGCGGCGGACGGGGGAGCCGGACATCGTGGGCGCTCCGGTGCTCGTCGAGCCGGCCTTGCACCGGATCACCACGACGTTCGATCTGACGGGAAGCGCGCTGGGCCCGTGGGACGTCGTCGTCACCGACGCGACGGACCCCGGCAACGTGGGCGTGCTGCCCGACGGCTTCACGGTCGAAGACGCCAGTCTGTCGATCGTCGACATCGTTCCGGAGACGGGCGGGAACGACGGCTCGGTCACCGCGGTCCTCCGGGCGTGGTACGTCGACGCGGACGCGACCGTGAAGCTCGTGCGCGGTGGCGAGGAGATCGTCGCGTCGCCGGTCGAGGTCGCGTTCGGCAATCCGCTCTTCGCGGAGCCCGCGACCCTCACGGCGACCTTCGACCTTCGCGATCGCGCGGTGGGCGGCTGGGACGTCGTCGTGACCAATCCGAGCGCGCCGGGAAGCCCGGCGGTCGTGCCGGGCGGATTCGTGATCGCGGCGGGAGTTCCGCCCGAGGTGTCCCTCTCCCTCGCGGGGCCGGCACTGATCCGGATCGGACGGCCGACGCTCTACCGGCTGACGATGCGCAACGAGGGGAACGTCGACGCGACCGCGGTTCTCATCGTGTATGGCGTCCCCGAAGAGTTCGTGTGGCGCGTGAGCGTGCCGCCGGCGCCGTTCGGTGGGATCACGCCGAATGCCCAGAGAACGGAGACGACCGAAGGACCGGCCATCGTGTTGCCGAGCATCGCTCTGTCTCCCGGCGTGGAGCGACGCGCCACGCTCGAGGTCGAGGCGCCCGCCGAAACCGACTTCCAGATTCGCGCGGTCCTGGTGCAGGGACCGTGACCCTCGTGCGGAGAGCCATCATGACGTCATCGAACAGCCGCCGAACCGTCTTCGCGCTCGCGTGCGCCGCCACCCTCTCTCTGGTCGCGGCGCCGGCGCCGGTCGTTGCCTCGCCCGAGGACCCCCAGACCAACAAGGAATGGGACGAGTACTACCGGGGCCCGGGGATCTTCCGAGAGATGCCCGCGCTCTACTACACGAGCGACTTCACCGAGGTCTTCAACGCGATCGTGCCGATCGGCAAGGGCGAGACGTGCCAGAGCGCCGTCGAGGGAAGCGTGGACGGGGGGCCGTTCGCGGGCATGCTCGCGCAGCTCAACAAGTTGCGGAAGGAGAGCCCCGAGCTTCTCGAGGGTATGAGCTACGGGCCGGTCCACATCGACAGCGAGCCGCCGTGGCTCGATGCCGGCCACTTCGGCGTCGTGATCTACCCGACGCCGGGTCCCGGGGAGACGTGGGAGGACACGATTCACCGCGGCGTGGTGATCGAGCAGACCAACTACATCTCGGACGTGACCGGCAAGTATCTCCTGCGCAACTGGGACGATTGGGAGAACCCCACGGTGGCGTGTTCACGACGACCGACACGGTCGAGAACGCTCCCTACTACTGGGACGAGGACGAGACCTATCCGGATCCCCCCGAGGAGTGCGACCCGCAGAAGGAGCGCTGCGACGAGGGTGGCGGAGGAGGTGGCGGCGGTGCGTCCCAAGACCCGTTGAATGCCCAGGACGATCACGCCGCTCCCGCGCACGAGGAGTCCCTCGACGTCGGCGCGCGCGCGAGCCTCGATCCGAACGAGAAGATCGGGTCGGTCGGGGTCGGGACCGAGCGCTACGTCTCCGGCAAGGGGCCGCTCACCTACGAGGTGTCCTTCGAGAACGTCGGATCGGCGCCGGCGCAGGTCGTCACCATCGAAGACCGGCTCGACGTGGCGAACCTCGACCTCTCCTCGCTCTCTCTCGGGCCGATCTCCTTCGGAGACACGGAGGTCGCGGTGCCGCTCGGTGCGACCGACCACGAGGTGCTGCTCGATCTGCGACCCGATCGCGATCTGTTGCTGCGGATCCGTGCGAATCTCGACGTGTCGGGGGGCGTCGTCACCTGGGTGTTCGAGTCGATCGACCCGGCGACGTGGGAGCTTCCCGTCTTCGACGGCTTCCTTCCGCCCAACGACGTTCCGCCCGAGGGGCAGGGCACGGTGTCCTACTCGGTGACGCCGCTTGCCGGGCTCGCCTCCGAGACCGCGATCGGCACGGGCCGCACCGCGGACATCGTCTTCGACGACAACGCGCCGATCGAGACGGCCGACTGGGTCAACACCATCGACAACGCGGCGCCCGAGAGTCACGTCGAGACGCTCGGTCCGCTGCAGGCGACGTCGCGCTTCGAGGTGACCTGGACCGGCACGGATCCGAGCTCCTCCGGCATTCGCGACTACGAGGTCTGGGTCGCCGAGGATGGCGGCGGCTGGCGTCCGTGGCTCATCGGTCGACCCGAGGAGTCGGCCTTCCTCACCGGGCGCGCCGGCCGCACGTACTCCTTCTTCAGCATGGCGCGCGACCGCGTGGGCAACCAGGAGGCCGAGCCTCCGGGCGCCGATGCGACGACGACGACTGCCGTGCTCGACCACTTCCTGGCCTACCAGGCGGGCGAGGCGGACCGCCGGGCGGACGCGCTTCCCAAGGATTGCAACGTGACCCTCGACGACGCTCTCTTCGACGGAGCGCAGAACTACACCGTGTCGGGCACAGCGCGTTTTCTCGTGCCCGCCGACAAGAACGACGAGGGCATCGTCGACGGCGTGACCCATCTGCTCGCCTACCGCATCAAGGGTGCCCGCGAAGGCGTCGAGCCACCCTCCGGAAAGTGCTCGAAGGATTCGACGCTTCCCAGGGCGCCGTGCATCGACGACGCCGAGTGCACCGGCGGCGTCTGCGAGAACCGGAAGTTCCCGAAGACGGCCAAGCACGCCCGGCGCAGCGCCCTTCTCGTCGAGAACCAGTTCGGCCGTGTCTTCCTCGACACGATCAAGGAGAAGTATCTCCTTCTGCCGACGCCCAAGGGGCTCGGCGCTCCGCCGAATCCGGTCCTCGGCCCCTCCGCGGTCGATCACTACGCGTGCTACGCCGCGCGGACATCGAAGCGGCTCGTGAGCGACCAGGCGCCGGGCGGCAAGTTCCGGAAGGATCTCCAGGTCCTCGTGGAGGACCAGTTCGCGAACGGTCGCATCCGGCTCTGCGCAGCGGGCGCGCCGAAGAAGGCGGGCGAGATCTGCAAGAACGAGCGGAGCTGTGGCGGCGAGGACGGCGTCACGGGATTCTGCCAGAGCGAGCCTCATCCCGTGCTCGGCACGGCGAAGGTGTACGACTTGAAGAAGCCGGCTCTGTTCTGCAACCCGGTCGAGAAGTACGACGTCGACACGACGGAGACGGATGATGCGGGGCGGACGCGAACGACGAGCTGCAACGTCGTGCCGGCGACCGTCGGATCGCCGAGCTCGTCTCTGGTCTGCTACCTGGCGAAGGAGGCGAGGAAGATCACGGATCCGCTCGTGGCGGCACGGGTCGGTGTCGCGCCGGGGACGCGCATCGAGCCGAAGCAAGGCTCCCACGAAGCGCGGACGCCGTTCGTCCTGACGCAGCTTCCGAACCCGCAGCGGATCGAGACGAAGAAGGAGTTCGAGCTCTGCGTGCCCTCGGAGACCCTCTGGGTCCCGCAGGGATCCTGAGGCTCGACCCCGTCGCGATCCTCGGGAGGGTCGCGGCGGGATGCCGCTCCCGCGCCGTGGCGTGGGCGGCCGCAAGGCCTGCGCTACGGCTCGGCGTCGCCCTCGTCGCCCGTGCAGCGCACGCACCCGAAGAGCCCGCACCGGGGCCCGTCCACCTCGACGGTGTCGCAACCGAGCCTCTCGGCGCGCGCGTTGCACTCCTCGACCGGCGCGTTGATCGTGACGAAGCCGTCGCAGTCGTCGCCATTGCCGCCGCAACTCGCCACGAGGAGCAGGAGCCCGGCCAGCGCGACACGGAGGAGATCGGGGAGGGGCACGCGTCGAGTCTACCCCCGGCTCGACGTCCGAGCGACCGGGTTTGGGCGGTGGGAGGTGAAGGGGGCCGCGCCGGCGAGGCGGCTCCGCCCGTCCGTGGGCGGAGCCGCGGGGTCTACGGGCCGGCCTCGCTCACTCGCCGCCCTCCTCGGCGATCTGGAACAGCGCTCCCAGGTGGATGCTCCCGTGCTGCGTCTGCGGGTCGCCGCCCGGCACGCCGGGGTTCAGGTTCGAGGCGGTGTCGTCCGGTGGGAACAGGACGAGCGTCTGGAGGAACTCGAGCACGTTCCGGCGGTCCGAGCCGCGGAGCTTCGCGAAGCGGTCGCGGGACTTCTTCGCCTCGCCGCCGTGCCGGAGGATCACCTCCTCGAGGCTGATGCTCCGGCCGTCGTGGCCGTAGGGCGCGGTCGTGCCGACGCCCCACAGCGCCTCGGTCAGGAACTCCGTCTGGTACGTCCCGTCGTACTCGCGCTCGTGGAACGCGGGGCCGAGGTCGTGGCGCTTGAAGTCGGTGAAGATGTTGCGCACGACGAACCCGCCGCCGGCCGGGAGGAGCTGCGGATACGGCTCGGAGTCGGGATGGGCCTCGAACAGGGTCTCGGCCTCGGCAAAGAGGCGGTTGAAGATGCCGCGCTTCGAGTCGTACTCGGTCGTCACGTCGGCCACGCGGCGATCGGTCTCGATGCGCATGTCCGGCACGTGGCAGCTCGTGCAGCCGATCTTCTTCATCGTCTCGAGGCCGCGCTTGGCGCCCTTCGAGACCTTGTGCTGGCCGGGCTTGAAGTAGTTCAGGAAGTAGAACTCGAGGTGGTCGACCACGGCCATGTCGATCTCGTTGGTGATCCCGTCTGCGTCGCCGTCGGCGGTGGTGTCGCACACCGCAGGACGCTCGAAGGTGTCGAGCATGGGATCGAAGGTCATGCCGGCGGGGGAGGTGCGGGACTGGGGAGCGTCGGGGTCGGTCACGGCGCAGAGGATCTCGTCGGCGGCCTCGAGGCCCATCTCGGCCTTGAAGGCGCCGATGATGAACTCGCGCATCGAGATCGTGCCGCCGTGGTGGAAGAACGGCTTCACCCGCAGGTCGTCGTCCACGCCTTCGACCCGCGACGTGTCGAGGGAGCCGTCCGGCCGCGCGGTGATCGAACCGAAGTCGACGCCCTTCGCGACGAGCCTTCGCTCGACCGGCGCGCCCGCGCGCTCGGCCGCGGCCAGCGCCGCCGCGCGCGTCGCGCGCAGCTCGACGGTCATCTCGTCCGCGATCATCTCCTGCAGGCCGAGGCCGAACAGGTGGGGCGCGTCGCGGCTGTCCGGTCGCGTGACCACGTCGCCGCCGAAGCCGGCGGCGCCCCGCGGGCGGCCGTGGCATCCGGCGCACGAGTCGGAGAGGCCGGCGCCGAGCGCGCGGTTCTCCCGGATGTCGCCCGACGAGTCCATATCGACGCGCGGGCCGACGCCCTGGCTCGCGGTGAACTTCCTCTGGAAGATCTGGCGGCCGCGCCGGATCGAGCGCGCGGGATCGCGCTTGATCAGATAGACGGCGGAGCCGGGGGTGAATGCGTCACCGTGCCCGGCGCCCACCTGTTCATCGAGAGACTTCTCGATGTGGCTGCCGGGGATGTTCGGAACGGTCTGGGTCGAGTCTGTGAGCTGTGCTTCCGTGGGGCTCACCATTGCGAGGAATGCCGACGCTGCGGCACCTGCGGTGAGCCAATGAACTTCTCGGGGGAATCCGAGAACCATCGAGCTTCCTCCTGGTTCGGTCGCGACCCCCCGGTCGATGCTCCGCGAGCTATGTACCTCCCTGACGTCGGGCCCGCCGCCGCCTTCCCCAAAGGCTCGTGCGCGGTTCCCGGACACGGTGTCCGGGCTCGCCGGCGAGGCGGCATTGCCTCCCCGGGACGCTTCCCATTGCTCCGGCGGTAGATCACACCTGGCCTTCGCAGGTGAAGCAAGAATCTGGAGAAAGTAATTCTCGCCGCCGGTGCGCGCTGCGCACGGCACCTGCCCAGGGTGCGCCGGATCGGCCGACTTGTGCCTTCCCTCGACCCGTGTCTAATCGTCGGAATGCCTCGCAGAATCCCTGGCCTCGTCTTGCTCCTTCTTCTCGTCGCCGCTCCGTCCTGGGCGCTCGACGGCGCGGCGCTTCTCGCGGGCTCCGCGAAGATGTCGGGTCCCGCCGGATGGAGCGACCGGAAGTCCGTCATGACCGTCGAGACGTTCGCGAAGGACGACAAGGTGCGCGAGCGTCGCGTCGAGGCGAAGGAGGCGCTCGGCGAGGACCTGAAGATCTCGTCCCTCACCGAGTTCCTCGGCCCCGCCGACGTGCTCGGTCTCCGGGTGCTCGACGTCTGGGGCGCGGAGGAGGAGGGCGACGCATGGGTCTGGGCGCCGCAGACGCGGAAGTTCCAGAAGATCGCGACCGGGCAGAGCGACGACGCGCCCGCGTACGGAAACGAGCCGAGCTATCGCGACGCGCAGCTCCTCGACCTCCTGCCGCGCATGGCCGAGGACGTGACGGCGGAGGTGGTCGGCGAGGAGACGAAGGACGGCGTCGAGCTGGCGGTCGTCGACGTCGACGTCGGCGAGCGCGAATGGCCCCACGGCCGGCGCTTCCGCGTGTGGATCGGGCTCGACGACGAGCGCATCCACCAGCTCGAGGCGCGCGGCAAGGGCGCGACCGTGCATCGGCGCGTCACCGTTCTCGAGTGGGGCGAGGCCGACGAGCGCCCGATCGCGTCGAAGGTCGAGATCGCGAACCCCTCGAGCGAGCGCAGCACGATCTTCGTGCGCCGCGACGTCGAGTACGACCGCGGCATTCCCCCGCGGACGTTCAGCCTGCGCGACCTCTCGAAAGGCCGCTGAGGCGGCGCGGCCCGCGGGCGCCCCGCGGCTCGCCGAACGCGGCGACCCCTCGCATCGAGGATCGCGCCGCGCGCGCGCAGCCGAAGCCGGTGGGAAGGGACCGGGCGCGACGCCTCCGTATCGACGTCGCCGCCCGCGAGCGCTGGGACGGCACGCCCGGTGCTGCGTCCGAGCGCACGGCTACGCGACGGCTCCTCCTTCGTTCGCCGCGCGCGCAGGCGCGCGTTCCGATCGAACGACGTCGTCCACGAACGCGAGCTTCGCGACGACCGGCTCGGTGAACACCTCGGGCGTGAGATCGAGCAAGCCCATCGCGCGGTTCATCTCGTTCAGCACCACGCCGAGGCCCGCGTACGCGCGCACCATGTCTTCGAGCGATGCGTCGGGCGGGTGCACGTGGCCGACGCCCATCTGCACCGCGGTGTCGAGAACGCTCACCATGTCGAGATAGGTGCCGAAGCTCTCCGCGAAGTCCTCCCAGGGATGCATGGTCGCGTAGACGCTGATGAAGCGCTCCTGCCAGTCCGGGGGAGGCTCGGAGTCGTAGTACGCCTGCTGCGCCTCGGCGTACGTCGGGTCGTCGGGGTCGCCGAAGACCCGCGCGAACTCCTCGTCGCGTACGCCCTGCACCAACATCTGCCAGTAGTAGTGGCCGATCTCGTGCCGGAAGTGCCCGATGAGCGTCCGGTGCGCCTCCTGGTGGTAGACCCGCGCCTTCTCGCGCGCGACCTCGTCGGCCTCGCGCAGGTTGATGGTGATCCGGCCGTCGGCGTGGCCGGTGAAGACGCGCTCGGTCGGGCCCATCTCCCATCCCGCGTCCGCCGGCCCGATGTCGGCCTTGAAGTCGAACGAGAGCGGCGGATCCACGCCGTCCTCGGCCGTCCCGTACGGCAGGCCGAGCAGGTCGATCGTGTAGAGGAGGCGCCGCTTCGCCGCCTCCAGGCGCGCCCACTTCTCGCGATTCCCCTCGACGGAGAGGTCGGGGATGATGTGGTTCAGACGGCAGCCGTCGCACAGGGGCGACGTGTCGTCGGTCGCCGGGATGCACCGGTTGCACACCTGCTCGGTCGCGTAGTTGTGGCACTTCCGCAGAGCGGCGCCGCAGGCGAGGTTGCCGCACCGGGTGCCGTCGACGGCGTCGGGATCGGGCTCGAGCGCGACGATCTGCCGACAAACCGGGCACCAGCCCACCTCCCGGTGGCAGGCCACGCAGGCCGTGTTCTCGAAGAAGACGGCGTTGCCGCACGTGCACGAGAAGGGTCGCATGCCTCTACTCCCGCGTCCCGGTCGTGCGCGTGGCAGCGGTCGCGCCGGGTGCCGCGGCGCTGCCCCCGCCGCCCGCGCGTTCCGTCCGACGGAGTGCGGTGGCGACGACGAGCGCTCCCGTCGTGTCGATGGCCCGCGTCATGCCCGACCTCCTGCTCGTTCTACGGTACTTTCTGCTCACGATGCGTCCTCGGGCCCGCCCGGCGCCTCGTCCCCGGGGCACACGGGCGTCCGATCTCGAAGGAGAACCAATCGCCGTGCCATCCATGGAGAGCTCTCGGGCGGCGTCCGCGACGACGTCCGTCTCCCGCCGAGCCGATCGGCGCCCCGAGGCGCCGCGAAGCACGGCGAGGGGCGCGGGGACTCTCACCGCGGGCCGAGCGCGCGGATCCGGTAGCCGAGGAGCGGCTGGACGCTCTCCAGCCACTCGCAGAGCGCCGGGCGGGTCGCGCGCGGGTCGATCAGGTCGTGCACGGAGAAGAAGTCGGCCGAGGGGAACGGGGTGCGTCCCTTCGAGAGCATCTCCTCGAGCTCCTTTCGCTTCGTGTCGGGATCGGGCGCGGCCGCGATCTCCTTGCGGAAGGCGACGGCGACGCCGCCCTCGAGCGGCAGGGCGCCGCGCTCGGCCGACGGCCACGCGAACACCGTTCCCCCGGGACCGAAGTGGGCGGCCGCCGCGACGCCGTACGACTTGCGGACGATCACCGACGCCCACGGCACGGTCGAGCGCACCGTCTCGGCGATCGCCTCCATCCCGTGGCGGATCGTCGCGGTCGCCTCGGCGTCCGAGCCGATCATGAAGCCCGGCTGGTCGACGAAGCTCAGGATCGGCAGGTGGAAGGTCTCGCAGAGGCGCACGAAGCGCCGGAACTTCTGCGCGCTGTCGGCCGACATCGAGCCGCCCAGGTGGAACGGGTCGTTCGCGAGGACGCCGACCGGAACGCCGTTCAGCCGCGCGAGCGCGGTGATCTGCGGTCGTCCGTACAAGGGCGTCATCTCGAAGAACGACCCCCGGTCGACGACGAGGCTCACGAGCTTGCGCGCGTCGTACACCCGCCGGCGGTTGCGCGGGATGATCTTCAGGAGCGCTTCCTCGCGGCGGTCCGGCGCGTCGTCCGTCGGTCCGACCGGGGGTAGCTCCCAGACGTTGGTCGGCATGTACGAGAGGAACCGCCGCATCAGATCGAAGACCTCGCTCTCGTCCGCCGCGACGGCGTCGACGACTCCCGAGCGCTCGTGCACGTGCGCGCCGCCGAGCTCCTCCTTCGTCTTCACCTCGCCGAGCGCGCGCTCGACCAGGGCGGGGCCGCCGATCAGAACCTGCGCCGTGTCGCGCGTCATGATCGCGAAGTGCGAGGCGACGAGCCGCGCGGCGGGAAAGCCCGCGACGGCGCCGAGCGCGGCCGAGACGACGGGCGCGGTCTCCAGGACGCGCGCGATCGAGACGAAGCGGTGGGTCGTGTAGACGGGGTCGGGCGACGGACCGCGCTTGCTCGAGCCGCGAACGCTGCCGCCGCCTCCTTCGAGGAAGCGCACGAGGGGAACGCGCCGCGCGCACGCGAGCTCTTCCGCGTACACGCTCTTCCGCAGGCCGGCCGGCGTGGGAGAGCCGCCCCGCTGCGTGAAGTCCTCGCCCCCGACCACGCAGGGGCGGCCGTCCACCCTGGCCATCCCGAGCACGTAGTTGCCGGGCTGGAACGACGTGAGCGCCCCGTCCTCGTCGGTCTCCGCGTAGCCGGCGATCGGCCCGGTCTCGCGGAACGATTCGGAGTCGATCAGCGCGTCGATGCGCTCCCGAACGGTGAGCCGACCGCGCTCGTGCTGACGCTCGACGGCCTCCGGTCCTCCGAGCGCCTTCGCCAGGCGACGACGCTCCTCGATCTGCTCGACTTCCTTCTCCCAGCTCACGGGAGAGGATCGTAGCAGCCCACGCGCGGCCTTCCGCAAGGGTGGGCGCACCGTGGAGAACGAGACGAGCCTAGAAGATCTCGCAGCGCTTCATGCGGAAGACGTCGTCGGAGTCCTTGCAGAGGTCTTCGTTCGAGCCGCCGGAGATGAGGTCGAGGCCCTCGCCGCCCTCGATGTCGTCGTTGCCGTTGTGGCCGGAGATGCGGTCGTTGCCGGGGCCGCCGTCGAGGTAGTCGTCGCCGTGCTTGCCCACCAGGCGATCGTCACCCTCTTCGCCGAAGATCACGTCGTCGTGGCGATCGCCCTTCAGGCGGTCGCGGCCGGGTCCGCCGAGGATCAGGTCCTCGCCTTCGCCGCCCTCGATGAAGTCGTCGCCTTCGCCGCCGAGGATGATGTCGTTACCGCGACGTCCCCGGATTCGATCCCGCCCGCCGTGGCCGAGGATGACGTCGTCACCGGTCGTGCCGGTGATTCGGTCGTTGCCCGGCGTTCCTTCGCACGGCTGGTTGGAGACGCCGTTCACCTTGCATCCGTGTGTGGGCGCGTACTGCGCGTGCGCCGACAAGGGAGCCGCGAGGAGTCCGGCCGTGGCGAAGGCGAGTGTCGTCGTGCGAGTTGCCGAGGAGAGGTTCATGGGGTTCGTCCTTACCGTGGTGCGGGCCGGCGGGGCGCCGACGAGCGATGGAAATCGGTACACCGTTCGCGCGGCACCGCGCAATGCGGTTTCCCGGGCGCGCGCACCCGGTCTTCGAACGATCGTTCGTATCGAGAGCGCCGGCTCAGGAGGCCGGTGCGCCGTCGCCCGCGCGGCGGCCCGCCTGGACGAGCGGGTGATCGCTCAGCCCCAGGGCGTCGGTGATCTCGGGCGCGAGAAGCCCCACGTTCTTTGCGCTTTTCAGGAGATGGGAGGGCTTCGAGCCGTCGAGGACCCGCGCGTTCTCCTCCGCGTTGCGCTCCTGCTGCTCGCGCAGCAGGTCGGGGGCGAGCCTGGCCGCGTCGGGATACCCGGCCTCCTCGATGCGGCGGAGGACCTGGCGGAGCATCAACGGCCCGGGGCGATCTTCGACCGTGAAGAGGATCCGGGGCAGCCAGGCCTTCGCGAAGCGGATCCGGTCGTCGAGCGACGCCTCCTTCATCCACTCGGCGAGATAGAGGACGCCGAACCCCATGTGGCGGCTCTCGTCGCGCGTGATCAGCGCGAGGATGTCCTTCAAGAGGGGATTCGTCGCATGGTCGTGGATGCCCTCGAAGATGTTCATCGCCATGCTCTCGAGATAGAACTGCTCGAACGCGATGAGGCGCCGCGGCTCCTCGGTCGCGAGCAGCGTATCGAACATGTCCTCGGTGAACGGGTCGATGTCCTCCGGCTCCTCGCCCATCTTCTCGAGGAAGCGAACGTACGCGAGGTGGTGGCGCGCTTCGTCCATCGCCTGGGCGACGGCCGCGTTCCGGTGGTCTTCGTGTCGAAGCCCGAGCGCGAGCTTCGCGCACACGTCCTGCGCGACGCTCTCGCCGACCTGCAGGATGTTCAGCACGCGGCCGAGTCCGCGGCGCGTCACGTAGTGGCGGACCTCGGCGGGCAGGGCCTGGAACGTCGGCGTGCGACCGAAGGCCGTCCACTCGTGATCGACGAGGGAATCGTCCGGCTCGACGGGCGTCGACCAGTCGACGTCGCGGTCGATGTCCCAGTCGGCCGAGTGGGCCTTGCTGAAGATCGAGTTGATCCCCTGGTGGCCCGTGTTCTCCAGCTTCATCAGCTCCCGGCACTTCATCGCAGGTCTCCTCGAAGGGTCTTGGTCTCGGAATCGACGCGGGTGTCCGTGCTCGGCCCGGAGCGCGGCCACCTTGTCGCCGGAGCGGCGTCGACGAGGGCGTCGTCGACGAGCGGACGGCCCGGAAAACCGTCTCTACAAGCGATCTCTCTCTCGAGTCAATTCTCTTCCGCCGGGGCGGTGTACCGGCCGTCGCGGCATTCGGGTACGGTTCCGGCGCCCTGGTGCGGTAGCCACTCGCAGAACGCATCCATGCGAAGCTCCCGGCCCCCCTCGCCGTTCGTCAGAACCACGAGCCCCGAGCGTCGGCTCGGAAGCGCCGCGATGAACGAGTGCCACCCCGGGGGGTTGTCGCCCGGGTGGTAGGCGAGCATCTCCTCGTGCTCGCCGTCGAGCCGCACGAGCGCGTAGCCGAGCCCGAACCGGCACCCGGAGAACACGAGATCGCACTCCGCCGATGGCTGCGGGCTCAGCATCTGCGCGATCGTGTGCGGCGTGAGCACGCCGCGGCCCGGCGAGGCCGGCGGCGGACCGATCAGGAGCGCCGCGACCCACTTCGCGAGGTCGTGGCCGGTCGAGTAGAGGCCCGCCGCGGCGCGCGCCGCGTAGCGCCGCACGGCGAGCGGCGTCCCGTCGCGCGCGTACGACGTGGCGAGTCGCGCGGGGAGCTGCGTGCCCGGCTGGCGGAACGAGCTTCGGGTCATGCCGAGCGGCGCGAGCACCGTGCGGTGCGCCAGGTCGGGGAAGAGCCGGCCGCTCACCGATTCGGCGGTGAGCTCCGCGAGCGTGTAGCCGCCGCCGGAGTACGCCCAGCCCCGGCCCGGCACGCGCTCGACGCGGAGCGCCGCGCCGCCCGCATCCCGTGCGCCGGCGAGAGAATCGCGCAGACTCTGCACCGGCGCGCCGGGCGGGAAGCCCGTGTAGCCCGCCACGTTGGTGCCGCCCGTGTGGCTCAGGACCCGGCGCAGCGTGAGGAGGGGATCGTAGCGGCTCCGCGGGAGCGGCCAGGGCGTCACGTACCGGGTGAGAGACGCGTCGAGGTCGATCCGCCCGTCCTGCACCAGGCGCATCAGGACCCACGCCGCGACGCTCTTCGAGACGGACCCGACCTGCAGCACCGTGTCGCCGGTCATCGCCGTGCGACGTTCGCGATCGGCGTCGCCGAACGCCTCGACGGCGACGACCTCGCCCCGTTCGATCTGTGCGACGACCACGCCGGGCACCCGGTGCCGGTCGAGGAGGGACGAGGCGGAGCGCGCGAACGTCATCCTCGGCCCGGCCGAAAGGGGCTTCTTCGTCGCACAGCTCGCCGCGCCGACGCCGACGAACAGGCCGAGTGCAAGGCAGAGCGCGCGCATGGGCCGCGCTCTCTATGCCTCGGCCCGGCGCGGCGGAGCAAGGGAAGGCGCGGCCCGGACGGCTCGCTCAGAGAGTGCGGGGGCCTTCCTCGAGCCTCTCTCCGGCGAACACCCGCGCCACGTCCGCCTGCATGCGCTCCACCTCCACGGCCACGGACGGGCGCGCGTTCATCCGACCGAGCCAGGCCGCGAGCGCGAGCCGTCCCTCGGGGGGCGGGCAGCCGAGGTTCGAGGCGAAGTTGATGCCCATGAAGATCGAGATGTCGGCCACGGAGAAGCCGGCGCAGAACCACTCTCGTCCCTCGAGTCGGGCGTCGAAGCGCTCGTAGTCGGCGTGGATCGCCCGTTGCGCGGTCTCGACGGCCGCGGCGTCCTCGGCTGCGGCCTCCGTCTGGTAGAAGACTTGCTCGACCAGCGTCCACACGTTCGGAAAGAAGATCTCGTCTCCGTACGCTTCGAGCTCCCGGCAACGCACCCGTTCTTCGAGCCCGTTCGGATACAGGGGAGGCGTCGGGTTGCGCTCCTCGAGGTACTCGAAGATGCGCGTCGAGTCGTAGACCACCAGGTCGCCGTCGACGAGGATCGGGACGAGCGCCTGTGGGTGGAGGCGGACGACGTCCGCCGGCTTCGGGTCGTAGCCGGTCTCCCGGCAGAAGGGGACGCTCCAGAGGTCGCAGTCGAGGCCCTTTTCGCGAAGAGCGATGCGAACCTTGGCGGTGAAGAGGCTGAGCGGTCCAGAGTAGAGCTTCATGGCGTGTCGGGTCTCCCGTGGCTCGTCGTGAGCTTCTGCGGTCGACGCGGCAGCCCGTGGAGCCGGCGGGGATTCCCGGCGCGGTCGACCGGACCGGTGCTCGTGATCCGCCGTCGCAGCGTGCTCGCGTCGATCGAGAGTGCATCGCAGATGCTCTCGAAGGAGAAGAGCCAATCCGGCTCGGAACGTTGGATCCAAAACCGGGCGCGGCTTCGCAGCCGGCGACGCCCCGGATGCGGGTCGTCGGCGGGAAGGCGGGCGCATTGAATCGCGTCTTCGAGGATCGCCAGCATGAGGGCCGGGGGGCCGGTCAGCTGGCCGTCGTTGGTGGGCACCCCCGCGGGTGGGTCGGTGCTCGGTCCGATCGGCGAGACGCGCTCCCGCGGGTCGTCCATCGGTCCGGCCGACGAGCCCCCTCGTGGGGACGGATCGTCGGCCTGGGGAGCTTCGCGCTCCGTGGGTCGGGCATCTCGCACGGCATCCTCCCGAGGGCCCGGCAGCCGGGATGGGCCGGGGGGCCTCGGCGGGGGATGTAGGCGCAAGCTCTCACGGAATCGTCACGTGGGCCTCATCATCGTGTCCGGTTTCGTCTTGTAAATTACACAATGTAGGATAAAAGCCCTGGAGATTCGGTATCTTGCGCAAGTTTGCGCAGTTTGATTCGTGAGGGGAATGCCGCTCGAAGCTCCCAAGCCCCCCGCCCGGTCGACCGCAGAGATCCGCCGCGATCAGCTCCTCGAGATCGCCCGCAAGATCATCGTGACCGAGGGGGTCGAGGCGCTGCGCCCCACGCGCGTGGCGGAGCTGGCCGGGTGCACGCGCCCGCTCATCTACCAGTACTTCCCGCGCCGCGAGGACATCTTCATCGCGATCACGGAGGAGTTCTATCAGGCCCTCGACGCGACCGTCGCCATCGACGATCAGCTGAGCGTCATCCCGGCCGCCGCCCACGGCGACAGCAACCCGGCGCGCGGGGTCGTCGAGCGCCTCTGGCAGTTCATCGACGAGAAGGGCCTGGCGGCTCTGATCCTGCGGAGCACGCCCGAGATCAGCGTCGACTTCCGCGGCTACCTGAAGCGGATCCGCGAGTCGTACGAGCGGCGCTGGCTCCAGGGGTTCCGCGATCTCGGCATGGACGAGCCGCGCGCCGACCTGATGCTCGAGATGTTCATCACGATCATGAAGGTGCTCGCGTTCCAGCACGTCTCGGGCGAGATCGACCGGGAGACCGCGATCGAACGACACCTCGACACGGTCGGCGCCTTGATGCAGGACATGACGTCCCAGGCCGTCTGAGTCGCGGCCGCTCCGGACTACGCGACGACGCCCGCCTCGCGCAGCGCGTCGATCCGGTCTCCCATCCCGAGCTCGGCGAGGATCGCGTCGGTGTGCTCGCCGAGGCCGGGTGCGTGCCGACCGGTCTCCGACGGCGTTCCCTCGAAGCGCGCGGCGGGCCGGGGCTGACGCATGCGGCCGGCGATCGGGTGCACCGAGTCCTCCAGCATCCCGAGCGCCCGCACGTGGGGATCGTCCGACAGCTCGGCGGGCGAGAGCACTGCTCCGCACGGAGCCTTCTCCGCCTCCATGCCGGCGATCGCCTCGGCCGTGGTCATCGTGCTCACCTTTTCGAGCACGCGGCGCAGGAGGGCACTGAAGGCCTCGGGGTTCGTGCGCCGCGCGACGATCGTCGCCACCTCGGGGGCGTCGTACCCGTCGACGCCGACGCCGCGGCAGATGCCCGCGACGTCCCCGTCGGAGACCGGGGCGGCGATGATGTAACCGTCCTTCGTCGGCCAGAGCTTCTGGTCGCGTGAGAAGCTCGACGGCTGCGAGCCGTCGGAATCGAGCAGGACCTCGTTGCCCGCGGCGTCGGCCCACACGAAGTTCACGACCGCCTCGAGCATCGACAGCTTCAAGTGCTGCCCGCCCCGGCCGCGTTCCCGGGCGAAGAGCGCGGCGGAAATCGCCTGCGACGCGGTGAGGGCGGTGATCTTGTCGGCGGCGGTGTGACGGATCAGCTTCGGCTCCATCTCGGTTCCGCCCGCCTGCGCGAAGGCGAGCCCGCCGTAGGCCTGCACCACCGGGTCGTAGGCGCTCTTGTGGGCGTAGGGCCCGTCGGGTCCGAACCCGCTGATGGAGCAGTAGACGAGGTCGGGATTGTCGGCCCGGACCGTGTCGTAGGAGAGGCCGAGCTTCTCGACCACGCCGGGGCGGAAGTTCTGGACGAACACGTCGGCGTCGGCGACGAGCTTGCGCACGATCGCCCGGCCCTCGTCCTTCTGCAGGTTCACCGCGATCGAGCGCTTGCCGCGGTTCACCATGGCCGCCATCGCGGAGATGCCGCCGACCGCGACGCCGACCCAGCGCCCGATGTCCCCCAGCCCGGGGGGCTCCACCTTCACGACCGAGGCACCCTGATCCGCGAGCATCGAAACCGCCCACGGGCCGGCGAGTGCGATCGACAGATCCACCACCTTCACTCCATCCATCGGTCCTCGCATCACAGGGTCTCCTCGCGTCGCAGAGGCGCCGCGGCGACGTGCCCGGGCGCGCTTCGCTTCTTTAGCTACAGGAGCCCGTGTGTGCGCAAGGGGGCGCGCTCAGGAGCGACGAAGCGGGTGGGAGCCGCCGAGGGACCCGGTCGACG
Source organism: bacterium (assembly GCA_030430245.1). Classification (GTDB taxonomy): domain Bacteria; phylum Desulfobacterota; class Binatia; order UBA12015; family UBA12015; genus VGTG01. Next base: position 50,230 of record JAUIFY010000002.1, on the reverse strand, counting down.
AGACCCGGTCGGTCGGTGTCCGACCCAGGAGCTCGCGGATGCGGTCCACGACCAGGATGCGACGCAGATCCGAGGCGACCGAGTACAGGACGGGCACGAGGAACAGCGTGACGACCGTCGACAGGGCGAGGCCCCAGCCCAGCGCGAGTGACATCGGCGCGACGACGACGTCGTACCCGCCGATGCCGTAGGCCATCGGGAGCACGCCTCCCAACGTCGTGATCGACGTGACGAGGATGGGGCGGAGCCGACTCACCACCGCGTCGATCATGTCGCTCTGGTGCAGATGACGCTCGGTCGCGGGCACGTCGGCGAGGCGTCGATGGATCGCGTCCACCATGACGATCGACGAGTTCACGACCACGCCCGCGAGTCCGACCGATCCCATCATCGCGAACAGCGAGAACACCGCGTTGTGCGCGAAGAAGGTGAGCACGACGGCCGCGAACGAGAACGGAATGATCGCGATGACGAAGAACGCTTCGAGGAAGGAGCCGAGCATCAGGGCGATCACGAGCGTGATGCCGCCGAACGCCATGAGGGCGACCGCGCCGACGTCCGCGGTCGTCTTGCGGCTCTCCTCGGCCTCCCCGCCCTGGTACACCTCGAGGTCGTCGCGGTCCGCGTAGAGGGGGAGGAGCTCGCGGTCGAGTCGGTCGGCCATGGACAGCGCCGTGTACTTCGAGCCGGGCGTGAAGTGCCCGGATACCGTGGCCACGCGCATTCCGTCCCGGTGGTAGATGCGCGACACCGACGCGGTCTCCACCGGCCGTACGACGTCACGGATGCGCACGAGATTCCCGCTCCGCGAGCGGATGGGAAGCTCGAGAAGAGAGCTGAGAGAGCCGCGGGCGCCGGGGTCGAGCATGACGCGGAACTCGGTCGTCTCGTCGAGGTCGCGGTGCTCCGACGCGGGGATTCCGTGGAAGGCGCCCTTCAGCGTGTTGGCGACGTCCCTCGGGGCGAGTCCCAGGAGCGCGAGCTTGTCATAGTCGAGGTTCAAGTTGATCTGCGGCGTGCCCGGACGTTCGTCGACGTCGATGTTCACGATGTCGTCGATGCCGTCCAGAAACTTCGCGATCTCGAGCGCGGTGCTCCGCCGCGTGGCGTCGTCGTTGCCCGCGACGTGCAGCGTGACGGGCGCGCCCATGACCGGGCCGGTTTGCGCCGGCTCGAAGCGAAGGACGACGTCCTCGGGAACGACGAGCTGCTGCTCCAGGATCTGCATCCACTCCGCCGGCGTGTGCTCCAGGTTGCCCCGCTTCAGCAGGACCTCGACGACGGCCTCGTTCTCCGCCGCACCCTGCTCGCGGTCGAACCCTTTGTTGCCCGCCTCCTGGTGGCCGATCCGCGCGGTGATGGCGGTGAGGTCGCCGCCCACGATCTGGGGCACCTGACGTTCGATCGAGGCCGCCACCGCCTCGGTCTGCTCGATCGGTGTGCCGAGCGGCGTGCTCACCTTCACGAAGACCGACTCCGCGTCGTCCTGTGGGAAGATCATGACGCGCAGGAACGGGGAGAGGCCGAACAGGATCACGACCAGTGCGACGAGGAACACGCTGACGACCCAGGCGCGATGGTGCAGCGTCCTCTCGAGCGCACGGCGGTAGCGCTCCTCGATCCGGACCACGAACTCCCGCTTCGGAGTCGGCTTCGCCGAGCTTCCCATCGACATGTGTGCCGGCAGGATGAAGAACGATTCGAGCAGCGACGCGAGAAGCGCGAGCACCACCACGTACGGCATCGACTCGGTCATCTTGCCCGACATGCCGCCGATCGCGAGGAGGGGCGCGAAGGCGAGCATCGTGGTGACCGCGGATGCGATCACCGGACGCGCCATTTCCACGGCACCTTGCGTGGCGGCCTCCTCCGGGTCGAGGCCGTCCTGGCGCTTCGCCACGATTCGCTCGGCCACCACGACCGCGTCGTCGACGACCATTCCGAGCACGACGACCAGCCCGGTCAGCGTCACGATGTTCACCGTGAAATCGATCTGGGGGAAGATCGTGAGCACGGTGAGGAACACGACGGGGATGCCCACCAGAACCCACAGCGCCACCTGCGGGGTCAAGAACAGCAGGAGCGCGCCGCTGATCATGAAGATGCCGACCAGGCCGTTCGTGACGATGAGGTCGATGCGGTTGCGGGTCCAGAAGGACTCGTCCTTCACCAGGACGGCGCTCACGCCGGCCGGCAGCGGGGTCGATTCGACGAGGTTCCGCACCTGGTCCACGGCGAAGATGACGTCGGCGTCGGCCTGCTTGCGGACGACCAGCGACACGCCGGGGCGGCCGTTCGTGTGCGCGATGAGGCCGGTGTCTTCGCGGCCGAGCTCCATGCGGGCGACGTCGCGGACGCGGACGGCGCCGCCGGTCGGCGAGAAGCGCAGGATGGTCTCGCCCACTTCGTGGGGCTCGCCGTAGCGGCTCCACAGGACGACCTGGCGTCGATCGTCCTGCGTTTCGAGGCTCCCGCCGGTGCTGGACACGTTGCGCGCCTCGATCGCCTGCACGACGTCGAGGAGCGTGATCCCGAGCTCGCGCGCGCGGACGGGATCGACCAGGACGCGGAGCTCGGAGTCTTCGAGGCCGATCGCGGTGACGCTCGACACCTCGTCGAGCCGCTCGAGCTTGCGCTCCAGCATGCGAGCGGTTTCGGCGACCTCGACCGACGGGCCGGCGAGCGCGATCTGCACGACGGGGAACTTCTTCGCCGAGAATCGCAGGATGACCGGGTCCTCGTCCATCTCGGGCGGGAAGTCGCGGATCGCGTCGATCTCACGCTGCAGGTCCTTCTCGACCTCGTCGAGGCCCTCGAGGTCGATGTCGTCGAGGAACTCGACGGCGGTGAGCGAGACCTGGTCGGTGATGACCGTCGTGTGCTTCTTCACGCCGTCGATCTTGTCGATCGCCTCTTCGATCGGGATCGTGAGCTTCGTCTCGACGTCCTGCGCCGACGCGCCGGGCAGGACGGCGTTCACGATGAGCTGATTCATCGTGACGTCCGGGAACGTCTCGCGCGGCGTGTTGGTGATGGTCCGGTAGCCGACCACGAGGAGGACCGCGGTGATCACGTGCACCAGAAGGTGCCGTTGCACGAAGAAGCGGATGAGGCGTTCCATGGTGGGGATCTTCTCGCTACGGGTCCTGCTGCTGGTCGATCTGGACGAGCGCGCCGTTGCCCAGCGCGAAGTGGCCGTCGATGACGACGAGCTCGCCTGCGCGAGCCCCGTCGAGGATCTCGACCTCGTCGCCGTCGCTGCGCCCGCTTCGGACCACGCGTTCCTCGGCCCGGATCTCTCCGGTGGAGTCGTCGATCACGAACAGAAGCATCTTGCCCGCGCGACGCAGCAGAGCGGCGCGAGGGACGACCGGATGCTCCTCGCCCGGCTCGCGCTCGAGGTGGACCTCGCCGATCATGCCTTCCCGGAGGCGGGGGTCGGGATCCTGCAGCCATAGCTCGATCGCGTACGTGCCGCTTCCGGCATCGGCGATGCGCGCGACGCTCCGCACGGCCGCCGAGACGTGCTGGCCGCCGAGGGTGTCGAAGCCGATGTCCGCCGGGTGTCCCGAAGCGAGTTGCGCCGCTTCGCGCGCCGTCACTCCGGCGCGGACGCGCGCCCGAGAGAAGTCGACCATCGTCGCGACGGGCGCGCCCGGCTGGAGGTACTCGCCCACGTCCGCATCGACCGCTTCGACGGAGCCGTCGAAGGGCGCCACGATGGTCGCGTCGGCGAGGGCCTGCTCGGCCTTGCGGAGCGCGACCGTGGCGCGGGCCCGTGCGGCCTTCGCTCGGTCGAAGGCCGCCTGACGAGCGTCCATTTCGCTCGCCGAGATCGTCTTCTGGCGACTGAGCTGCTTCGCCCGGTCGAGCTCTCGCGACGCGTCCGCGAGGTCGACGTCGGCGAGTCGCAGCGCGATCTCGGCTTCGTCCGTCGCCAGCCGCAGGTCCGTCTCGTCGAGGCGCAGGAGCGGGTCGCCGCGGGTCACGACGTCGCCCGGCTCGACGAGCCGCTCGGTGACCCGGCCCGGAACCTTGGCCGCGAGGGTCGCCTTCTGGAATGGGCGGACGACGCCGGGAACGGTGATGGTCCCGCCGAGCGGCACGACCTCGGCCGTGGCGACGCGCACGCGGATCGCCGGAGATCGACCGGTCGTGGCGATCTGCGTCTCGAGCGTCGTCGGGGCGGCGTCGGCTGGCCCGTTGGCCTCGCAGCCGCCGGTGGCGAGCGCCGTGGCGAGCACGAGCGCCGTCGTGGCGGTCCCCGACCGCAGCGCCGTCATCGCCCGCTCCGCGCGGCGTGCTGGGCCAGGCGTCGTTCGCCCAGCGCGAGCAGGGCGAGCTCGAAGTGCTCGATCATCTGGCTCGGGTCGAACTCGTCCGGATTGCGGATCGCCTCGAGGGTCGCGCCGCTCCCGAGCGTCTGGGCGAAGCGCGCGCCCTCGGCCGCGATCTCGCGGGCCACCTGCTCGTCCATCTCGCGGTACACCTCGAAGAGCGCCTCTTCGATCATCGCCCGGAGCCTGGCGTGGAACTGGTCGATCGCCTTCCGCCAGTCGTCGTCGGATCCGCTGCGCTCGAGCGTGATGAGGAGATCGAGGCGCCGGAACTCCTGGGGCTGGGCTTCGAAGACGGCGGCCGCGCGTTGGAGGAGATTGTGGAGCCGCTCGCGCGGGGTGCCCGGCGCGGCGTGCGCCTCGGCCATCTCGTCGAGCATGCGGTTCGAGCCGCGCTCGAGCACGGCCTCGAGGAGCCCCTCCTTGTTCGAGAAATGCCAGTACACGGAGCTGGCGGGGAGGCCGGACTCCTTGCAGATGGCCGAGATGCTGGTGCCGGCGTAGCCGCGCTCGGCCATGAGGGCCTCCGCGGCGTCCAGGATGCGCTCGCGGGAGCGCGCTCCCTGCTCCTGCACCCTCGAAACGCTCTTGTTTGCCAGGTTTTCCGAATCGAGCATGGCTCTGTAGGGATCGTTCCAGACAAACATACCTGATGGAACCCCCACCTGCACGGGGGTTCGACGGCCGTGAAATCACGGAGGTTTAGGGTGTAAGGAGGATCGCGTGGCAGAGCGGGGAGGCATCGGGTCGGTCGGCTACCGGACGCCGGACGAGCAGTTCTTCGAGCAGCGCGGGCTCCGCCGCTACGCCGGGGCCGGGAGCCTGTGGGCCCTGGGCGTCGGGGCGGTGATCTCCGGGGACTTCTTCGGCTGGAACTTCGGGCTCGCGGCGGGCGGCTTCGGCGGCCTGCTCGCCGCGACCGTCGTCATCACGGTCATGTACGTCGGGCTCTGCTTCAGCATCGCGGAGATGTCGCCGGCCCTCCCGCACACGGGCGGGGCCTACTCGTTCGCGCGATCGGCGATGGGGCCCTGGGGCGGCTTCGTGACGGGGCTCGCCGAGAACATCGAGTACGTCCTGACGCCCGCCGTCATCGTCGTCGGGATCGGGGGCTATCTCGGAAACGTGTTCGAAACGCCCGAGGCGTTCGCGCCCGTCTGGTGGCTCGTGGCGTACGCCGCCTTCGTCGGGCTCAACATCGCGGGCGTCGAGCTCACGTTTCGCTTCGCGGTCGCCATGACCCTCGTCGCTCTCGGGATCCTCGTCGTGTTCTGGATCGGCGCCCTGCCGCACTTCTCCCTCGAGCACGCGCTCGACATCCCCCCGGAGCCGGGTGGCAGCGTGTGGCTACCGAAGGGCGTCGCGGGAATCGCCTGGTCGCTCCCCTTCGCGATCTGGTTCTTCCTCGCGATCGAAGAGCTCCCACTCGCCGCGGAGGAGTCGCATGACCCCGTGCGCGACATTCCACGGGGGATGATCTACGGGCTCGCGACCCTCGTCGTCGCGGCGTTCGCGACGCTCTTTCTGAACGCGGGAATCCCGCCCGGAGCGGCGGAGGTCGGTTCCGCGGACGATCCCCTGTTCCTCGCGTTCCGCACGATCTTCGGAGAAGGGATCGGCTCGAAGGCGCTCGCCCTGATCGCGGTGGCGGGCCTGATCGCGAGCTTCCACACGATCATCTTCGCCTACGGCCGCAACATCTACTCGCTGTCGCGGGCCGGCTACTTCCCGGAGTTCCTCTCGGTCACGCACGGGACCCGTCGGACGCCGCACGTCGCGCTGATCGTGGGGGCGCTCATCGGCTACGTGGTCGCGCTCGCCATCCACTTCTCCGATGCGATCTTCGGCGACGTGCCGGTCGGGGGCGTGCTTCTGAACATGGCGGTGTTCGGTGCGATGATCGCTTACGCCCTCCAGATGGTCTCGTTCATCCTCCTGCGTCGCGATCTCCCCGACATCGAGCGCCCCTACCGAAGTGCGACGGGGCTTCCGGGCGCCTGGATCGCGCTCGTGATCGCGCTCGTCACACTGGTTTTCTTGTTCTTGAACCCGGACTACCGACTCGGCGTCTGGGGGTGTGCGATCTGGTACGTCCTGGGCCTCGGCTACTTCGCGCTCCACGCGCGCCACCAGCTGATCCTCTCGCCCGAGGAGGAGTTCGCCCGCCGTCACCGGGAAGGCGCCGGGCTCGAGTAGCGTCGGCCTTCAGCCGTGGTCGGGCTGCGGCTGGATCGCGTCGAAGATCAGCGTCAGCGCGTAGTCGAGCGCCGTCTCACGGTCGACGGAGTCGGCGCCGAGGCCCCAGTCGCGGAGCGCGCCCAGGACCGAGCGCAGGATGAAGTGCGAGAGCGCGTCGGCGGGGATGTCGGTCCGGATCTGCCCGCGCGCCTGTCCGAGCTCGACGAGGGGCTGGATGACGTTCGGGAGCCCGTCGACCGGTAGCTTCTCCGCGCTCGTGCCGATCTCGAGGATCGCGCGGCCGGTCAGCTCACGGCCCCACTCCTTTCCTCGCACGACCTCGTCGAGGATCTCGTTCAGGGCCTCCCGAAAGGTCCGGCGCTGTACCAGCTCGGGCAGCATGTCGCGCACGCGCGCGAGCCGGCGGGTGCCGTACTCGAGCAGGAGATCCTCCTTGCGCGGGAAGTGCAGGTAGAAGGTGCCCTTCGAGACCCCGGCCGCCGCGACGATCGCGTCGACCGTGGTGGCTTCGACGCCGTCGCGCAGGAACAGCGCGTTCGCCGCGTCGCGAATCGCCGCCCGGGTTCGCTCGGCTCGGGCGGAGCGGGCTTTCGGAGGAGCCTTCGTCGGCATTGAATTAGACTCGAGTCAGTTTTCTAAACACTTGAAAGTACTATGATTACACCGAGTTAATCTCAAGGAAGTTGCACCGAAACTATACATCAGTACTACTGGACTCGGGAGCACGGATCGAACCATGTGGCTGTCTACGTATCGCGTTGCGGCGCCGAGCAGAACCGCCGGGACTCCCGCGGAGGAGCGACGATGAAGTTCTCGCCCGACGACTGGGCCCTCATCCTCGGCGGCTCGAGCGGCTTCGGTCTCGCGACCGCTCGGAAGCTCGCAACGCACGGCATGAGCGTCTTCATCGTCCACCGCGACCGGCGCGGGGCGATGGCGCGGATCGAGCCGGAGTTCGACCGGATCCGCGCGACGGGGGCAACCTTGGTGACGCGCAACGCCGATGCGCTCGCCGCGGACGTTCGAGGGGAGATCCTCGAGGCGCTCGCGGCGGAGATGGGGTCGACGGGAAGGGCGCGCGTCCTCCTTCACTCGGTCGCGCTCGGCAATTTGAAGCTCGTCGCTCCCGAGCGGCGCTCCGAGCACGAGGCGGTCGCCCGGCTCGCGAGCGAGCTCGGGCTCGAGGGCGATGCCGTCTCGGCCGCGATCGACCGGCTCTTCGACGAGGGGCTCGACGAGCTCGGCGCTCTGGCGACCCCGCCCGCGTACCCCGCGTCCGCGTTCCTCGAGGACGAGGACTTCGCCCGCACGATCCACAGCATGGGGACGAGTCTCCTCAGCTGGACGCAGGACGCGCTCGCGCGCGGTCTGTTCGCGGACGATGCCCGGGTGTTCGGCCTGACCAGCGAAGGCAACTCGGTCGCGTGGAAGGGCTATGCGGCCGTCGCCGCGGCGAAGGTCGCGCTCGAGTCGGTGTCGCGCACGATGGCGGTCGAGCTCGCGCCGTACGGTATCCGCTCGAACGTCATCCAGGCGGGGATCACCGAGACCCCGGCCCTCCGGGCGATTCCGGGATCGGCACATCTGAAGGCGCAGGCGCGCCTGCGCAATCCCTTCCACCGGCTCACCACGCCCGAGGACGTCGCGAACGTGATCTGCCTGCTCTCGACCGACGAGGCGAGCTGGATCAACGGCGAGGTCATTCGCGTCGACGGTGGCGAGCACATCTCGGGGGCGACGTCGTGAGCCTCTTTCTCCACGGTCTGGGGCACTTCCATCCCGAGAACGAGATCACGAACGCGTTTCTCGAGGATCTCGACATCGGCACGACCGACGAGTGGATCCTCGAGCGCGTCGGGATCCGCTCGCGGCGCACCACGTTGCCTCTCGACTACATCCGGCAGACGCGCAACCGAGACCCGCGGGAGGCCGCCGAGGCGACGCTCTACACGCACGCGGAGGCGGGACGGCGTGCGGCGGAGCTCGCGATCGAGCGGGCCGGGATCGCCAGATCCGACATCGGACTGGTGCTCGCGGGCTCGTCGATGATGGATACGGCGACCCCGGCCGATGCGTGCAACGTCGCGGGGGCGCTCGAGCTCGAGGTTCCGGCGCTCGACGTGAACTCGGCGTGCACGAGCTTCTTCGCGAACCTCTACGTGCTTTCGCTCATGCAGCCCGAGAAGCTGCCGGAGTACGTGCTCGTCGTGTGTCCCGAGGCGGTCACGCGCGCCGTCGACTACGGTGATCGCTCGTCGGCCGTGCTGTGGGGCGACGGAGCGGTGGCGGCGGTGGTGTCGACGCGGGTGCCGGGCCGAGCCGAGTTTCTCGACAACGCATTCGAGTCGAGTCCGGCGGGTGCGGACAAGGTCGTCGTTCCGCGTACGGGACATTTCCGGCAGGACGGTCGGGCCGTTCAGACCTTCGCGATCAAGAAGACGACGCGCATGGTCGAGCGTCTGCGGGAAGCGTTCGCCGAAGAGGGCCGACGAATGCACTTCGTCGGGCACCAGGCGAACCTCCGGATGCTCGAGTCCGTCTGTCGGTTCGCCGACGTGCCGGCGGAGTCGCACCACAGCAACGTCGAATGGTTCGGAAACACGGCGGCGGCGGGAGCCCCGTCGGTGATCTCGCAGCTCTGGGACGCGTGGGAGCCCCGCGACGACGTCGCGCTCGCCGGCGTCGGGGCCGGACTGAGCTGGTCGTCGTGCCTCCTTCGCTTCGGTCCTTCGGCGGGAGCGGGCGCATGCTGACCTACGAACGGTTCCGGCGCCGCGCGAGCTTCTCCCGCGAGGAGCTTCTCGCGCATGCACACGGTCGCCTCGTCTCGGATCCTCCGGCGGGCTTCGTCTCACGACTGCCCACTCCGCCGATGCTGATGCTCGACCGCATCCTCGAGTTGGAGTCCCGGGGCGCGAAGGGGCGCATCGTCGGAGAGCGCGACGTGCGCCTCGACGACTGGTTCTTCCAATGTCACTTCCTCGGCGATCCGGTGCAGCCGGGGTGTCTGGGGGTTGACGGGGTCTGGCAGCTGATCGGCTTCTACTGTGGATGGGCGGGTGCGATGGGCACCGGTCGCGCGCTGGGCTGTGGGGAGGTCGAGTTCAGCGGTCAGATCCGCCCCCACGACGCGGTCGTCCGGACCGAGGTCGACATCCGACGCTTTACCGATCTCCCCGCGAAGAACGCCGCGCTCGCGATCGGTGACGCGACCGTCCTCGTCGACGGCGATCCGATCTACACGGTCAAGCAAGCGCGCGTCGGCCTCTTCCAGAACATCCGCTATGCGGACTACCCGGCCGCCTCCGAGCGGTCGCGCGGAGGGAGGCTCGCATGACCACGGAAGAGCTTCTCGCGCGAGTCCCGCAGGCCGAGCCGTTCCGGTTCATCGACGAGATCCTCGACGTCGACGACCAGCACATCCGGGCGGCGGTCCGTTTCAAGGAGGACGCCGACTTCTACCGGGGACACTTCCCCGGGAACCCGATCACGCCCGGCGTGATTCTCGTCGAGGCGATGGCCCAGGCGGGCGTGGTCGCGCACGGCATCTACCTCCTCGAGGAGCAGGCGCGCACGGGCGCCGGTGCGAACTTGCTCACCCTCTTCACCGACGCCGCGGTCGAGTTCGACGGCGTGGTGAAGCCGGGCGAGCGGGTGTTGATCGAGGGGCGCAAGATCTTCTTCCGCCACCGCAAGCTCAAGTCGGAGGTCGAGATGCGTCGCGAAGACGGCCATGTGGTCTGCCGCGCCACGCTCTCGGGAATGGGGGTGCCCCATGAGTGAAGATCCGCGGAACCGCCCGGACCACGAGCGCGTCGTCGTGACGGGCGTCGGGATCGTGGCGCCGAACGCGATCGGCGCGCGTCCGTTCGCCGCCGCCATTCGCGAGGGCCGCTCGGGAATTCGCGCGCTCCCCAAGCTCGAGGAGCTCGGCTTCGGCTGTCGCGTCGCGGGAGTGCCCGACGGCGTCGACGAGCTGGCCGAGGCGACCTTCGCGCCGGACGAGCTGCTCGCGATGAACGCCGGCCACCGGTACGGCTGCCTCGCGGCACTCGAAGCGTGGGAAGACGCCGGCCTCGACCGCCCCGACGTCGCGGGCGACACGGTCGACTGGGACACCGGAGCCGTTCTCGGAACCGGCATCGGAGGCATGGACACGATCGGCGAGAAGGTCGTGCCCCTGACGGACGCGGGCAAGGTTCGCCGTCTGGGGAGCACGGCCGTCGAGCAGGTGATGGCGAGCGGCATCTCCGCCCGTGTCTCCGGCCTCCTCGCGCTGGGCAACCAGGTGACGACGAACTCGAGCGCGTGCAGCACGGGGACCGAGGCCCTCCTCGAAGGGGCGCAGCGGATTCGCTCTGGTCAGGCGCGGCGGATGCTCTGCGGAGGCACGGAGGGCGCGAGCCACTACGTGTGGGCCGGCTTCGACGCGATGCGCGTCCTGAACCGGGGTTCGAACGACGAGCCCGGGCGCGCGTCGCGTCCCATGAGTGCGAGCGCGGGCGGCTTCGTGCCCGGGTCGGGCGCGGGGGTCGTCGTGCTGGAGAGCCTCGAGAGCGCGCGGGAACGCGGCGCGACGATCCAGGCCGAGGTCCTCGGGGGCATGCTGAACTGCGGCGGTCATCGCGGGGGCGGCAGCATGACGGCGCCGAACCCCGAGGGTGTTCGCCGTTGCATCGAGGGAGCCCTTCGCGACGCGGGGGTCTCGGGTGCCGACGTCGACGCGATCAACGGCCACCTGACGGCCACCGGCGCCGATCCCCGCGAGGTGAAGGCGTGGTCGGAGGCCCTCGGGTGCAACGGTCGCGGCTTGCCCCCCATCACGTCGACGAAGTCGATGGTGGGACACTGTCTGGGCGCCGCCGGTGCCGTGGAGTGCGTCGCTTCGGTGCTGATGCTGCGCGAGCACTTCATTCACCCGTCGATCAACTGCGAGGACGTGCACGAAGAGATCGAGCCGTGGGCGGAGTCGATCCCGCACACCGCGCTCTCGCTTCCCGACATGCGGGTCGTCGCCAAGGCCGGGTTCGGCTTCGGCGACGTCAACTCCTGCATCGTCTTCGGAAGCTGGGAAGGCTGACCCGGGGCGAAGACGCCTCGTTTCTGGACCCATAGGAGGTAGGAACCATGACGGAAGCACAAACCCAGGTGATGGATCGCGTCGTCAAGATTCTCACGCCGTTCGCGAAGGACGAAGAGGCGCTGGCCAACGTGAGCGCCGATACGGGGATCCTCGACGACCTGAAGGTGAACTCGGCCCGTCTCGTCGACGCCGTCCTGTCCTTCGAGGACGAGTTCGACATCGAGATCGCCGATGAGGACATCGACGGCGTCAACACCGTGGGCGACGCAGTCCGGCTCATCGAAGCCAAGATCAGCTGATTCCATGGTAGAGCGAGGCGCGCTCCCCGGCCGGGAGCGCGCACGGCTCCTGCTCCAGAGGGAGATCGGGCGGGCTCTGGGGATCGTCTGGGTGCCGATCGTCGTCGGTCTGATGCGCTTCGGCTTCCGCTGGAGGATCGCGGAAGTGGCGCGGGTCCGGCGCCAGTACCAGCAGATCCGCGCCGAGAGCGACACGCCCCTCGTCGTCTGCGCCAACCACCTCACGATGCTCGACTCCGCGATCGTCGCGTGGGCCCTCGGGTCTCCGGGGTGGTACCTGCGCCACTTCTCGTCGCTTCCGTGGAACGTGCCGGAGTGGCGGAACTTCGGAAGCTCGCTCGTGCGCCGGGTCCTCGTGTACCTCATGCGTTGCATCCCGATCACGCGCGGCTCGAACCGGGCGGAGGTCGCGGCCGTCCTCGATCGCGTTCGTCACGTTCTCCTCATGGGCGACGTCGTCTTGATCTTCCCGGAAGGCGGTCGCGCGCGAAGCGGACGGGTCGAGGTCGAGAACGCGGCTCACGGGGTCGGTCGGATCGTGGGATCGGTGCCGGGCTGCCGGGTCCTCTGCCTGTACGTGCGGGGCGAAGGACAACACGAGATGAGTGACGTTCCGGCGCGGGGCGAGACGTTTCATGTGAAGGCGTCCCTTCTGGAGCCCCGGTCGTCGAAGCGGGGCGTGCGCGCATCGCTCGAGATCTCACGCCAGATCGTCGAGGAGCTGTCGGCGCTCGAGAAGCAGGTCCTGGGAGAGGCGGCGTGATCGGAAACGACGTCGTCGATCTCGCGGATCCCGAGGCGCGGCCCGGTCGCGCGCATCCACGGTTCGATGCGCGGGTGTTCTCGCCCCCGGAGCGGCACGCCATCGCCGAGAGCCCCGAGCCCGTCCGCGAGAGATGGCTCCGTTGGGCGGCGAAGGAGGCGGCGTACAAATGTCTTCGCGCTCGTGACCGCACGGTGTGCTTCTCCCCGGTCGAGCTCGTCGTGGACCGCCGGGGTCCGACCGGGGCCGACGTCCGATGGCGGGACCGGGTCTTGTCGGTGCGCCTCGACCTGGAGGACGACCGCGTGCACGCGGTGGCCTGGGACGCGCCGGGATCGCCCGGTGCGCGCACCGTGTCGGCGGTTCGTCGCGTCGGAGACTCCGACCCGCGTGCCGCGGTCCGTCGCCTCGCCGTTCGAGAGCTGGCGGACGCGCTGGGGGAGTCGGTGGACGCGCTGCGGATCGAGAAGGGGGAAGACCGCGTGCCGGTCCTCCGCTGCCGGAGTCGTCGGCTCGACGCGTCGCTGTCTCTTTCTCACCACGGCCGGTTCGTGGGGTTTGCGTGCGAGCTGGGTCCGGGTGCACGGTGGAGCCCATGAGCGGTCCCGCGAAGCGATCGATCCGACGCCTCGCGATCGTGAATCGCGGCGAGGCCGCGATGCGGTGCATTCGCACGGTCAAGGCTCTTCGCCTCCGCGAGGGATCGGATCTCGTCGCGATCGCTCTCCATACCGACCCCGATGTGGACGCTCCCTTCGTTCGCCACGCGGACGAGGCCCATCGGCTCGAGGCGCGCGCGACACCGGTCCAGTCCTACCTCGACGTCGACCTGCTCCTGCGCGCGCTCCGCGACGTGGATGCGGACGCCGTCTGGCCGGGGTGGGGGTTCGTCTCGGAGTCGCCCGAGTTCGTCGATCGGCTGGATGCGGCGGGGATCCGGTTCCTGGGGCCGTCGGCGGAGACGATGAGAGCGCTCGGCGACAAGATCGCCGCGAAGCAGCTCGCCGAGTCGGCGGGCGTTCCCGTGACGCCCTGGAGTGGCGGCGCGCTCGCCGACGAGGAGGAGGCGTATCGCGCCGCGGAAGTCGTCGGATATCCGCTCATGATCAAGGCGTCCGCCGGCGGCGGAGGGCGAGGGATCCGCGCGGTCGAGAGCTCCCGCGGTCTGGCCGACGCGTACCGGAGTGCGCGCGCCGAGGCCGCCGCGGCCTTCGGCGACGACCGCGTCTTTCTCGAGCAGAGGATCTCGCGCGGACGACACATCGAGGTGCAGATCGTCGGCGATCTGCACGGGCACCTCGTCGCGCTCGGGTGCCGCGATTGTTCTGTGCAGCGGCGGCACCAGAAGGTGCTCGAAGAGGCGCCGCCTCCGAATCTGCCGGCCTCCGTTCGGGAGGCGGTCTGCGACGCGGCGATCCGCGCGGCGCGCGCCGTCGACTACCACGGCGCGGGGACGGTCGAGTTCCTCGTGTTCGGCGACGCGTTCCACTTCCTCGAGGTGAACCCGCGGCTTCAGGTGGAGCATGGCATCACCGAGTCGATCACCGGCATCGACCTGGTCGAGCTGCAGATCCGAATCGCGCGTGGCGAGTCGATCGGCGATCTCGAGGTCGTGGAGCGCGGCGTCGCGATCGAGGCCCGCCTTTGTGCGGAGGATCCGGCCGCCGGCTTCCTGCCGTCGCCCGGCCGGGTCGGGCGCTTCGACGCGGCGCTGGGCCCCGGGGTTCGGGTCGACAGCGGAGTCGCCGTGGGGAGCACGATCCCGGCGGCGTTCGATTCGCTGATCGCCAAGGTGATGGCGTCCGGCCGGTCGCGCGAGGAGGCGCGCTCGCGGCTGCAGGCGGCGCTGGCCGATCTCGATCTCGTGGTCGAGGGGGGTGCGACCAACAAGGGCTACCTGCTCGCGCTGCTCGACGCGCCGGCGTTTCGCGACGGGACCGTCGACACCGCCTGGCTCGATCGCGAGGAGACCGCCGCGGCGCTCTCCCAGGGCAGCGACGAGGACGCGCGGCACGCGTTGGTGGCCGCGGCCATCCTCGCCTATCAGCAGAGCCGCGACCGGGCGCGGCGGCGGTTCTACACCGATTCGACGCACATCGTTCGCTCGCGCATCCCGCCGTCGGCCGGTCAGGAGATCGATCTCACGTCCGAAGGCCGCGGTGCCCGACTTCGGGTGTACGGCATCGGTGCGTGGCGCTACCGCGTGCAGCTCGGAGAGAACGTCGCCATCGCGACGCTCGCGTTGCGCGACGCGCACACGGCCCGCTTCGAGATCGGGGGGCGCGCCCGTCGCTTGGTCTACGACCGGAGCGATACGTCCCTCCGTCTCGAGATCGACGGGATTCCCTTCCGATTCAGCACCCAGGCCGCCGGCCAGGTTCGCGCGGACACGCCCGCGCTCCTGGTCGCTCTGCAGGTGGCGGTCGGAGACGAGGTGGAATCTGGTCGGACGCTCGGCGTCCTCGAGGCCATGAAGATGGAGATCGGGTTCCGGGCTCCCGTCTCCGGCGTCGTGAAGGAGGTCTACGTCAAACCGGGGCAGCAGGTCGGTGCCGGAGATCTTCTCGTCGTGATCGACGCGGAGGAAGAGGCGTCGTCCCCGACGTCTCGCGGCGCGCTCTCCCTGCCCCGGACGAACGACGTCGCGCCGCACCGGCTCGCGCGCGACGAGATTCGCCGCGCCCTTCTCGGCTACGACCTGGACGAGGAGCGGGGCGAGGAGCTGGTGCGGTTCCTCGACGAGTCGCCGCTTCCGGACCGGACGACGCGCGAGGGGCGCCGCGAGCTGAACGACGTCCGGCGTGCGATCGTCCTCTTCTCCGACATCGAGCAGCTCTTCCTCCGCCTCCCGCAGTCGGTGCCGGGCGGCGAGGTCGGCCCTTCGAACAATACGCTCTTGCGGACGTTCGTGCGTCGCCTCCACGCGGGGGGCGCCGGGCTTCCGGAGTCCTTTCTCGGCCGGGTCCGGGCGGCTCTGGTGCACTACGGCGTCACGGATCTCTCCGACACGGATCCGCTCGAGCGCGCCGTTCTTCGTCTTCTCGCGTCGCAGCAGACCGCGGCTCTGCGCCACCGCCTCGTTCTCGGGTCGATCCGTCGCCTCGTCGGGTTGGGGGAGTCGAGCCGCAAGCTGCGACGGGAAGAAGCCCTTGCCGAGGCGCTCTCGAACATCGGCGCGATGCGTGGCCTGGTGAGCGACGCGCTCGCGGACGCCGCGCTCGAGGCACGGCACGAGCTGTTCGACAAGCCCCGACTCGAGCGGCGCCTGGCCCGCGTGGGACCGCGGAAGACCGCGCCCCGTCGTCCCGATCTGGGCATCGAGCGCCTTGCGAAGTTCGACCTCGAGGAGATTCCGGCGGGCCCGGGGCTGCGCTGCTTCTTCGGCCGGGGCCGCGACGTGGCGGGCGACGACCGGGTGTTCGTGTTCGGGGAGATCCCGGGGGAGAGCGACGATCGCGGACGGGTGACGTCCGCGCATCTGGCCGCGTTCGAGATCGCGTTCCAGCGGGCGACGACCGCGATGCGCACGATCCTCGCCGACCGCGATCCCGAGCGGCGACTGCAATGGAACCGCATCACGCTCTTCGTGGAGCCGGCCCTGGTGGTCGGTCCCGAGCTGGCCGCCGATCTCGCGGACCGGCTTGCGCCCGCGACCCGGCGACTCGGGCTCGAGAAGGTCGTCCTGCGGCTGAATCTGCTCGATCCGGACCAACCCGAGAAGCCGGCGGTGGAGAAGGAGATCGTCGTCGACGACGTGACGGGAAGCCAGATGCGGATGTTCCTCCGCGATCCCGATCGCGCCCCCGTCGAGCCGGCGACGGAGTACGAGCGCAAGGTCGCGCAGGCGCGCCGCCGCCGTCTGGTCCATCCGTACGAGATCGTCCGCATGCGTGGTGGGACCTTCGAGGAGTTCGATCTCGACGAGGACGGGGGCGCCCGCGCCGTCCACCGCGAGCCCGGGCGGAACACGTGCGGTGTCGTCTTTGGGTTGCTGCGGACCGAGACGCCCGAGGTTCCGGAAGGGATCGAGCGCGTCTTGCTCCTCTCCGACCCGACCCGCGGCATGGGATCTCTCGCCGCCGCGGAATGCGATCGAATCGTCGCGGCCCTCGATCTGGCGGAGGAGCGAGGCGTTCCGGTCGAGTGGGTCCCCATCTCGAGCGGCGCACGCATCGCCATGGACAGCGGCACCGAGAACCTCGACGCGACGGCCCGGGTGGTCCGTCGGATCGTGCGGTTCACGCAAAGCCGCGGCGTGATCCACGTGATCGTGTACGGCGTCAACGTCGGAGCGCAGAGCTACTGGGACGCGCTCGCCACGATGCTCCCGCACACGCGAGGCGCCTTGTTCATGACGCCCACCGGCTCGATGGTTCTCACGGGGCGCGACGCCCTCGAAGCGTCCGGGGCCGTCGCGGCCGAAGACGAGATCGCGATCGGCGGATTCGAGCGGATCGCGGGGCCGAACGGAGAGTGCCAGTACTTCGCGGGCGACCTCTCCGAGGCGTTCGCGCTTCTCGACCGGCATTACCGGTACACGTACGCGGTCGCGGGCGAGTGGCATCCGCGACGTCGTCCGACGGAGGATCCGTTCGATCGCGACGTGTCGCAGTCGCCCTACGAGGCGAACGGCGACACGAGCTTCGCGACGATCGGAGAGATCTTTTCCCCCGACTCCAATCCCGGCCGGAAGCGGCCGTTCGCGATGCGACCCGTGATGGCCTCACTCATCGATCGGGACGGTGGATCGCTGGAGAGGTGGCACGGATGGCAGGGGGCGGAGACGGCCATCGTATGGGACGCGCAGCTGGGTGGATTTCCGATCTCGCTCGTCGGGATCGAGAGCCGGAGCCTCGCGCGACAGGGCTATCGCTCCTTCGACGGACCGGCGGACTGGAGCGGCGGGACGCTCTACCCCCTGTCGTCCCGGAAGATCGCGCGCGCGCTGAACGCGGCGAGCGGCAACCGGCCGGTCGTCTTCCTCGCCAATCTCTCCGGCTTCGATGGCTCGCCGGAGTCGCTTCGGCGACTCCAGCTCGAGTACGGCGCCGAGATCGCTCGGGCCGTCGTGAACTTCGACGGGCCACTGCTCTTCCTCGTGGTGTCCCGCTATCACGGCGGCGCCTACGTCGTCTTCTCTCGATCGCTGAATCCGGGGCTTCAGGCGATGGCGCTCGAGGGGTCGTACGCATCGGTGATCGGCGGCGGTCCGGCCGCCAAGGTCGTGTTCACGCGCGAGGTGGAATCGCGCGCCGCCGCGAGTGCGCGCGTGCGGGAGCTCCGCGCGAAGCTGGCTTCCAGTCGCTCCGTCGCGCTGCGGTCCGAGCTGGAAGAGGCGCTCGCCGAAGCCCGTCTCGAGGCGCAGGCCCGGGTCGCGGCCGAGTTCGACGCGATCCACACGGTCGAGCGAGCGCGCGACGTCGGCTCTCTCCAGCAGATCCTTCCGCTGCGGCGGATGCGACCGAGCCTGATCGCGGCCCTGGAGGAGGCGCTCGGTCGCGCGAGTGGAACGGCCTCGGGTCGCGCTCGCGCGACGGTCGCCCGGGCGGGCGCCGGCGACGACGGAGTGGATTGACCGAGCCCCGATCGGATCAGAAGAAGCGTTCGGCGAACGCGCGTAGGGTTTCGGCGTTTCGCTCAGGCGCATCGATCTGGACGATGACCTGATCGGCCCCCGCATCGACGAAGCGACCGATGCGGTCGCGGATCTCGTCGTCGGAGCCGACGAGGAACCACTCCCGGTCTCCCCACATCGCGACCTTCTGCCGGGTGGCTTCGGTTTCCTCGAGGTACAGCGGGATCATCACGGAGCGGGTGATCTCGCGCGGATCGCGGTCGCGCCTCTCGCAGCACTCGTCGAGCAGCCGGTTCAGCTCGGCCCAGTCGGCTGCCGTCCGGTACGCGTTCCAGTGGTTCGCGTAGCGCGCGGCCATCGGCATGCCGACCTTGGGGCCGCTGGACGCGACGATCAGGGGAAGGGGATCCTGGAGGGGCTTCGGCTCCGCGATCGCGTCGTGCAGCGTGTAGAACTCGCCCTCGTAGGAGAACTCGGGCTCGGACCAGAGGGCGCGCAGGATCCGGATCGCTTCCTCCATGGCGCGGAGGCGCGCCGGCGTCGGGTCGAACGGAAGGCCGAAGCTCGTGTGCTCGAAGTCGAACCAGCCGATCCCGATGCCGAGGTCGAGGCGCCCGCCGCTCATGTGATCGAGGCTCGCGGCCATCTTCGCGAGAATCGCGGGATGGCGAAACGTGTTGCTCGCCACGAGGGGTCCGATGCGGATGCGCGACGTGGCGTGCGCGAACGCACCGAGCGTGGTCCACCCGTCGAGCAGGGGGAGGTGGGGACTCGGATCGGCGCCGTCGGGCGTCGCGACGTAGTGGTCGGGCACTCCGACGTACGAGTAGCCGAGCTCGTCTCCCGCGCGCGCGATCTCCAGGCACTCGGGCCAGTGCATCGCGGCGCAGGCGATCTGGATTCCGTATCCGAGTCGAGGCGCCGACACGACGATCTACTTCGCGTGCTTGGCGAGGACCGCCTCGGTCTCGGCCACGAGGCGGCGCAGCAGGTCGCCCGCGGGCACGATCGATCGGATCATTCCGATTCCCTGGCCGGCGAACCCGGGCCAGATGTCGGCCCGTTTCGCGGTCGTCGCCGCCTGCATCACCGGGCTCGCGATGAAGGACTGGAAGGGCATCGGGAGGGGTTCGATGTCGGCATTCGCGTACGCCTGGGCCCAGCGGTTTTTTATTTGACGAGCCGGCTTGCCGGTGATCGATCGCGAGACCGTCGTCCCCTCGTCGGTCGCATCGACGATGGCCTGCTTCTGGAAGTCGAAGAGAGTCGCCTCTTCGGTCGCGAGGAACGCGCTCCCGATCCACGCGCCTTCGGCTCCCAGCATGAAGCTCGCGGCGATGCCGCGGCCGTCGGTGATCCCGCCCGCGGCGAGGACCGGAATGTCGCCGACCGCATCGACCACCTGGGGCACGAGCGCCATCGTTCCGATGGGAGAGTTGTGCCCTCCCGCATCGTGGCCCTGGGCCACGATGACGTCGACGCCCGTCTCGGCGACCTGTCGGGCGTGGCGCACGGCGCCGACCACGGCGAGCACCTTCGTGCCGTTCGCGCGCATGCGATCCAGCCACGGTGCCGGGTTGCCCAGCCCGGCGGCGTAGACCGGGACCTTCTCCTCGATGACGACCTCCATCTGCGCTTCGAAGAAGCCCTTGGTGAAGGTCGCCTCCTCGTCGGCACCGGGGTCGGCGACGCGTGGCGGCGGGATCTCGAGCCCCTCGGCCTCGAGGAACTTCCGCGCGAACTCCTGGTGGGTGGGGATCTGCTCCATCGGCGACGGACCACCCGGGGGCGCCTTCGTCGACTTCCCCCGGCGCACCGACGCCGGGAGCAGGGTGTCGACCCCGAAGGGACGATCCGTGAGGCTCCGCGTCTCTTCGATCCAGGAGCGAAGCTCGGCGGGGCCGCAGGCGGCGGCGCCGAGGATGCCGAGGCCCCCGGCGTTGGAGACGGCTGCGGCCAGCCGAGGGGTGCTCGCACCGCCCATGCCGGCGAGGACGATCGGCACCTCGATGCCGAAGAGGTCACAGACGCGATTGTGCAAGCTCATCCGCGGAGGCTAGCGCAATCCCCCCGTCGACGACCAGCGGTAACCTTCCGGGGGGATTCGGCGTAGAGTGGAGTGCGATGATGGACGAACGTGCGAAGACGACCACCGCCTCCCGCCGGGGCGTACTCTTCGGAATTCTGGGCTCCTTCTCGGCCGCGGTCGCCTGGTGGCTCGGCGGGGCGCCGGCACGGGCGAAGGAGACGCCCGGCTCGAAGCCCGCTCAGGCGCTCGACTGGCGGCCCTTGAGCCTCTCCCGGGAGCAATGGAAGAAGCTCCTCTCTCCCGCGGCGTACTCCGTTCTTTTCGAAGAGGGGACGGAGCGTCCGTACACGAGCCCGCTGAACGACGAGAAGCGCGCCGGCACGTACGTCTGTGCGGCCTGCCACCTTCCCCTCTTCAGCTCGGAGGCGAAGTTCGACAGTGGGACCGGCTGGCCGAGCTTCTACGAGCCGATCGCCGGTCGGCTCGGGACGAGCCGGGACTTCAAGCTCGTCTTACCGCGAACCGAGTACCACTGCGCGCGCTGTGGCGGTCATCAGGGCCACGTGTTCGATGACGGCCCCGAGCCCACGGGACTCCGCTATTGCAACAACGGGGTCGCCCTCGAGTTCGTCGTCGAGGGCGAGCCGTTGCCTCCGCTTCGTCAGAAGAGCCGAGAGAATCCCGCGGCTTGACGGGTGTCGAGCCGCCCAGGCAAGCTGAAGGTCCGGGCCATCTCCGGCCCGACCTTCCCCGATAGGATTCCTTCGATGCTCCCCGCGCTCTCGCTCGCCCTCCGTCCGCTTCTCGCCCTGGCACTCCTCATCTCGTTTGCGGTACCGCTTCACGCGGCGGAGCAGTATCCGGAATGGCGCGAGGTCTTCGACGTCTACGCCGAGGACCCGAACGCGGCCGCCGAGCAGGTCATCGAGCTCGGGAAGAAGGGAATCGACGGCTACCCGCCTTCGGTGCCGACGGTCCTCGGGGACGCGTACCTCCGCCAGGGGAACTACGGTGCCGCGCGCCGCATGTTCCTGCGCGTGCTCCAGGACCCGAGCGCCGGGAGCCAGATGGGCCCCGGCAAGGCGCCGATCGCGAGCCACGCCGAGCTCGGCCTCGCCCTGTCGGCCGTCGGTGCCGGGAAGCTCGCCGACGCGCGCGAGTGGTTCGCGAAGGCGTCCGCCGCGGGTGGCGACCTCGGCTATCTCGCGACGCTCGGGCATGCGCAGACGGCGATCGCTTTGGGGCGTCACGACGAGGGACTGGAGATCCTCGAGGCGATGAGCGAGGCGGAAGGCGTCGAGGACGCCCTGGTCGAAGCGAGTCGCTTCGCCGCGGCGAACGCGCTGCTCGACGGTGGCGATCCTGCCGCCGCGGCCGAGGCCTTCCAGTCGCTGGCCGACGACTCGACGGGACCCAACGCGCGCGACGCCGCGTTCGCCGCGGCGTGGGCGCGCGCCAAGGCGGGCGAGCGCGACGCTGCGTTCGAGGCGCTCACCGTCCTCACCGAAGAGTGTCCCGAGCGCGAGGAAGGCGACGAGCCGCGCAAGGTCTCGCGCGCGGAACGCGAGCTGGATCCGACCGCGGTGCTGCAAGCCTGGGTGCGCAACTACCGGGAGCAGTCGTTCGGGATGTACGACAGCGGCCCGGCCGCGGCCCTCTCGCTCCATGGCTGCGATCTCGCAGTGGAGACGGTCGCGGTCTTCGAGGAGGTCGTGCCCGTCGCGGCGGTGGCGCCCGTCGAAGAGCCGGCCCCGCCGAGCCCGGCCGAGGAAGTCCTCCCGGTCGCGGGCGACGCCGGTGGTTCGGCGCCGGCGGCGGGCGAGGAAGCGTCGAAGGCGGCGTCGACGGAGGCGAGTCCTACCGTCGCGGACGAGGGGCGTATGTCGCCGTGGATCGTCTTCGTGATCGTCGCGGTGATCGGCGTTCTCGTCTTCGTCTGGCGTCGCGGGTGAGGGACCTCCGGCGCGGCGCGCTCGTCCTGGCGGCCGCGATCGCGATCGTCGTCGGAGTGGGCTGCGAGCCGCGGTCGCGCGAGGCCCCTCGGCCCAACCTGGTACTGATCGTCATCGACACGCTCCGCCCGGACCGCTTGCCGTTCTACGGCCACGACCGAGACACCGCGCCGTTCCTGACCTCCCTCGCCCAGCGCTCGCTCGTCTTCACGCGGGCGCACTCGACGTCGTCGTGGACGGCGCCCGCGATGGCGTCGCTGTTCACGTCGCTGCACCCGTTCCAGCACGGCATGCACATGGCCTCGTTGGCTCCGGATCGAGCGAGCTTCGAGGTGAAGGTGCTCCCGGGGGGGGCTCCGAGCCTCGCCGAGAGCCTGCGCGACGTCGGGTACTCGACGTTCGGAGTCGTCGACAACCAGAACGTGAGCGAGAAGCCGGGCTTCGGTCGGGGGTTCGACCGGTTCGCGAGCACGCACTACGAAGCGGCGCCCCGGGTGAATGCGACCCTGTCGGCCTGGCGTGACGACATCGTCGCGAGTGAGCCGTACTTCCTCTACGTGCACTACATGGACCCGCACATCCCGTACAACGAGCGGGAGCCGTGGTTCTCGGAGAACGCGGCGGGGATCGACCCGGACGACGAGTTCGAGGAGTCGCTCGCTCGGTACGACAGCGAGATCCGGTTCGTCGACGGGCACGTCGAAGAGCTCTTTCGTCTCTTCGGCTGGGGCGACGACACGGTGGTCGTGATCACGAGTGATCACGGAGAGGAGTTCGGCGAGCACGGGGGTGAGCAGCACGGCAAGACCCTCTACCGCGAGGTCGTCGACGTGCCTCTCGTCCTGTACGCGCCGGCGCGTTGGCCGAACGGTGGGCGCGTCGACGCGCGTGCGAGCATCGTCGACGTCGGTCCCACCCTGCTTCGGCTGGCGGGACATCCCGGGGAGAAGACGCACGTCGGAACCTCGCTCCTTCCCGACGACGGCGCGACCGACGCCGATCGAGCGGTGTTCACGCAGCTCATCTGGGACGACCGGGCAGGGAAGGGTCCACCGGCGCGCCGGGAGACCCGCGGGGTCGTTCGGAGCGGATTCAAGCTGCTCGATCACACCGGTGCGCGCGACGAGCTCTTCGATCTCGGGGCCGACCGCGACGAGACGCGCAACGTGATCGACGCGCATCCGGAGGTTGCGGCGCGGCTCGCGAAGGAGCTCGACGACCGCATCGAGGGGGCGCCGCGGTTCGAGCCGGGGATCGCCCGTATCCCGCTCGACCCGCAGCAGGTGAAGAAGCTGAAGGCGCTGGGCTACGCGGAGTGACGCGCGCCGACGCCGGCCGGCGACCGCACCCGAGACGCTACAACGCGCGCTCGACCGAGGCGGGGAGGCAGATCTCTTGCAGCTTGCTCTGGTCGAGCTGCCCCTGCCCGAACTGATCGGCGACGTGAAGGCCCTTGGGGGGGGCGGCCGCGACCTGCTTGGGGGAGAAGGCCGCACCCCGGTCGCCGGGGACGAGGGCGCCGCAGCCCTGCTGCTCTATCTTCTTCTTCGCGAGCTTCGCCTTGTAGCAGAGGAGGTGCTCGTCGGGGCGCCGCACGGTCGCCGGCGTGATGGGTGCGGGCTGGCCCGCGTTCGGGCCGGAGAGGAAGATCGGCGAGCCCGACTTTTCGGTCGGAACGCAGAGCTTCTGGATCTTCACGAGGTCGTAGGTGCGGCGCGTGGTTCCGTCGTCGACGTCGACCTGCGCACCCTTCTGGAACTTGGGAAGCGGTGCGCCGGCGGAGGACTTCGACTGCACCTTGGCGAGGTAGCAGAGGAAGTGATCGAGGTCGTGCTCGCCTTCGAGCGGCTCCGTCGTGGGAGCGTTCGCGTCCGTGCTCGTCGGCACGAGGAGCGTCGACGCCTTCTTGAGCTGGACGGTGACGTCGGAGCAGGCCGTCGTGACCCCGACGTCGCTCGTCTTCTCGAACCGGGGGAAGCCCGGAGCGGGAAGCAGGCGGTACTCCGTCAGGTGGGTCTCTGGATCCGCGATGCCGTTGCCGGTATCCGACGGGGCTCCGAGCGTCTGGAGCTTCCGCGCGAGGTACCCGCTGGATCCCAGTGCGTCGGTCAATGCGATCGGGCCCAGGCTCTCGAACTTGGCGCTCCCGGAGGTCGCCTTCGCCTTCCGGAAGACGAACGAATCGTGGTAGGGCCGGCTCGTCTCGTCCGTGGGGTCGGTGCCGACGTCGAGCTCGTCGCGGTCGAAGACGCCGTCGAAGTCCCGGTCGACGCCCATCCGGACGCCGTGCTCCGGAGGCGTGCACGTGTAGGTGAGCTCCTGTCCCGCGACCAGGCCCTCGGCGCGCAGCGTGGCTTCCGCAACGAGGGCGTCCCCGGCGCGGTCGCCCTGGAACTCTCCGCTCGGCATGCGGTAGTAGCCGCGGTCTTCGCCGGCGACGACGCCCTTCACGACCACGTCGCACTCTCCCGCGGCGGCCCGGGCCAACAGAAGGTCGATGCGCGGCCCGGCCACGGCGGCGGTCGCGGCGGAGTACGTCACCTGCTGTCCGACGATGGGCGCGAAGTCCGAGTCGAGGACCATGAGGAACTCGAGTCCGCCTTCGGTGACCATCTCGGTGCTGCCATCGTGGTTGAAGCCGAAGCCGCGGATCTCGTCGCCCGACGTGGGCGTGCCGCTGTTCATGGACGAGAGGACGCCTTTGTAGCGACCGATCTGCCGGTACACCGTGCGGAGCTGCGGGACCTTCATGAACTGGACGAACTCGGCCATCACGGAGGACCGCGTGCCCGTTCCGAAGAAGCCGGCCGCCGGATCGACCTCGTGACAGGTGCTGCACGCGCCGGGCTGCGTGAAGAAATCGCGGGAGGTCTGCTGTGCGGCGGTGAGGGAGTTGTCCAGGTTCCGGTAGGGGTTCGGGCCGAGGACGACTTCGAGGATGAAGTCGGTGAACGCGTCCATGTCGGCCTGATCGAGCTGCGTGTTGCGTCCCATCAGGCCGACGAAGGCGGGATTGAACTGGTCGAACGCGGCCCGCTCGTCGTCGTACGTCCCGCCCGGGTCGAAGGCGCCCGTGCGGTCCCCGCGCCAGTGCATGGGCCCGTGGGTCGCCATGCCGCGGAGGGTCTGCGTGCGCATCGGACCCTTCAGCGGATGGAAGTCCTTCGCGAGCCCGGGAGGGATGGGGTTCGGGAGGACGGTCGGGAGGGGATTCGTCAGGACCGGTCCGAAGACGTCGCCCAGGTCCCACGCCAGGCCATCGACGTCGCCGAATACGTGGCAGCCAGCGCAGCTCGCCTCGCCGTTGCTCGACGTCTCTCGCGCGTCGTAGAGGAACGGGCGCCCCTCGATCACGACGTCCGGCTCGGGGTTGTGGAAGACGTGATGCGCGATCTCGGTCTTGGTCGCGATGTCGACGACGCTCACGCCGTTGTCGAAGCGGGTGGGCACGTAGAGCCGGCCGCGCGCGTCGTCGACGACGATGCCGCTCGGCCCGCCGCCGGTCACCTCGGCGTGGTCGGCGGCCGACGGGGTGAAGGCGTCGCTGTCGATCTCGGCCGTCGAGAAGAAGCCCACCTTGCTGGAGCCGAAGGCCGCGACGAAGAGGTTCGCCCCGGCGGCATCGACGGCGATCGCGGTCGGGATCGCGAGGCTCGCGTCGGCGACCCCCGGGGGGCTCGGGACGACGCCGTAGTCGATGTGCTTGTTGAGACGTCGGGACACGGGGGCGCCGCCACCGGCGGGTACGATGCTGATGCGCGTCTCGTGGTGGTGTCCGTTCACGTTCGACTCGAGGCGAACGTGGTTGATCGCGTCGGTGTTCGCGACGTAGACCGCACCGGTCGTCGGATGAACCGCCATGCCGAAGAGGACCGTGCCGACGTCGGTGACGGCGGCCGTCTCGACCGGGACGGCCGCGTCGGCATCGATCACGAACACGTCCTCGTCGGGAAGTCCGTACGGGACGGCGCCGCTCCAGTCGCGGCTCAGCTCGTCGAGCCACATGCCGGATCCGGGATCGAACTTCACGATGAGGCCGGTCTCGGGGCCCGGGACGCCGTCGAGATTCTGATTGGGTGCGGGCACCCCGCCGGGGATCGTCAACGGACCGACCGCGCACGGCGCCGCCCCCTGACCGCCGTCGCACACCGCGTACGCCGGAACCGTCGTCGTGCGGCTTCCCGAGTGGAAGACCGCGGCGTACACGGTGGCACCATCGGCCGATCGCGCCAGCGCGCGGGGAGAGTCGCCGAACATCGACAGAATCGTTTCCGGGATTCCGCCCAGGCCGGCTCCGAGATCGGTGGTGTCGAAGATCCAGACGTCGGCGCGCCCGACCTCCTCGGTGAACGGCTCCGGATCGATGGGATGGTTTTGTCCCCGGTGCGCGGTCGTGATGAACGCTCCCTCGTCCGAGGGGCCGGCGAACACGAGGTCGCTCGGCTCGTCGCCCACGAGGAGGGTGCGCACCACGCGAGGCGGCGTCGAGGCAACGTCGACGATGCTCACGCTGTCGGAGAGATGGTTGACGACCCAGACCTCGCCGGTGTTCCGGACCGCGACCGCGACGGGTTCGAGGCCGACCGGAACCGACGTCTCGTGGGTCAGACCGGAGCCGTCGACCGCGAAGATCTCGAGGTGGGACCCCGGAGTGTTGACGACGAAGAGCCGATCCCCCGCGGGCGAGAGCGCGGCGGGGCGAACGGGCGGGCTCTCGAAGGCGGCGAAGGGGCCTTCGCCGGCGTGAGCGCCGGTGGGGGCGCAGAGGGCCACCAGGAGCGCGAGCAGGGGGAGGAACGGGGGTCGGGACGGGGCGGTCGGCATGGGGGAAGATCCCGACGCTACCACGCGGGCCCGACGGCAGGCTACGACGGATTTTCCCGGTCTCCGCGAGCCTTTCCGGGGTTCCTCAGCCCGCCGGGGCCGGCTTCGCGGGCCGGGGCGGAGCGCCCGTCGCGTCGGGCGGTGGGATCATCGCCGAGGAGAACGGTCCGTTCTTTCGGTCGATGAACCACACGTGGACCATCTCGGGAGACAGCTCCGAGAGAACTCCGCGTGCGCATCGTCCGTCCTCGCCGGGGACCTCCACCGCGATGCCGTTCACGTAGCAGGCGGCGGGCATCACGTGATAGTGCCAAATCGTCTGCGGGCCGCCGATCTGGGGACCCCGAAGGCCGATCCCGGGCATGACGTACATGATGCCGGAGAGGACCTTCCCGCCGTCGGTGTCGTAGAACATCAGGAACTCCGGGCGTTCGGGGTCGAGGACGCGACCGTCGTTCGCGAACTCGTCGTTCACCCAATGGTCCGAGATTCCCATCATGGGGTGGAATCCATCGGCGACGGCCTTGTCGAAGTCGGTCCATCCGTTGCGCTCGGCCGCGTCCCGCGTCTTGCGGATCAGCTCGTTCGCCTCGGCCTCCTGCTGCGCCGTCCACGTCTCCCCGCACGGGAAGACCGACACCTCGTAGGTTCCCCGCGCGGTCGGAGTCGTGTCGCCCTCGGGCACCCAGCGCTCCTCGCGGAGCTCGGACATCTGGGCGAAGGTCCGGGGCGGATAGAAGTTCGTGTAACGGGGAAGCTCGTACTGCTCCGCGATGGTCTCGGGCGAGCCCGTCACGAGCGTGTAGTCGAGCGCGGGCGTGGGCTCGGTGGGGCGGGTCGACGCCGTCTCGACCTCGCATGTCCTGGGTGGGAACGGGATCGGGGCGTCGGCGGCCGGCGGGGCCGTGTCGCAGCCCGCGAGGAGCACGAGTACTCCGAGGATGGCGGTTCGACGCGAGGTTCGATCGTGCATCATGGCGCTCCCAGAGCTCTCAAGTCGGAGACCGTCGGGAGCCCCCAGATGACGTCGAGAACTTCGCCCGCGGCATTGGTCACGACCGAAGCGGGGAGCACGTCGGTGCGGAGCCGCGACGTGATCAGCGCCTGGACCGCCTCTCGATCCGCATCGGACCGGTCGTAGAGCATTCGGTAGGCGGGCGCGTGGGTCTCGACGTAGGTGCGCAGCATCTCCGGCGTGTCGTTCGGGTCGACGGGCACGCCGAGCAGATCGAGCTGGTCGCTCGGGAACTGCTCGCGCAGCCGGGCGACGTCCGGGAGCTCGCCCCGGCACGACTCGCACCACGTGGCCGTCGTCGTGAACACCCGCAGGGGAGCCCTCGAGGGGGCGTCGTCGGCGGAGATCTCGATCCGACGGCGCGTCGGCTCGTGCGGCGGAGGGCGCTCGCCGGCCGTCGGACGTTTCGCGATCTGCACCGGGGCCCCGGTCGGGGCGTGCGATGGGTTCTCGAAGAAGGTGACGAGGCTGCCCGCGGGAACGTCTCGGGCCTCCTGGGTGCGGCCGCTCGGCCACCGAACCGTGACGCGGTCGGCCCGTTCGGCCTCGCCGAGGCCGACGTGGAGGGTTCCGCTGTTCTGGGCGGCGAAGCCCTCGCCGGCCCGGCTCTCGCGGACGAGCGTGCGGTCTCCCAGAGAGACCTCGACGCGCGCCCCGACCCCGTCGCGGTTGCTCCACGCATCATCGGGCGCGGCCGACCGGTTGCCGCCGGCGAGTCGGATCGCGATCGAGCCGTGCGACGCTGCGCGGTCCATCGTGCCGAGCTCGTTCCGGAAGAGCTGGAAGGTGGGCTCGTTCGCGTTCACCACGGCGAAGTCGAGCCAGCCGTCGCGGTCGAAGTCGAGCCACCCGACCGCGCGGCCATCCGCCGGATGGTCGAGGCCGGAGACGCCGGACACGTCGTGCAAGAAGCCGGTGCCCTCGTTCAGGAAGAGGTGGTTCCGCTCGTGGCCGCTCAGGGAGGCGCCCTCGTTCAGCTCCTGGCCGCTCCCGACGACGGTGCCGCGCTCCGCGCTCGCCGGTAGATCCATCGCAGGGTCCTTGCGCACGACCGTGCGCCAATACTGACTTCAAGTGTCGACGGGAAGCTCGAAGTCGCGCGGCGCGGTGTAGTATCCGGAGAGGACGTACAGGTCGAGTGCCGCGTCGTTGTCGACGTCGAGGAACTGTCCTCCCCAGGACCATCCGGCCTTCTGCCCTCGCCGGTTGCCGGGCTCCGGGGCGAGATCGCGGAACGTCGGGGCCTCGTTTCGGAAGAGGGTATTGCCGCGCGCCATCTTCGAGGCGCGCTCGTCGATCTCGTCGAAGCGGGCGGTGATCCGGGTGCCCGCCTTGCTGAACATGTTGGAGACGTAGAGGTCTTCGCGGGCGTCTCCGTCGATGTCGCCCCAGGTCGCGCCCATGCCGAAGCCGACGTCCGACGTGCCGCTCTCCGCGGTCACGTCGGTGAAGCGGCCGGCGCCGTCGTTGCGAAGAAGGTGATTCGGCGCGAAGTCGTTCGCGAGGTAGACATCGGGGTCGCCGTCGTCGTCGTAGTCGGCCCACGTCGACTGGTACGTGTTCGCGAAGATCGAGAGCGGCGACGTCGGGTCGACACGGAACCGACCGTCTCCCTGATTTCGGAGCAGGACGTTCGGGGGGCCGGGGAAGTCGTAGATCTGCGCGCCGGCATCGAGGCGCTTTCGCAGCTCGGCCGACGCTTCGGGGGTGACGAACCCCTCGAGCAGCTGGTCCTTGCCGGACTCCTTCGAGAAGAAGTCCCGGGTCAGGCGACGGACGGCGTAGGTCGAGACGTAGACGTCCAGGAGCCCGTCGGCGTCGACGTCGACGGCCGTGACGGAGGAGCCGAGCTTCGGAAGGGGGCCGTCCACGCGGTCGGACGCGTCCACGAAGTGCCCGTCGTCGTTGCGCAAGTACAGGCTCGGCTCTTCGGTGCGTGTCAGCACCGCGTCCGGATCGCCGTCGTTGTCGAAGTCGGCGAAGACGGCGGCGGAGGTGTTGCCCGCCACGTCCAGGCCGACCTCGCTCGCCATCTCGACGAAGCGTCCGCCGCCCTCGTTGCGGTAGAGCTGGTTCCGCCCCCAGTGAGGCATGACGTAGACGTCGTCGAGGCCGTCCTGATCGACGTCCACGATCGCGAGACCGGGATGCTCGTCCATCGCGGGTGGGAAGAAGTCGCTTCCCTTCTTGTCTTCGGCCCCGAGGAACTCCCGTACGACCTCGTCGTGGCCGGAGTATCGGGCGGCGCGGAGGGCCGCGTCGTCCGCGAGCGCGTCTTCGAGGATCTCGCGAAAGAACGGCCGCTCTGCGCGGGTCAGCTCGAGCGCCTTCGTTCGGAACTCGGTGATGCGCCAGGCGCCTGCCTGCTCCTGCCAGTCGAGGGCCAGCTTACCGCGAACCCAGCCGATCGTCCCGTCGCGGAGCCGCGCCCGGGCCGCGACGCCGACAGGCGTCCGGAAGGTGCGTGGCGACTCCGGGAGGAAGTGTCCCTCGATCATGTAGAACTTCGCGGCGTCGAATCGCTCGACCTGCGAGATGAGGGGCTGCCACAACGCGAGCTCCGCTCGCGGCACCCGGGCGGGCTCGCCCACCGCGAAGACGTCGACGGGGAGGCCGGGCGCGAGCGGGTCGCCCGACTCCCGGGAGCTCGCGATGTCGACGGAATCGACCTCGTTTGCAAACAGGGCGCGCGCCCGGGTCCCGGGCAGCTCGAGGTTGCGAAGGGCGGTCGACAGAAGGCGAAGCTCCGGGGTGAGCGCCTGCAGCCGCTCCTCGGCCGCGATCATCGCCGCCCACGACGCCGGCACGGTCTTCCGGGGTGCCTCTGCCGCGGCGAGGACCGGCTCGGGCGGATTCGGGCCGCCGGGCTGTGGGACCGTCCGATCGAGGCGCTGGCTCGCGAAGTTCTCGAGCAAGGCCCAGATCGCGAGCAGGGTCGGGTGCCAGTGGCTCTCCTTGCGTTCGTCGTCGAACGGCCAGCCCCCGTCTTCGTTCTGCTCGTCGAGAACCCGCTCCCAGTAGTCCTGCGGGATTCGATCGCGGTGGCCGAGATACAGTAGGACCCCCGCGGCCTCGTAGGAGACGTCGCCCGGCGGCGTGGTCGCGACGAGCTCCGCCAGCGCGTCGATCCACCCGTCGACCTGCGCGTCGTCGACCGGCCGATCGCACCCATTGTCATCGAGCCAGGTGAGCGCCATCCCAACGTGGGTGAGGTGGTAGCCGCCGCGTGTGGCCTCGCGGGCCAGCTGCTCGCCGTAGTCGTCAGGGAGGGGAGCCCGGTCGCAGTAGAGGGCGCGCACCGTCACGCGATCCCAGTCGGTGCCGAGGTCGGCGACGTCGGTTTCGTCGAACGCCTGATCCGGGTCCACCATCCGCCGGAACAGCCGCACCGCGCCCCGCGGTGGGACGCCCTTGCCGGGCTCGCGCGCGAGAGTCGCATCGTAGTGCGAGGGCGCGTCGCCGAAGTCGAGCAGTCCGAAGCGTCGATGGAGCATGTAGGCGAAGCCCAGCGCGGCCGGCTCCCCCTCGATGCGCGTCCTCAGATAGGCGAGCCCCGCATCGATGGGCTGGCCCGGGTCGAGTGGCGGGGGCGCCGGCGGCTCGTCGTCCACGGCGCCCCCGGGGGCGCCGATCGCGCGGGGCACCTCGATGGTGGAGACCATCAGCCCGCAGACGACGACGAGCGTGGATATGACGCGAAGAAGGAACATGAACGGGCCGGCGTGCCGGCCACCTCGTCGCACCCCGATCGGCGACCGGAGCGTCTACTTGCAGAGGATCTTGTCTCCTCCGGACTTGGCTTGGCAAGCGGGGTCCTCGTGCGGCTCGAGCTCGAACTCGTACTCGGCGCACTGCCCCGCGACGTCGTTGATCGTCATGGTGAGGGCGAGCGGAAGGTCCGATTCCAGGAACGGGAAGTCCGCGTCTTTCGCGACCACGATGAATTGCACGAGGCCGGCACCGGGGTCCTTCGTCTTCAGCAGGATCTTCGTGATGCCTTCGACGCCCGCCTTGCTCTTGAACTTGTGGACGAGGCCGGTCGGGCTCGCGACCCAACCCTCCTTGGTGACCTTGTCGTAGGCCCCGCCCGGAATGGTGACGTCGAGGACCGGGTTGCGCGGGTCGTCCCGCGGGCCCATCACGAAGCGGGTCCCATGCGTCGTCGGGTCGAGGGCGGGCGTGATCGGAGGCGGCAGCGTGACGTAGCCCTTGAGCTTCATCCGCTGCTCGCCGGCGCCCCGGGTCAGCTTCACCAGCTTCAGGTTGGGGCCGGTGACGGTGGTGGCCTGGAGCGCGGTGCACGCGTCGCACTCGTTGCCGAGGCCGTCCGCGTCGTCGTCGAGCTGCGCCGGGTCGGGGGTCTCGGGGCAGACGTCGAGCGCATCGCACGTCCCGTCGGCGTCTCCGTCCGGAAGTCCGGTGTCCACGGGGCAGGTCGAGTCGAAGCCGTCGCAGTCCTCGGGCACGTCGCACGCCTCGGCGGAGCTCCGGCACTCGGTGCCGGCGGGTACGAGGAGGTCGGTCGGGCAATCGGGGCTCAGGCCGTTGCAGCTCTCGGCCACGTCGCAGACGCCGGCCGCTGCACGGCACTCGCTGGCGCCGTCGAGGACGTCGGCGGGGCAGTCGTTGCCGACGCCGTCGCAGGACTCGGCGAGGTCGCAGACCCCGGCGGCCGCGCGGCACTCGGCGGTGCTCTTCGCGTCGCTCGGACACGCCGTGCCGGAGCCGGTGCAGGTCTCCGCGAGGTCACAGACGCCGGCCGCGGCCCGACACTCGGTCGAGGCGCTGGCGAAGCCATCGGCGGGGCAGGTCGACGACGAGCCGGAGCAGGTCTCGGCGACGTCGCAGACGTCGGCCGCGGCGCGGCACTCGGTGCCGGCCGAGAGGAAGCCGTCGGCGGGACAGGCGATTCCGGCGCCCGTGCACGTCTCGACCGCGTCGCACGCGTCGGTTGCGGCGCGGCACTCCGTCCCCGCCGACTGGAATCCGTCGACCGGGCACGAGGGGCTCGCGCCCGTGCAGGTCTCGGCGGCGTCACACACGTCGGCGGCGGCCCGGCATTCGGTGCCGGCAGACTGGAAGCCGTTGTCGGGGCAGGTCGCCGACGCGCCCGTGCAGGCCTCCGCTACGTCGCAGATCGCCGCCGAGGGGCGGCACTCGGTGCCTCCGGCGACGAATCCGTCGGCCGGGCACGAGGGGGAGGCGCCGGTGCAGGCCTCGGCCACGTCGCAGTCGCCGGCGGTGGCGCGACACTCGGTCCCGCCGGCGACGAATCCGTCGGTCGGGCAATCGTTGCCGACGCCGTCGCAGGACTCCGCCAGGTCGCAGACGTCGGCCGCGTTCCGGCAGACGTCGGTGCTCTTCGCGTCGCCGGGACACGTCGCGCCGAGGCCGTCGCAGAGCTCGGCGAGATCGCAGATCCCCGCGGCGGCGCGGCACTCGGTTCCCGGAAGCGCGAAGCCGTCGATTGGACAGTCGTCGTTCACGCCGTCGCAGACTTCGGCGACGTCGCAGAGTCCTGCCTCCGACCGGCACTCCGCGGTGCTCTTCTCGTCGACCGGGCATGCGGCATCGCTTCCCGTGCACGTGTCGGCGACGTCACAGACACCCGCGGACGCGCGACACTCCGTGCTCGCGGGCTCGAAGGCATCCGTGGGGCACGCCGCACTCGCGCCCGTGCAGGTCTCGGCGACGTCGCAGACGTCGGCCACCGCGCGGCATTCGGTCCCCGCGGTGGCGAAGCCGTCCGCCGGGCAGGTGGTGGAGACACCGTCGCAGACCTCGGCGACGTCGCAGAGGCCGCCCTCACCGCGGCACGTCGCGCCGCTGGGCCGAATCCGGCAGTTCACCTGGCAGCAGGAAGCGCCGCCGTTGAGCGCGCCTTCGTCGCACTGCTCGCCCGCGTCGACGGTCCCGTCTCCGCAGGTGTTCGTCGGCTCGACGATCGTCAGCACCTGGTTCGCAGGCACGTTCGTCATCGTCGTCGAGCCGCCGTTGAACCACCGAACCTCGAGCGTATCGACCTGGGTCGCGCTCGCGAGGCCGAAGTGCGCTTCGGCGGGATCTTGCGAGATGAAGTTGTTGCCCGCGCGAAGCTCGCGCACCATCGTGGTGCCGCCCACGGTGGCGAGCACGCGGGACCCGATGGACTCCGTGTTGGGGGCGAGGCCGTCGAGCTTCACGGTGAGGTAGTTCTGCGAGAGCCCGTCGTTGCGGTAGAGCTTGGGAGCCGCCTGGTTGTTCGTGATGAAGATGTCGAGATCGCCGTCTCGATCGTAGTCGAACGACACGACGCCGAGGCCGCGGCCGGTGTCGTCGATGTTCCGGGCCGCGCTCTCTTCGGTGAACACGGCGGCGCCGTTCGAGACGAAGAGGCGTGCAGGGTCGTTCTGCGAGGGGGCGTTGTCGTACCCGTTCACGTGGAAGATGTCGACGTCGCCGTCGTTGTCGAAATCCTGGCAGGACGCTCCCCAGCCCCAGTAACCCTCTCGCGTTCCGGTTGCCGTCGTCTGGTCCTCGAAGAAGTTCCCGAGACCATCCTGGTTGCGGTACATCCGGTTTCCGTTGCCGCCCGTCGACGTGTTGAAGATGCTGGTCACGAACCAGTCCATGTCGCCGTCGAAGTCGTAGTCGCAGATCGCCGAGCCCATTCCGTTCTGGTCGGTGATCACGGAGGGGTTGGTGACGTTGGTGAAGGTGCCGTCCCCGTCGTTCACGAAGACCTGGGTGTCGCCGAAGTCGGCGACGAGCAGGAGGTCCAGCCAGCCGTCGTCGTCGATGTCGGTGAAGTTCGGCGTGAACGTCTTGTCGGTGTCGCTGTCCAGAGGATGCGCCGTGATCCCGGCGGCCTGGCCGACGTCGACGAAGGTGCCGGAGTCGTTGCGCCACAGGTGCTCGTCCACCGTGCGGTGCGAGATCTTCGGGAGGGTCCAGTGGGTCACGAACGCGTCGAGGTCGCCGTCGCGATCGTAGTCCGCGAAGGAGGCGGAGAGGTTGTTCTTGCGCGTGAGAGGGAAGTTCGCGCTCACGTCGGTGAAGGTGCCGTCGCCGTCGTTGCTGTAGAACTTCGAGGGCTCGTCGTCGAAGCCCGTGACGAGAAGGTCCAGATCCCCATCGCCGTCGTAGTCGGCGAAGGTCGCGCCGCAACCGAGCATCGTGTCGTCGACTTCGGCGAACGCGGCCTTGTCTTCGAACGTCCCGTCGCCCTTGTTGCGGTACAGGAGGTTCGGGCCCACGTCGCCGCGCACGACGAAGAGGTCGATCCAGCCGTCGTCGTCGTAGTCTCCCGACGCCACGCCGCCGCACAGGACGTACTCGTCGCCAAACGGGGCCGTCCATCCGTGCGTGTGCGTGATCTGCGCCGCGGCCGTGACGTCGGTGAACGTCCACGCGGCCTCGGCGGAGGCGCTCGGGCCCACAAGGAGGAAGCCCAGGATCGACAGGAATCTCAACGCATTCGCCATGGCAATCTCTCCCGGATGGACAGTCGACTATACGCCCTTCGGAGGGGGGGAGACGAGGTTCTTTTGAAAGAAAAACGGCGGGGCTCCGGTACTCCAGAGTGGAGTCCGAAACCCCGCCGTGAGAGCGGGAGGTGGAACGGTCAGGTCAGTTGTTCTTCTTGGACTTCGACTTGCAGCGCAGCCGAGCTCCGTTCTTCTTGACCTTGCAGTCTCCCTCGTTGCCGCCGGCCTGGGCGATCACGTCGACCCGCACCGAGGCTCCGTGGGAGAGGGTGATGGTGACCGGACCCGCGAGCGGACCGAAGCCCGTCTCGACCTCGGTCAGGTCCTTCACGCGAACGTTGAGGCGCCACACGTCGGGCAGGTTCTTCCACCGCTTCACGTGCGCCCGGACCCGGAAGCCCGAGCTGTCGTCGTTGCAGACGACGGCGGCGTTCTTCTGAACGCACCCACCGAGGGTGGCCGTGGTGTCGAACCCGCTCGAGTCCTGGATCTGCACCGTGACCGTGTTGGTCAGCAGGTCCGCGATCAGGCCCTCGGTGTCGTTGTCGTCCACGACACCGCGGATCTTCAGCTGCCCGGGGGTGAGGGGCCCCGGTTGGAACGCCAGGTTGAGGGCCACCTTGCTGATGTCGAGGCCCTGGGGTTGGGCCTGGGCCGGCGCGCCCGTGAGAACGAGCGCGCCGAGGGCCAGACCAGTCGAGAGTGCGAGGAATGTCTTGTTGGTTTTCATCTCTTCAATGTCCTCGAGAGCTAGTTGAGCTCTTTTGGCTCCTTGCACTTCATGCTCTTGCCGGATCCGCTGACCTTGCAGACGCCGGCGACGACGCCCAGATCACCCACGCGCTCGACGCGGTAGAACGGATCCGAACCCTGGAAGATCGCCGCCGTGACGGGCGGGCTGAGTGCCCCCGCGCCGGTCTCGTTGATCGCCAGGTTCTTCAGGTTGATCTTCATGTCGTAGATGACGGGACCGGCGCCTTGCAGCCGGAACGTCGCCTTGATGTTGCCGTCCTGGCACTTGATGATCGTGCCGGTCGGGATCTCGATGCAGCCACCGATCGTGAAGGTGGTGCTGAAGCCCGCCGCGTCGCGGATGAACATGTCGACGTTGCCGGCGAGGAGCTGCTGCCGGAAGTCGCCGCCGAAGACCGTGGGCTCGGTCTCCTCGTCCGCGATGAGGCCGTCGAGAACCACCTTGCCGGTGTCCTTGCTGGCCTTCGAGACCTTCATCTTGGCCTTGTCCAGAACGAGCATGTTCTGACCGGGGCCGACGCAACGGCCGCCCTGACAGATGCACTCGCCGTCGTTACACGGCAGCGGGACGTCCGCCGGCGGTGGGTTGTGCGGATCGGCGATGCCGGTTCCCGTGTAGCAGGACGTGCCGTCCGGGTAGTCGCCGTTCAGATCGCAGGGAACGTCGGCCGCACCCGAGCAGGACTCACTCGCGTCGCACTCGGAGAGGCCGATGCGGCAGAGCGTACCCGCCGGCAGGATGCTGTCGGCCGGGCAGGGGTCGTCGGCCGAACCCGAGCACGCTTCGTCCGGATCGCAGATCACACCGGAGAAGGTCGGGTCGCCCGAGCCTGGATTGCAGATGGTGCCGGCGCTCGAGAACGAGTCGGCCGGGCAGCCTTCCTCGGCGATGCCGGAGCAGGTCTCGTCCGGGTCACAGACGAAGCCCGAGCCGTTCGGGTCGCCGGAACCGGCGTTGCAGACCGTGCCGGCTGGCGAGATCGTGTCGGCCGGGCAGGGGTCGTCGGCGCTGCCGGAGCAGGTCTCGTCCGGATCGCAGAAGAAGCCCGCGCCGTTCGGGTCGCCGTCGCCGGCGTTGCAGACCGTGCCGGCCGGCGAGATCGTGTCGGCCGGGCACGGATCGAGGAGCGAGCCGGAGCACACTTCGTCGGTGTCACAGGTGAAGCCCGAGCCGTTCGGGTCGCCCGAGCCGGGGTTGCAGACCGTGCCGGAGGGCAGGACCGCGTCGGCGGGGCAGGGAGTGTCGGCCGCGCCCGTGCAGAGCTCGGTCGGGTCGCACTCGAGGCCGCCGTTCGGCGTGCCGGAGCCCATGCGGCACACCGTCGCTGCGCTCGCCACCGCATCGGCCGGGCAGGCCGTATCGGCCGCACCAGAGCAGACCTCGGCCGGGTCGCAGATGTCGCCCGAGCCGGGGTTACACACGGTGCCGGCGCTCGAGAACGTATCGGCCGGGCACGGATCCTGGGAGAGGCCCGAGCACGTCTCGTTCGGGTCACAGACGAAGCCCGAGCCGTTCGGGTCGCCGCCGCCCGCGTTGCAGACGGTGCCGGCCGCCGAGATGCTGTCGCTCGGGCAGGTCGCGTCGGGCGAGCCCGGGCAGAACTCGGTCGGGTCGCAGGTGAAGCCCGAGCCGTTCGGATCGCCCGAGCCGGCGCGACACACGGTCGCGGCGCTCGCGAACGAGTCGGCGGGGCAGGCGCCGCCGGCCGAGCCGGGGCAGGTCTCGTTCGGGTCGCAGGAGTCACCCGAGCCCGGGTTGCAGACGGTGCCGCCGCTCGCGAAGCTGTCGGCGGGGCAGGCCTGGCCGGTCACGCCGGAGCAGACCTCGTCCGGGTCACAGACGAAGCCCGAGCCGTTCGGGTCGCCCGAGCCGGCG
The DNA here is from genome assembly GCA_030430245.1 of bacterium. Taxonomy (GTDB): domain Bacteria; phylum Desulfobacterota; class Binatia; order UBA12015; family UBA12015; genus VGTG01. Next base: position 12,059 of record JAUIFY010000002.1, on the reverse strand, counting down.
CGGCAGACCGTGCCCGCCGACTGGATCGAGTTGCCGGGGCAGGACTGCCCGGCGACGCCCGTGCAGAACTCGGTCGGGTCGCAGAAGTCGCCGGAGCCGGCGCGGCACACCGTGGACGAAGGGCGCACGAAGTTGCCCGGGCAGCTCGCGCTGCTGCCCGTGCAGGTCTCGGCCGGGTCGCAGAATCCGTCCGAGGAACCCGAGCGGCAGATGAAGGAGGAGTTGTGGAACTTGCAGCTCGCGTTGCAGCACGCGCCCGTCTCGCAGTCCTCGTTCGGTGCCTCGACCACGCCGTTGCCGCAGATGTGGCAGCCGCTCGGGCCGGAGATGCTGAGCACCGCGTTGCCGCTGCTCCCGCTGCAGGTCGAGCCGAACCAGCTGAAGCTGTCGTTGCTGAAGCCGTCGACCACGACCACGACGCTCTGTCCCGCGGACAGGAACGTGGTGATGCGCGAGCGATTCCCCGTGCCGCCGTCGTCGTTACACGCGATCTGGCCGCCCACACCGCCGCACGTCCCCGAGTGGAGGGCGAGCACGGTGTCGAAGTTCGAGGAGCTCGTGTCGAACGTGTACGTGCCCGCGACCGGCGCCTGGAACCACCACTCGACGTCGTTCGAGCAGTTGCCGTCGCCGTCGCAGGACGGGTTGTAGTTGTTCCCGTCGCCGCTCGTGTTCTCGGACACCGTCGTTCCGCACGACTGGCCGATGTTGCGGCACGCCGCGTCGGCCTCGCCCGCCGCGAACACGCTCATCGCGAACGCGACGGCGAGTCCGCAGAGGGAGGTCCTCTGCAACAGGTTGGACAGCTTCATATCGTCTCTCCGTTTTCCTCGAGTCCGGGTGGTGGCGCGCGCGCGAGCGCGCCGGTGGTTGGACGAGCCGTCCCAGGGGCTGACGGGATCGAGTCCACTCATACGGAAGTCGCAGCTCGCCCGGCCCGGTGAGGGAGGCGGAAGGACTTCGGTCAGGTTTGGGCGGTCGGTCATGGTCCCTCCCTACAGGAATCTGCAGGAGCTGGTGGAGGGGTTGGGGAAAATGCCGTAGCCTTTCCTACGAACTTCTGACTCCCGCGGTCAAGACCACGTTGTGCTTCGACGGCCACTTTCGCGTGTTCGTCGCCCAGGCGTCTCACTGGCTGGGAGATCGGGCTTGCGCCCGGGGTGACAGCACGTCAGGGCGGCCAGATCGTGCCGTGGGGAGCGCGCTGGCAGATGCGGGTCAGACGGCCCGCAGTCCGCTCGCGCGGGGGAGACGCGCGCGGGCCGGGATGCCGACGGCCGTGTGGTCGGCCGGGACGTCGCCGAGGACGACCGCGTTCGCCCCCACCCGAGCGCGATCGCCGATCCGAACGGGCCCGAGCACCTTCGCCCCGGTGCCGAGCATCACGTCGTCTCCCATCACGGGGCCGCGTACGTCGAACGCGGCCCCGGTCGAGCTCGCGAGCCCCACGGTCACGAACGGCGCGATCGACGCACGTCGGCCGATCGTCGTCGTTCCTTCGACGACGATGCTCCCGTGGGCGATGTAGAGGCCGCCGCCGATCCGGACGTCGCGGCCGATCGTCACGCCGAAGAGCACGCGGCCGAGGCGCGTCAGCGTGGTGGCGAGGATGGGATGCCCCGCTCCGTGGAGGAACGTCTGGAGTCGGTACAGGAGGTTCGCGCCGAACATCTCCGTGCGGAAGACCGCGAAGGCGGCTCGGGCCCAGGTCGGGCGGTCGCGGCCGAGGCTCGGAAACCAGACGTCGTACGTGTCCAGGTCCTCCTCGATCAGACGCACCGTCTCCGCCCAGCCGATCCGCGGTTGGGGCGTGAGCGGTCGCTCCGAATCGGCCACCGCGGTGCTCCCCTCAGCGGCCCTTGAAGTCGGGCGTTCGGCGGTCGGCCATCGCGGCGACCCCCTCGCGGAAGTCCTCGGTCTGCTGCAACCGATCCTGCTCGGCCTTCTCGCGGTCGGTCGCGACGCGGATCCTCTCCGGCAACGACCCGCGGAGCGTGCGCCGGATCGATGCGATCGCGAGCGGTCCCGAGATGGCGATTTCGCGGGCCAGCCCGATCGCCTCGTCGCGGATTCGATCCTCCGGCACGAGTCGGTCGCAGAGGCCCATCGCGAAGGCCTCCTCTCCCGGCACGCGGCGCCCGATGTAGAGGAGCTCCATCGCCTTCTGCTGGCCCACCAGGTCCGGCAGCGTGACCGACAGCCCGAAGCCCTGATGGAAGCCGAGCCGGGCGAAGTTCGAGCTGAAACGCGATTCGGGCGAGGCCACGCGGAAATCGGGCATGAGGGCGAGTCCCAGCCCCCCGCCGACGGCGGCCCCCTGGACCGCGGCGACCGCGGGTGTCCTCGTCGAGAAGAGGCGGACCGCTTCGTCGTAGAGGTGGCGGCCCGAGGCGTCCCGGAGGCCCTGGTCGTCGTTCCCGAAGTTCGCGCCGGCGCAGAAGTGCTTGCCTTCCGAACAGAGAACGATCGCCCGACAACCCGGGTCCGCGTCGAGGGCCTCGAACGCTTCACAGATCGACTGGATCAGCGTGATGTCGAAAAAGTTGTTGGGTCCGCGCCGGATCTCGACCTCCGCGACGTAGCCGTCGCCCATCTCGACGTGGACATCCCCGAACGTTCCGAAGTCCGCCATGGACCTCCTTCGCATCCGGAGCGCGCCCTTCTCAAGGAGAGGGCGCGCAGATCGGGAGCCGTTGGCCCGAAATCGGGTGACCTGGACGGAAATGCAGGCTATTTTCGGAGCCATGCCTTCCGAGGGTGTGGTCTACGTCGTCGACGACGACGCCTCGGTGCGAAAAGCACTGGGCTGGCTCGTCGAGTCCGTCGGTCTCGAGCCGCGGGTCCATTCCTCCGCTTCCGAGTTTCTCGAATCCTACGACCCCGACGACGTCGCGTGCCTCGTTCTCGACGTGCGCCTCCGCGGGATGAGCGGCCTGGAGCTCGTCGAGAAGCTCCAGAGGGAAGACCGCTTGCCGCCGACGATCCTCATCACGGCCTTCCCCGAGTTCTCGACCGCGGTTCGTGGCTTGAAGGGCGGTGCGATCGACATCCTTCGCAAGCCCTTCAGCGATCAGGACCTCGTCGATCGCATCTGGCAGGCCATCGAGCGCTCGCGGACGCGCTACCGGGAGAACGCGGCCGTCGGCGGCATCCGGCGCCGATACGATTCTCTGAGCGCGCGAGAGACCGAGGTGCTCGAGCTGATTCTCGAGGGGCTCTCGTCGATCAAGATCGGCGAGCGTCTGTCGCTGAGCCGCCGCACCGTCGAAGGCCACCGCGCTCAGATCTATCGCAAGATGCAGGCGAGCTCCCTCGCCGACCTCGTGCGCCAGGTGCTCACGCTTCGCGGCGTCGGTCCCGCGGCGCTGAGCGAGAGCGCCTGATCACTCCTCGCGCGGAGACGTCTCGGTCGCGGTGTCGTCGCTGGCGTCGCGATCGGACGAGGTGGGAAGCGTCAGGGTGAACTCGGCGCCTCCGTTCGCGCGGTTGTGGCCGTCGAGCGTGCCCCCATGCGCTTCGGCGATCGAGCGACTGATCGCCAATCCCATCCCGAGTCCGTCCGCGCGAGTCGTGTAGAACACGTCGAACATGTGCTGGCGCTCTTCGAGGCTCAGACCGCGCCCCTCGTCGAGCACGCGCACTTCCACGGCGCCGCGCCGAGTCCGCCGGATCTCGACGCGCAGGCGACCTCCCGTGCTCGAGCCCATGGCCTCCAGTCCGTTCTGGATCAGGTTGATCAGCACCTGCTGAACCTGAACCCGGTTCGCGTGGACGAGGGCCGGCTCGTCGCTCGCCTCGACGTCGAGCACGATGTCGCGTCGGTCCGCTTCGTGGCGCGCGAGGCTCGCGGCGTCCTGCACGACGTCGTTCACGTCGATCGAGCTCCGAGGGCCGTCGATACGGCCGGAGGCCCCCTTGCGGATGAACTCGCGCATCTCCTCGAGGAGGGCGCCGGCGCGAATCGCCTGGGCCTGGGCTTCGGCGAGCATCTCCTGGAGCTTCGCCGCCTCCACCCGTCCGCCGGAGAGCCCGCGGAGCGCCGCGCCCAGCGTCGCCGAGATCGCCGCGAGCGGCTGGTGGAGCTCGTGTGCGAGGCCGAGTGCCATCTGGTCGAGACTCTCGACGCGAAGTGCGTGGGCGAGGTTCTCGCGATGCTCGGCGTCCGCCGTCTGTGCCCGCCGCAGATCGGTCACGTCGACGCTCGTCGCGACGTAGCCCGCGAAGCTCCCCTGGGCGTCGAGACGAGGCAGCGCGGTCACGAGGCAGTTGCGGTACTCGCCGTCGTATCGCTCGATCCGCACCTCGGCCGCATAGGGCGCCCGGTTCTCGAGGCTTCGCACGAACTCGGTCGCGACGCGGTCGGTGTCGTCGGGGTGGATCCGCGACATTCCCCGCACTCTCTCGCCCGCCCGGTGCCCGGTGAAGTCGAGCAGCGCTCGGTTGCCCCAGGCCGGCCGACCGTCGGCGCCGCTGATCCACATGGCGATCGGCGTCGAGTCGGCCAGCTCCCGGAAGAGCGCCTCGCTCCGGCGGATCTCCTGCTCGACCGCTCTCTGCTTCTCGAGGTCGCGTTGCGCGCGCAGGAGTCGGTCCCTCGCGCGCCGTTCGCGGTTCTCGGCTTCGATCCGCCGCGAGGCGTCGCGCATGAGGAACAGCACTTCCTTCAGCTCGCCGGAGTCCGGATCGCGGATCGCGTGGCCGAGGGATTCCATCCACACCCAATGTCCGTCCTTGTGCCGCAGGCGGAAGTTGGCGGTCGAGTGTCCGCGCTCGGAGAGGATCTCGGCGTAGCTCGCGTCGGCGGCCGCCCGGTCGTCGCGGTGGATGCCCTCCGGCCCCGCTCCGAGGATCTCCTCCGGCGATCGGCCGAGGAGCTGCTCCGAGGAGCGCGAGATGTAGTGGATGCGTCGTTCCCCGTCGGTGCGGACGATCATGTCGAGCGCGCACTCGGTGAGGACGCGGTACTCCTCGTCTCGCTTTCGAAGGCGGAGCTGCTCTTCCGTGCGCGCCGTGACGTCCTCGACGACGCCCACCATCCGGATTCCCCCGTCGGACGGTACGCGATCCCCGCGCAGCCGGATCCAGCGGACGTTCCCCCGGGGCGGGTCCATGCGGCACGTGACGTCGATGCGGGTTCCGGCGGCGAGCCCACGCTCCGCCTCCCGTATCGCGTCCCGGTGCTCGGGCTCCGCCCAGGCGAGGAACTCCTCCCAGCGCCGCGGGATCGCGTCGTCCGGAACTCCGAAGATCTCGCCCCAGGGACCCGATAGGGTGGCCTCGCCGGTCTTGCTCTCCCATGCCCACGCTCCGATGCCGGACACGGCGAGCGCAGCTCGGGTGATCTCGGCGGCGTTGAGGGGGCGGTCTCGGTTTCGGGAGGTCATTCAGGGATTCGTGCGCCGGTCCCGAGCCTATATGGCTCGGCAGCCCCCGGGACAGAAGTTTCCGCGCGCCGGCGCGAAATCAGCGGCGCGGTGGCTTCAGCGCGCCGACCTCGGTGAGCCAGTCCAGCGGCCGCGCCCACGGGCCGTAGCCGGAGGCCGTGTTGAGGTGCCCGGCGCCCGACAAGCTCTCGTGACGGAGGCCCAGAGCCGCCGCGATCTCCGCGTGCTCCTCGGGCGAGGCGTAGTCGTCGTCGTCGCTTCCGACGAGGAGCGATCGCGACGCGATCGGAGCCCACGCGTCCTTCTCCATTGGGGGAGGGAGGAAGCTCTGAACCGCCTCGAACAGCAGGTAGGGCGACGGGGGGGCGACGAGGAGCGCGCCGCGTACCCGCGACGTTCCTCTCGTGGCGATGAGGTGGTCGACGGCCCAGCAGCCCAGCGAATGGGCGACGAGCGTCACGGGCTCGTCTCCGGCCGCCTCGACGCACGCCGCGAGCTCCGCGACCCACCGGTCCTTGTCGGGCTCGAGGGGGCTCGAGAGCTCCGGGAAGGCATGAGGCGCGCCCCTGCGCGCGAGCTCGCGTTCGAGGAGGCGCTGCCAGTGTCCTTCGCCGGACCCTTCGTACCCGTAGACCAGAACGATCATGAGGGCCCACAGCATAGCGCAGTGGCCGTCTGCTACGCTCGCGACATGCACGACCTGGTGATTCGAGGGGGGACGGTCGTCGATGGCACCGGCGCGGCCGCGCGCACGGGTGACGTGGCGATCGACGACGGGCGCGTCGTCGACGTCGGCCGCGTCGACGGCTCCGCGCGCCGGACGCTCGATGCCGACGGGCTGGTGGTGACGCCCGGCTTCGTCGACATCCACACGCATTACGACGCGCAGGCGACCTGGGACCCCCACCTGGCGCCGTCGTGCTGGCACGGCGTGACGACGGCCGTCTGCGGCAACTGCGGTGTCGGGTTCGCGCCGGCGAAACCGGATCGTCGCGAGTGGCTCATCGGCCTGATGGAGGGGGTCGAGGACATCCCGGGAACCGCGCTCGCCGAGGGCATTCGTTGGGAGTGGGAGAGCTTCCCCGAGTACCTCGACGCACTCGAGCGTGCGCCGCGTGCGCTGGACTTCGGCACGCAAGTGCCGCACGGCGCCGTGCGTGGGTACGTCATGGGCGACCGCGGGGCGAAGAACGAGGCCGCCACGGCGGACGACATCGCCGCGATGGCGAAGATCGTGAAGGAAGGCCTGCTCGCCGGAGCGCTCGGGTTCTCGACGTCGCGGACCCTCGGGCACCGCGCGGTCGACGGCGAGCCGGTGCCGGGTACGTTCGCGGCGGAGGACGAGCTCTTCGGGATCGGACGGGCGCTCGGCGAGACCGGACTCGGTGTCTTCGAGCTCGCGCCCCTGGGCGCCGGGGGCGATGCGCCCGGGGATCCGCCGGACGCGATCCTCGAAGAGATCGACTGGATGTGTCGGCTCTCGGCCGCGATCCGCAGGCCCGTGAGCTTCGCGATGCTGACGTACTCCTCACGGCCCGACATCTGGCGGCAGCTGATCGAGATCGCGGAGAACGCCGTAGCAAAGGGGGCGGACGTGCGTCCGCAGATGGCGGGCCGACCCTTCGGCATTCTGGCCGGGCACCAGACGATCGCCAATCCGTTTCTCGGGCGGCCGACGTACGATGCGATCGCCGATCTGCCCGTGGCGGAGCGTGCCGTGCGCCTTCGGGATCCCGGTGTCCGTCGCAAGATCCTCGCGGAGGTCCCCGCGAAGGGGGCGAACTTCTTCGCAAGCCCCGCGATCTTCGAGAGCCTGTTCCCTCTGGGCGATCCTCCGAACTACGAGCCGGCACCCGGCGACAGCGTCGCCGCCATGGCCCGCCGGGAGGGCCGCGACGTCCACGAGCTCGCCTACGATCTGCTCCTGCGCGACGAGGGCCGCGAGCTCTTGCTGCTGCCCTTCCTGAATTACGCGAGTGGCGACTGCGAGCCGCTGCGCGAGATGATGGGGCACGAGCGCGTGGTCCTGGGTCTGGGGGACGGCGGCGCGCACTGCGGCCTCATCTGCGATGCGAGCATCCCCACGTTCATGCTGACGCATTGGGTGCGGGACCGCACGCGCGGGGACCGGGTCGCGCTCGAGCACGTCGTGCATCGCATGACGCAGGACACGTCCCGGCTGTACGGACTGCTCGACCGCGGCGTTCTCGCTCCGGGGTACAAGGGCGACGTCAATCTGATCGACATCGACAACGTCCGCCTCCAGCCGCCCCGCATGGCGCACGATCTGCCGGGCGGGGGCCGTCGTCTCCTGCAACGTGCCGAGGGATACGAGGCGACCGTGGTCGCGGGCGAGGTCGTCTTGCAGCGCGGTGAGCCGACCGACGCTCGCCCCGGTCGACTCCTTCGGGGCCCGCAACCCGCGCCGGCTGGGTGAAGCTTCGCGCGCCGACGGCGCGCTCGTCGCCGGGATCCGGCCCCCGGACCGCCCGCCCTCGGCCGCGGGGTCTGGATCCTTCGGGGGGCGGTGGCTAAATGGGCCGGGTGAGCCGCGCGAAGGCACGCTACTTCGCCCGCCAGGTGGCGCGCGAGGAGGCCGCGTCCGGCTACCTGCCGTCGCCGCCGCCGCTCGAGCGAGACACGCTGTGGCGTGGTCTGACGCGAAACGGCGAGCTTCGGCTCCTCGTGGCGCGTGCGACCTGCTCGTTGCGGGAGCTGTCCCGAACCCTGCAGACGAACGCCGATACGGGGACGCTCCTGGCGGAGCTCGCGGTGGGAGGCCTCCTGGTCCGCTCGGCGATGGATCCCGACGCGCAGGTGCAGCTCACGATTCGCAATCCGGGTGCGGCGGGGAGCCTGTATCTCGACGTCTGGCCGTCGGGTCGGGGCTTCCGGGCCTCGGTGCAGCACCCGGACGCCCGGTCGGATGCGGGCGCGCCGCTGTTCGCCGGGGGCGAGTTCGATCTGCTCCGGAGTCGTCGCGGTGGCTCGCCGCATCGGTCGGCGCGGCTGCTCGGGGCGGAGACCTTGCCCGAGGCCTACATGGCCCATCTGCTCGAGAGCGATCAGGTGCGCGCCGTCCTGAAGCTCGACGTCCGCTACGACGGCGGCGATCTCGCGCGTGCCTGCGGCTTCCTCGTCCAGGTGACGCCCGAGGGGGGACGGGAAGACGTCGAGCGTCTTCTCCACAATCTCGACGAGGTCCCGAAGCTCGCGGATGCGATGACCGCGGACGATCCCGACGCTCGGTCGTTCGGCGATCGGCTTCTCGCCGGCTACCGGTGGGACCAGTCCGCGCGGGAGGAGGTGACGTTCGTCTGCCGCTGCTCGCGAGAGCGGTTGGTGGCCGTACTCCGGAGCCTTCCCGACGAAGAGATCGCGGACATGGTCGCGCAAGGGGAGCCGGTCGAGACGACCTGCGAGTTCTGCCGGACGCGGTTCGAGATCTCGCCCCAGGAGCTCACATGAACGGAGTCCAGATCTTCCTGGTCCTCGAGGCGCTCGTCTGGATCCCGTACGCGATCTACTGCTTGTTCGTGCCGTCGGTGCTCGCGGACGGCGCGACGGTGACCGCGACGAGCGCCGCCGGGGTGACCGAGATCCGCGCGATGTACGGCGGTCTTCAGCTCGCGATCGGCGCCGGCTGCATCTGGGGTGCGGTCGCCTCCGACGCGCGGCGCAGCGCCGTCTGGATGCTGTTCCTCCTCACGAGCGGCATCGGCACCGCGAGGGTGATCGGCGTCGGCCTCGACGGAGGCCTGGGTGCGTACACGGCCCTCGCCCTCGTCTTCGAGTTCGCGACGGCAGGCTGGGCCGGTCGCCTCCTCCTGCGAGGACGGTCGTAACCGGCCTTGCACGGCGCGCCCGTCGCGGCCCGCCAGCATGGTCCCGCATGGAGCGCGCGACCGAGGTCGACGAGCGGCGCGGAGGGCGTGCGTGGGCACACCCTCCGCGCCGTGGTGCCGGCTCGCCTACTCCTTGCAGCGCATCCCGAAGCCCTTGGCCCGGCAGTCCTCGATCGTCCCGGCCCGGTCGACCGTGTCGAGCGTCACCCGGACCGTCACCGGCCCCTCGAGCAGGGTCGTCGACGGGATATCGAGCTTGGCGCCCTTCACGATGAACTTGTAGACGCCCGGCGTCTTGCCGACCTTCTTGAACCGCACGCGCTCCCTCTTGTCGGCGCTCGCGCATGCGACCGAGCCGTTCTTTCGAACGGAGCAATCGGCCGCGGCCCAGGTCATCGTGATCGTCGTGCCCAGGGACTCCATGAACTCGACCTCGTAGAGGTCCGCCTCCGTCAGCTCCTCCGCCGGGAGGACGTTGAAGTCACCGATGATCCGAAGGTTCCCTCGCGGCGCCGAATCCGGGGGGCTGCGCCGGACCACGATCTTCGTGACGTTGAGTGGCAGCGTGGGATCGTCGAGATCGCACGTACCGTCCGCATCCGTGTCGCCGCCGCCGCCGTCGTTGACGCAGGCACCGGCTTCGCACGAATCGCCCACCGAGCACATGTCCAGGCCGCTGTCGCACAGCTCGGGGCCGTCGGGGACGGGCTGACAGCCGGTGGGCTCCTCGCACACACCCGTTTGGCATGGGCCGTCACACACGAGCGGCGTGCCGAGCTGACAGGTGCCGGCGTCGCACGTCTCGACGCCGTTGCAGACCACGCCGTCCGAGCAGTCGTCGTCGATCGTGCAGGGGAGGCCGCCGATGCAGGCGCCGGCGGGCGCGGGCGCGATGAGCCACGGCGTGAAGTCGACGCCGGGGCTGACCGGATCGCCCGACCCTGTCGGCGACGGGCCGTCGGCCGCGCCCCACCAGTTGCAGGTCGCGTCGATGTCCTGGTCGCCCGGGGTCACCTGGTTCTCGACGCCGAAGTTCGAGTTGCCGACGATGTTGTTGTAGTGCGCCTCGTTCGTCGGGCCGAGCGTGTAGGGGCCGAAGTCGAGCCGCTGCCGGAAGCCGTTCGAGCCGCCCAACATCTCGTTCCCGGTGATCGTCGCGTCGGTCGCCTTCGAGTGGAAGTAGATCGCCGAGCCGCCCACCTCGAACGTGTTGTCGGTGATGAAGAGCCCGGGGCAGCCGGCGATGATGCCGGACCCGGTCCTCTCGAACCGATTCCCCCGGATGACGTTGCCGGCCGCGTGCCCGGTGCCCAGGATGATGCTGTTGGACGCGCCCCCGAAGTAGTTGCCCTCGATGAGGCTCGGGAGCGACGTCCCGACACCGGACTGGTTCTGGATGCCCCAACCACAGCCGGTGAGGTGGTTGTTCAGGATCTGCGTGTCGCTGAAGCGGTTCAGGTTGATCGCGCCGATCGCGCTCCCGCAGCCCGCGCCCGCCTCGATGACGTTGTTCGCCCAAACGTGCGACGTGCTCGCGGAGTTCGGGTTGTCGTGGATGCCCGGGAAGTTGCCGCTCTGGATCGTGAAGCCGTCGATGACGACTCCCGTGAGCCCGCCGACCGCGAGATGGATCGCCGAGGTCGTCTGACCGACGATGATCGACTCGCCGGTTCCGCGGCCGGCCGGCACGGCGTCCGGCCCGGCCGGTACGCCCGCCTTCGCGCCCCGGAGGGTGACGTTCGACGTGGCGATCTCGACGTTCTCGTTGTACGTGCCGGCGCACACCTCGATCGTGTCGCCGGGGTTCGCGTCCGCGAGCGCGCTGCCCGCCGCGCACGGCGTACCGACGCCCGGACCGGGCGCCGCGCAGATCTGCGTGTAGGCGGCCGCGGCACCGCAGCCGGTGCCCGGCGTCGCCGAGGCCGCCGCCGCGTCGACCCAGAGGGTCGCCGCGAGAGAGCTCGACGGGGAGATCAGAAGCGCCGCGGCCAATAGGAGCGCCGGGCCGTGGGATTCGAAGAGCGCTCGACGGGATGGACGGCGCGGGGCGGAAGGACGGTACATCGGGGTAACCTCCAGGTGAGCGGGTTCTCGGGGGGGCGGGACCGGGGGGTCACGCCGTCTACCTTCGAGCGTCATGTTCAGAGCGGACACGCGAGAGAGGCACGTAAGCCGTCCGCTACTCGATTCCCGCGGGTGGAGGCAAGGAGATTCTTCCCGAACGGAACCGGCGCCGTGCTGGACGGCCTCACGCTCGGCCTGACGGACGGGCCGATCGCGAGCGAGTGTCCGAGCTACCGGCGGAGCTCCGGCCGGGAGGTGGTGTGTCGGCTCGGCCTCTCGATCGGCCCGCCTCGACCCGGGGTGGGCTCACGCCGTCCAGCCGGACGATGCGCGTCCTCCTCGGACGTCGCGAGCGAGCGTGAGCGTTCGGTCGGCCGAGAGGTCGGCGAACCGCCGCTTTGGGGAGAATCGCGAAGCTCGGCGATCCTCGGAGGTCGTCGTCGAAACCCTGGCTCGAGCGCCTCGCGCCCGACGCGGCCAGAGGGGATCGGAGGTGGCCCCGTCCGCGAGAACGGTCCGGGGCCACCCGAATTGGAAGTCGCTCAGAGGCTGACGACGTTCTCCGCGGCCGGGCCCTTCTGCCCCTGCACGACGTCGAACTCGACCTTCTGGCCCTCGGAGAGGGTCTTGAAGCCCTCGCCCTGAATGGCGCTGTGGTGACAGAACACGTCCTTCTCCCCGTCGTCACGGGTGATGAAGCCGTAGCCCTTCTCGTCGCTGAACCACTTCACGGTTCCGGTAATACGCATCGCTACACTCCTAGTCT
>JAUIFY010000185.1 GCA_030430245.1 bacterium | reverse complement strand
GCCGACCTGTCGACGGAGGCGGGCGCGAAGGCGCTCGCCGACGCCATCGGTGAGCGAGAGGACGCTCTTCACGTCCTGGTCAACAACGCCGGCGCGAACTGGGGAGCACCGTATGAGGAGTATCCCGATTCCGCCTGGGACAAGGTTCTCGCCCTCAACGTGAAGGGCGTGTTCCACCTGACGCGCTTCTGCACGCCGCTGCTCGAGAAGGGCGTCCGCGAGCGGGACCCCGCGCGCGTGATCAACATCGGCTCCATCGACGGCATTCAAGCACCGGCGCTCGAGACCTACGCCTACTCGGCGAGCAAAGCGGCCGTGCACCACATGACGAAGGTGCTCGCGAGCAAGCTCGCCTCGCGGAACATCACGGTCAATGCCGTCGCCCCGGGGCCGTTCGAGAGCAAGATGATGGCGGCGACACTGGAGGCGTTCGGCGACGCCATCAAGTCCAGCTGTCCGCTCGGACGGATCGGGGAGCCCGAGGACATGGCCGGGGTCGCGATCTACCTCGCGTCTCGAGCGGGCGCGTACGTGACGGGCGTGATCATCCCGGTCGACGGCGGGATCCGCATCTGAGGGCGCAGGCGGGCGGTTCCAGAGGCCGCTTGGCGGCGACGGAGTCCGAACGCCCGGTCGTCTCTTGTCGACGATGGCGCCGTGGACTACGAACGCCGGCGGAATCCCGGCCCCGCGACGGGGCACACCCAGCGCCCCCAGGAGGCCCTACGTGACGAACGTTCGATGGATCATCTGCTGTGTCATCGCGGCTCTCGCCGCACCGAGCCTCGCTCACGCGAGCGCCGCGTCGTGTGACGACTTCGCCCAGTGCTTCGAGGGGACCCCGTGCGACGACGCCGATCTCCTCGAAGGAATCACCTTCGGCGCGGTCGACGGAATCGCCGACCTGCTGTGCTTCGTCGGCGATCCGAAGTGCTCGTGCTTCGTCGCCATCACCGACGATCCGAACGGAGAGCGATTCGACGAGTTCGTCGCGACGGTGCGGAGCACGATTGACGCCTGCAAGGGCACGGAGGCCGGCAGCCGCACCTTGTCCGGCGTCGCGTTCGAAGCGGCGAGCTCCGTCTGCACCCCGACGTTCGCGGACGTCGACGCGATCCTCCAGCCGACGTGCGCCACCTGCCACGTCGCCGTGAGCTCGGGCAACTTCAGCTTCGCGAACGGCCGCGCGGACCTGGTGAACGTTCCGTCCACCCAGAGCAACCTCCCCTACGTCGCCCCCGGCGACCCCGAGGGGAGCTACCTCTGGCACAAGCTGAACGGAACCCAGGCGAGCGTCGGGGGCTCCGGACAGCCGATGCCGCTCGGCGGTAGCTCGCTGCCCCGCGACCAACTGGACACCATCGAGGCGTGGATCCTGGCGGGCGCACGTCCCTGATCGACCGCGCGAGCCCAGGGGAACACCCGCTCCTCCTCGGCTCTCGAACGGCCGTCCTCATGTCGATGGGGCGGTCTCGGTGATGTAGAAGCGCGTCATGAGCACGCGCGGAGAGCCGATCTACAAGAGCCGCCCCGTCGCACCGGCGCCGGCGAGATTCGGTTGGTGCACACGCATCAACGAGTTCATCTCGATGTCGGAGGGCTTCTCGAACACGTACTTGGTCGAGACGGCCGAGGGGAACCTGCTCGTCAACTCGGGCATGGGCCTCGAGGCGCCGGTCCACCGGAGCAACTTCGCCGAGCTCGCCGGTGAGATCGACGGCACGATCGCGTTCGCGACGGTCACGCAGGGCCATACCGACCATGTCGGCGGCATCCAGTACTTCCGCGACCGCAATCCGGGCCTCCGGCTCGTCGCGCAAGCGAACAACGGCGAGCATCAATCCTACGACGCCCGCCTGGCCGCGTTTCGCGCACGACGCTCCGCGTTTCGTTTCATGGACATCTTCACGGACGTGCTCGAGGAGTACGCGAAGGCCGGCTACACGGACATCAACGCGCAGGACCGCCCCACCGCGGACATCACGTTCGAAGACCGGTACGAGCTCGCGCTGGGAGGGCTCGACATCGTGTTCCTCGGGCAGATGGGCGCGGAGACCAACGACTCCCTGGTCGTCTGGCTCCCCCAGCACCGCATCGTCTTCACCGGGAATCTGTTCGGCTGTCCGTTCGGCCACTTCCCGAATCTCGTGACCATCCGCGGGGACCGGTACCGCGACGCACTCGTCTGTGCCCGAGCCGCCGAACGAATCCGCGACCTCCGGCCCGAGATGATCCTCTACGGACACCATGCGCCCATCGTGGGCGCCGAGCTCATCGCGCGTGAGCTCACGGCCTACCACGACGCGATCCACCACGTTCACGACGCCGTCGTGAAGGGAATGAACGAGGGAAGCGACCTCGCCACGCTCCAACGAGAGATCCGCCTCCCCCCCGAATGCGAAGTCGGTGAGGGCTACGGCACCGTCGCATGGAGCATCCGGGCGATCTGGGAGAACTACGCCGGCTGGTTCAAGCACGAATCGACGACCGAGCTCTATGCCGTGCCGCAGCGCGCGATCCACGCCGACCTGCTGGAGCTCGCGGGAACCGAAGCGTTGATCCGGCGCGCTCGGGACAAGGCGGCGGCCGGGCAGCGAGAGGCGGCACTGCACCTCCTCGACATCGTCCTCTCGGCCGAGCCCGACGACGCACCCGCGCGCGAACTCGCCATCGACGTGCACGAGTCGCTCCTCGAGGACGCCCGCACGTTTCGCACCACCGGCAACTTCTGGCTCGAGGGCTGGCTCGAGCATCGACTGAAGTTGCTCCGTGGCGGAAGGAACGAGTCGCTCGCGTCCGTGATCAAGTGAGCCGCCTGCCTCCCGGCCCCGCGAGCACACCGATTCGGAGGTCCCCCCCCCCGGGAGGCTAACCGGCCTGAAGCTCGTCGTACGACCGGCCCAGCTGGGCCGTCGACTCGACGGGGAGTCCCGACTCCCGCCACCCCGGCACCGAGACCTGCCCGCTCGCGTCGCGCGCCCCGCCGAACCCGCCCTGCATGTTCGTCACGTCGGTAAACCCGAGTCCCGCGAGAATCTCGGCGGCGCGCTGCGAGCGCCCACCGGACTGGCATCCCACGATCACCTTGGTCGTCTTGCCCAGAACGCTCGCGACGACGCGCTCGAAGTCGGAGTTCGGCTCGGGTCGTCCCGTGGATTCGTCGAGATGCAGCAGCGGGACGTTGTACGCCCCTGCCGGATGACCGGCGTCGAACTCCGGCTGCGAGCGCACGTCCAGGTAGACGGCGCTCGGGTCGGACTCGAGCATCGAAGCCGCCTCGCACGGCATCGTCTGTCGGACCATCGTACGCGATCCCCCTTTGAGAAGAGCTTACTCCCGGAATCGAGTCGGAGCGAGCCCTACCGCGGCTCCCATCGTGCGAATCGACTCGACCTTGGCCTCGAACGGCGCCCAGTCGTCGTGCTCCGCGATCGCCTCCCACAGAGACTCGATCTCGTCGACCAGCAGCCTCTCGGGGCGCTCCCTCCCGAAGTACGGATCTCTCGAGCGCGCGGGCTCCACGGCGTCGTACGAAGCGAGTGCGCGACGCAGCGGAGCGAACGAAGGCGCCGTGTAGTGTGCGGCAGCGGGCCCGGACGCAGCGCGCTCCTCACTCGCCTCCCCGCCCCACCAGTCGAAGAAGAGCTGGTCGTAGTCCATCCGGCTCTGCTCGAGGAAGGCGCGACACAGGCTGTGAAGCTCGTCGTCCCGCTCGTCGGCCTTCGGCACGAGACCGAAGCGCGCGAGCATGCTCCGGCCGTAGTGGTGGAGGAAGCGCCCATTGAATCCGTCGAGAACCTTCTCGAGAGCCGACACCGTCGTGACCATCGTGAGCGTCTCCGCGAGCCGCACCAGGTTCCAGAGCACACTCTGAGGCTGGCGACCGTACGCATAGAGACCCGAATGGTCGAAGTACGCCGCCGTGAAGCCCAGCTCGTAGGTCGGCAGGAAGCGGTAGGGACCGTAGTCGAAGCTCTCCCCGGTGATGTTCATGTTGTCGCTGTTGAGGACGCCGTGGACGAAGCCCGCCGCCATCCAGCTGGCACAGAGCGCGGCGCTCCGCTCCATCACGATCCGCAGGAACTCCGCGGGCTCGTCGGCGGCCCCGGACGCACGAACCTCCGGAGCGTAGTTCTCGATGCTGTAGTCGAGCAGTCTCTCGAGCTTCGCCTTCTCGTCCAGCGCCAGGAATCGCTGGAAGGTCCCGAACCGGATGTGCGAGTGACCGAGCCGCACGAGGACCGAGGACCGGGTCGGGGACGGCTCGTCGCCGCGGTCGAGACTCTCCCCGGTCTCGAAGAGACTCAGGGTCTTGGACGTGTAGACGCCGAGGGCCTCGAGCATCTCGGTGGCGAGCACCTCGCGAACGCCACCCTTGAGCGTGAGCCGCCCGTCCCCATCGCGCGAGTACGGCGTCCGGCCACTGCCCTTCGTCGCGAGGTCCAGAAGGCGCCCGTCGGTATCGATCACCTGTGCGAAGAGGAAGCCGCGGCCGTCACCGATGCGAGGATTGTAGGTGCGGAACTGATGGCCGTGGTATCGCTGCGCGAGCGGCGCGGGCAGGTTCCCGGGAAGGGGCTCGAACCGAGCGAAGTGACCTTCCCATTCGTCGGCAGTCAGGTCGCCGAGACCGATCCGTTCGGCCCACCTCTGATTCCCGAACCGAAGGATGCGACGCGGGAAGCGCGCGGGCTCGACCGCGTCCGCGAAGCCTTCCCCCAGGTCCAGAAACCGGGGCGCGGGCCGGTAGCTCGCCGAGATCGGCACGGATCAGAAGGAAACCGAGCGTCCGAGCTTCTCGCCGACGACCTCGGCGATCTTCGCGAACAGATCGTGGCCGTCGCGATCGTCCCGCCAGCTCTGGGCGTCGTCCTGCCAGTCGTAGTGGAACGCTCGCACACCGGCGGCGAACCACATTTGGTCGTTTCCCGACTGACGATTCAGAACGAAGCGCGTTCCGTCGGGGAACTCGATCGAGACCATGCCGTCGGTCGTCGAGTAGTCGACGTCGTCCGGGTCGAAATCCTCGAGCCACGCTTCGACTCGCGAGAGGCAGTCGTCCGCGCGGAGGAGATACTCCTGCTTGGTCATTGCGACGAGCCTAACACGGGTATCGGAAGACCGCCGCTCCGCTCGGCCGGGGGCAGCGGCAGCTTTCGCTCGGCGGCCGGAACCGCCTCGTCGACCTGCCCCCCGAGCTCGGCCTCCTGCGCGACGGCCCATCCCAGGCGAGCGGCTCCCTCTTCGTTGAGCGCGCAGCACTCGTCGTCGTAGAGTGCCTCGTCGGCGTCGGCGAACGCACCATCCAGGATACTCGAAGCGACCCCGTCTCGGGCGAGGCGCTCGGCCATGTCCCGCAGGCGCTCGTATCCCGGAGCCGCCACTTCGGCCCTCGGGTCGGATCCGTGCTGGGGCCGTGCGTAGGGATTCGGCTCGACGAAGTGCAGCACGGGCTTGCCGCTCTCGAGACCGATCAGATCCATCAGCCGAATGCGGTCCTCCCACGCATCGAAGTAGGCGTCGACCCGCTCGGCGCTGGACCGCGCGTCGGGCCCGCGCGTGAGGCCCGACAATGCACCGTAGATCCGGGCGGTGGGAAAATCCGCCGGCCAGCCTGGGACGCTCGCGTCACCGAACTCCAGGACCTCGGCGAGGCCGTCGATGAGGACGGCCATGTCGATCGTCGGCAGATAGGTGAGGAACGCGTGAAACGGCTGCGGTTGCCGCCAACCGTCGACGGCGAACGGCAGGACGGTCACCCGTGTGTACCCGCGTCGTGCGGCGAGAGGGAGAAGTGCCTGCTCGATCTCGTGCGCGTTCCGCGCGACCTGAAGGGCCGTGGATCCACCGAAGATCCCGACGACGAACTCGTCCGCACCGCGAACGTAGGGATACTCGCGGCCTCCCGCGTCGAAACCGTGGCGATTGATGCCGTCGGCGGCGGGCGCGTATGTGTAGCCGAGGTACGGGTGCAACGCGAAGCGGCCGTCGCCCGCGCCCTTCGCCGCGGCCCGCGCGGGGCCGGCCGTCCGCACGGGCTCCCCGGGTTCGCGCGACGCATCACACGCGAGCATCGCCGCCAGGAGGAGGCCGCACGACCACCAAACGCGCATCATCGATCCAGGATGCCCGGCCCGTCTCGAAGTTCAAGGCGACCGGCCTTGACACTCGCGGTCTCCGTGGCGAGCCTGCCAGCGCATGTCCCTCATCGTCCACGAGGCCGTCGCGGGCCGCGCCTCCGAGCTGCACGAGGAGTTCCGCCGCGCGACGCCCTTCCCCCACGTCGTGATGGACGACTTCCTCGAGCCCGACCTCTGCCGTCGGCTCGTGGACGGATTCCCGGCGTACGACGAGGAGCGGTTCCGCAACGAGTGGGGCGAGCTCGGAAAGGCGTGGCACGAGAACGTCCCCGCGATGGGCCCCGCCTTCGCGGAGCTCGACCGCGGCCTCCGATCTCACGAGTTCCTCGACCTCCTCTCGCGAATCTCGGGCATCCCCGACCTCTTGTTCGATCCCGACTACTTCGGCGGCGGCACGCACGAGAACCTGCACGGGATGGAGCTCGACCCTCACATCGACTTCAACGTGCACCCGAAGACCAAGCTCCACCGACGACTCAATCTGCTGCTCTACTTGAACGACGAATGGGACGAGAGCTGGGGCGGAGCACTCGAGCTGCACACCAACCCGTGGCTCCATCCCGCGGAGAACGAGATCGAGACGGTCTCCCCCCTGATGAACCGATGCGTCGTCTTCGAGACGAGCGATCACTCCTGGCACGGGTTCCGAAGATTGTCGCTCCCGGAGGGCAAGCGCGACGTGAGCCGCCGCTCCTTCGCGATGTACCTCTATACACGCGCACGACCGCCGGTGCAGATGATTCCGCACGACATCACGATCTACACGGACCGCCCCCTGCCGGAACGCATCCGGCCCGGCCTCCAGCTCTCCGGAGACGACGTCTACGAGCTCGAGTGCCTGCTCGCGCGACGGGACCGCAAGCTCGAGTACCTCTACGGGCGCGCGATCGACTACGCACAGAGGACTCTCGAGGAGGAGACCGAGACGGCCCCGCCCGGATGGCTCGAGCGCACGCTGCGGCGGGCCGTACGCCATCTCGCTCGTTCCCGGGGCGCGCCGTGAGGCGAGCCGCCTTCGCGGCGGTCGCGCTCGCGTGTGCTCTCGCCCCGGGCTGCGAGGGATCCCAGCCGTGGTTCGGCCCCCGCGTCGTCGACGTCCAACCGGCCGAGCGTCGGACGGTCCCCGAGCTCGTCGACGTGACGGGTCGACTCGCGCCACCGGCGCGCGTGGAGGTCCGTGCACGCACCGAAGGGTATCTCCTCGAGCGCACCTTCGAGGACGGCAGCGAGGTCGAGCAGGACCGAATCCTCTTCGAGCTCCAGCCGGATGCCTACCGCGCCTCCGCCGACGCGGCACGGGCGGCCCTCGCCCGCGCCGAAGCCGACCTCGCTCTCGCCGAGAGCGAGGTCGACGATGGGTCTACGGTCCCGGCCAGGCGCGCCGACGTCGCCGCGGCCCGAGCTCGTCTCGACGCGGCCGAGGCCGAGCTCGCGTACACGACGCTCCGGGCTCCCATCGGCGGCCGGATCGACGCCCATCCGGTCGACGTCGGCAACCTCGTTCGGCCTCTGGATCTGCTCGCGACGATCGTCCAGCTCGATCCGATTCACGCGACGTTCGACGTTCCCGTCGCCGATCTACCGCGGCTGCGCGCGGCACACGAAGACGAGCCCATCGTGACGGTGATCGAGACGACCGATGGCCGGATCCACGAGCGCATCGGCCGCGTCGAGACGTTCGCGGGCGAGATCGACGACGAGACCGACACGGTACGCCTCCGCGCCGTCGTACCCAATCCGCGCACCGACCTGCTCGGCGGGCAGCCGGTCACGGTCCGCCTGCTCCTCGCGTGGCACGAAGAAGCTGTCGTCGTCCCGGACCGCGCGCTGCACGGTCGGGGGGCGGACGCGTTCGTCTGGGTAGTCGGACCCGACGACCGGATCGAGAAGAGGTCCGTCGAGCTCGGCCCGCGCCACGCAGGCGTCCGTGTCGTGCACTCCGGACTGGACGAAGGAGAGCGCGTGGTGGTCGGTCGAAGCCGCGCAGCCGTGCCCGGACGATTGGTTCGGCCCGAGCCGACTCGACTCGCACCACGTCCGACTCCCGGCCTGCCACCACGCCTCGGGCCACCGGAAGCGGAGCGCTGATGTTCCGCGTCCCCGACAGCAGTTGGCGGACCGCGATGTTCTTCGTAGGATTCCTCGTCGTGATCGTCCTGGACCTCGAGGGCACCGGGTGAGCGAGTCGCACCGAGGCGCGCTGCTCGCCGCGGCTCTCTACCTCGGGGTCGCCCTGTTCGCGAACCGGTCGGTCCTCGCCGATCCCTTCACCCTCCTGCCGACACCCACCGACTTCGTCGAGGCCGAGAAGCCCGGTCGCCGCCTGGCGTACGAGGCCGACCAGCGCTTCGTCGTGAGTCAAGTGACGCGCCTCGCGCGCGCGTTCTCCTCCGACCCGATGACTCTGACCGACATCGGGCTCTGCGCTCCCCTGCACCATCCCCACACCCTCGGAGAACACATGTTCGCGCAGGGGCTCGTGGGCGCCCTGCCATACGCCGCGACGGAAGACCCGTTGTTCACGTTCAACATGGTGTCGGTCCTGACGACCTGGATCAGCCTGATGTGCATGTACGCGCTCGCGTACTACTGGACCGGCAGCTTCGCTGCGGCCTTCATCGCGGGCCTGCTCTTCGGACTCCACCCCCAACGCCTGAACAACCCCGCGCACCTCTTCGGGTTCGGCAACGGATGGTCGGCGATCGCCCTGCTCGCCGCGCATCGACTGTTCGACCGGGAACGCTGGGCCGACGCGGCCCTCCTCGCGGCCGCGCTCTGCCTCCAGCTGCTCGAGAGCTTCTATCCCGTCCTCGGACTCGGAATCATCGGCGGGACCTACGGCCTGTGGCTCTCCGTCCGCTACGCCAGACGGATCCCGCGCCTTTTCCCGAAGCTCGCCTCGGTCGCGGCGGTCGTCGGCGGCTTCGCCTGGCTCGTGCTCGGACCGTACCTCGACACGCAGGCCGCCTGGGGCGTTCTGGAGGGACGGCAGCGAATGCTCGTCTGGCCGTGGCAGTACCTCCCGGGAGGAACCGCATCACTCGGCTGGGTCGCGTTCGTCCTCGCGCTGCTCTCGCTCCTCGATCGGCTGCGGGGCCCACGCGTCCAGGACGACCCGCGATGGCCTCTTCTCGTGGCGGGCATCCTCGTCCTCTGGTGCAGCGTGTGGGCAATCCCCCTCCCCTTCGGGCTGCGCGTCAAGTCGCCATTGCTCCTCCTCGGACCGTACATCCCCGGAATCGATGCCGTCCGCGCCCTCTCCGCGCTGCAGTACGAGGTGTTCCTCGTCGCGTCGATCATCGCCGCCTTCGCGGTCGTCGCGATCCTCGAGCGCGTTCCGCGTCGGGCCCATGGCGGCGTCGCCGCCGTCATCACCGCGGCCACGCTCGTCCAGACCTTCTACCCACCAGCGGCTCGCGCGACCTTCACGCTCACGCCCGACCTCACGGCCTTTCCGATGCGCCCGTCCGAGGAGGAGCTCGCGGCACTCGATCGACTCCCCTCCGGTGCCGTCCTCGACCTCCCGATCGGATTCGAGCCGGCCGAAAAGCTCCGATGGATGCCGAAATACCTGCTGGCCGCGGCGTACTACGATCGGCCGACCGCCGCCTGCTACAACTCGTTCCTCTCGGGCTTGCAGAGCGAGGTCGAGAGGCGCGCCCGCGAGCTTCCGAGTCGCGCGGCCGCCCGCGAGCTCTCGGCGCTCGGATTCGGGAGCCTCCGAATCCATCGCGGCGACATCGGCCGGCGAGGGCGTCTCCTCGCTCCACTGCTGTTCGACGATTCGTACACGGAGCCGATCCTCACCACCCCGGACACCGCGCTCTTCCGACTCCATACCCACCGGTACACCCAGGAGTTCGCTGCGATCGCCTCGGCGACGCCTCCGCGTGCGCGAGCGTCCGTGGCGCGCCCCGCCGACGATCTCGTATTCCGCTTCGGGCGGTCGGAGGCGCCGACCTTTCGACACCCGGACCCGATCGAGCCGTCGGAGGTCGTCGTGCGCTGGCGGACGGAGGACGGCGCGCTGGTCTCCGAGACCCACGCGCGAACACTGCTTCCGCCTGCGCTCGCTTCGGGGCGGCGCACCGATCGCACCATCCGCGTGGAGGCTCCAGCCGCCGCGGGGCGGTACCGGGCCGAGCTCGTCCGCGCCGCGGAGCCCGATCTGGTCCTCGCGAGCCGACGGGTCGACGTGCGATGACGAGGGTCGGGCGTCCGTTTCGCCCCCGAGGGCAGCACACCGCTCGCGAGCTCTCTCGTCGACGGATCAGCGCTTGCAGCAGACCGCGGTCGAGTCGCGAAGCTCGTCGGCCCCCGACGCGAACGACTCGGTCGACGAAAACGTGGTCCAGCCGTCGTCGGCCCGACGGAGCGCCACGACGCAGCTTCGATCGTCGTCCGCCGCATTGCAGACGTCCTCACACGTGCGCGCGCTCGAGGTCTTCGCGCCGTCCGGGTCGAAGGCCGTCGCGCGCCGCAGGAGGCAGTCGTCCCCCGCTCCGAAGTCCACGAGGTTCGACGCGTCGAGCCGGGTGTTGCGACACCCGTCCTTCACGTCGCGCGCGTACACCGCCCCCCGCGGCCCCCGGCACAGGACCATCGCCTCGGGAGCGGGACGACGTCGTGACGCCGCCGGGGCGTCGGCGGCGCCGCCTCCGCCCGCAGGGGAGGCCGCTCCCGATTGAGCCGCCGCCACCCGGACCAGGGGGGACGCGACGAGGAGGAACGCAAGAGCGAAGGACGCGGCTCGACGAGGGTTCATCCGCCGCGCTCTATCACCCCAGGGCGCGGCGGGCGAGCGAGAACCCCTACCAACCTCCTTCGTCGTCGGCGGCCTGCTGCTTTGCGGCCTCCTGCTTTGCGGCCGCCTCCGCGGCCTCCGCCTGGGCTTCGCCGGCGTCGACCTCGTCCATCACCCCTCCCGAATCGCCTTCGGTCTCGATGCTCTCGACGTACTCGGACGGGGCAACGATCCCGTTGCCTTCCTTCTCGTCACTCCCGGCGTCGGCCGTTCCGCAAACGGACAACACCAGGGCGACTGCCGTGATCAATCGCAACACGTGGGAACCTCCTTCCATGGCCATCGGGCAGGTCTATCCCGTGAGCGGCCCTCAGGCCAGCGCCCCGCCCGTCGTGGGGAGGCGATAGTGGTCGATCTGCACCTCTTCGCCGTAGTCGCCGTAGTCGCCGGTGGATCTCAGGAAACGAAACTCGCCCCACGAGATGGGCCGGTAGCGCGGGCCGCCGTCGATCGTGACGAGCTCGGGAAGCGGCGCGCACTCGGCCGCGTAGCTCGGGTTGAAGAAGAACGGGGCGCTGAAGCGATCCGCCTCCCGGTGGACGACGACCCGATGCAGCGGCGAGCGATACCGATCGTTCGACCAAACCTGCATCATGTCGCCGATGTTCACCACCAGCGCGCCCGGGATCGGCGGGACGTCGATCCAGCCCTCTTCCGTGCGAACCTGCAGGCCACGCGTATCCGTTTGTGCGACGAGCGTGAGAGCACCGGCATCGGCGTGCTGGTTGACGCCGAGCCGCCCCTCGGTCGGAAGGTCGGGAGCGTCGGGCGGAGCCGGGTCGTCGCATCGCGGGTAGTGGTTCAATCGGACGAAGCTCGAGTGTGTCGGCTCGAAGTGACGCGTGAGGTGGGCGGCGTCGACGCCGAGTCCGGCGGCCATCGCCTCGAGCAGACGAAACGAGACGACCTCGCACTCCGCGAGATAGTCGAGCATCGCAGCGCGAAACTCGGGAAGTGCACTCGGCCAACGGTTGGTGCCGTCGACGCCGACGTTCGCTGGATCATCGTCGGGGCGGTCCGGAAACGGCAGCCGACCGAAGTCGAACACCTCCTTCCAGTCGGGCGTGTTCTTCGTGAGCTCACGATCGTAGTAGCCCCAGGCGTACTTCTCGGTGCGCCGCACCTCGTGCTTCGCTTCCGCCGGAAGCGCGAAGAAGCGCACCATCTCGTCGCGCAGGCGCTCGGTCGCCCGCACCGGGATGCCGTGGCTGGTGATCTGGAAGAAGCCGACGTCGCGGCACGCTTCTGCGATTTGCGCCACGACCCCATCGGTGAGCGGCGCGTCGCGCGTCGCCGCCTCGCGGCCGAGGTCGATCTCCGGGATCCGCTGCATGGGGGGATTGTCGTCCGGAATCGGGCGAGGACGCAATCCGGCGGCTTGCATGCGAGCGCCCCGCTTGATGGGGTGCAACGCGTGACGGCCGCCCATCGGAGCCTGCTCCCCCCGGAAAGCGTCGCGGGAGCCCGCCGGCCGCTCGAGGAAGCGACGACGCTTCCCCGGGAAGCGTTCACGTCGCCCGCGGTGTTCGAGGCCGAGACCGCTCGCGTGCTGCGCCGGGAGTGGCTCTGCATCGGCCGCGCCGACCAGGTTCCGAACCCGGGCGACTACGTCACGCTCGACCTGCTCGGAGAGAAGCTGGTCGTCACGCGCGACAAGTCCGATCGGGTCCGCGTGCTCTCGCGGGTATGCCCGCACCGCGGGGCCGAGGTGGTCCGTGGTCGTGGGAACGCGCCTTCGCTGCGCTGCCCGTACCACTCGTGGACGTTCGCGTTGGACGGCACCCTGCTGGGAGCGCCGATGATGGATCGAGCGAAGGACTTCGACCGCGCGTCCTGCGGGCTGTCCTCCGTCGGCTGCGAAATCTGGCAGGGGTGGATCTTCGCGAACTTCGACCCGGTGGCAGACGCACTGGGACCGCGACTCGGGGCGCTCGACGAGAAGCTCGCGGGCTTTCGCATGGCGGACATGGTGGCGACCGAGCCCCTCGTCTTCGACTCGCCATTCAACTGGAAGGTCCTCGTCGACAACTTCATGGAGGCCTACCACCACATCGCCATTCACCGTGAGACTTTCGAACCGCTCTTCCCGGCAAAGCGATCCTACACGGTCGACAACGACGACGGGCCCTACTCATTGCTCATCATGCCGGCCGACCCCGAATCGATGCAGGAGCACCGCAGCCAGTGGCTGGATGCCGACGACTTTTTGCTTTGGCCGTCGAGCGATG
>JAUIFY010000184.1 GCA_030430245.1 bacterium | reverse complement strand
CCCGACTACGAGGCGCAGGAGATCCGCGAGCTCGGACGTCTCGCGACCGGCGGCTCGCTCTACCGCAAGAAGAAGCCCGTCTACTGGTGCTCGTCGTGCGCGACCGCGCTCGCCGAGGCCGAGGTCGAGTACGAGGACAAGCGCTCCGCGAGCATCTACATCCGGTTCCCCGCCGTCGACGTGGCACGACTGGCCGAGGCCGCGGATGTCGGCGCCGACGATCTGGCCGGACACGATCCGAAGCGCGTGGCGCTCGTCGCCTGGACGACGACCCCGTGGACGCTTCCCGCGAACATGGCACTCTCGCTCAATCCGGACTTCGACTACGTCGGACTTCGGGTCGGCGACGAGATTCTGGTGGTGGCCGACGGTCTTGCGGACGCGTTCCTCGCCGCGAGTGGTCTTGC
Organism: bacterium; assembly: GCA_030430245.1. Taxonomy (GTDB): domain Bacteria; phylum Desulfobacterota; class Binatia; order UBA12015; family UBA12015; genus VGTG01. Next base: position 12,787 of record JAUIFY010000184.1, on the reverse strand, counting down.
CGAGACCGGGGAGCGTATCCGGCTGTCCGCGGCGAAGCTCGAGGGGGCGACGCTCTCGCATCCCTGGCTCGATCGGCAGGTGCCGGTCCTCCTCGGGGATCACGTGACGCTGGAGAGCGGCACGGGCATCGTGCACACCGCGCCCGGTCACGGCCACGAGGATTACCTCGTCGGGCTTCGCTACGGGATCGACGTCTACTGCCCGGTCGACGCCTACGGCCGCTTCACGTCCGAGGTGCCGGAGCTCGAGGGGCAGAAGGTCTTCGACGCCGATCCGGCCGTGATCGAGATCCTCGAGAACGCCGGAACGCTCGTGGCCCGGTCGACGCTCGAGCACAGCTATCCGCACTGCTGGCGGTGCAAGAAGCCGCTCCTCTATCGCGCAACCGAGCAGTGGTTCGTCTCGATGGAAATCGGCGATCTGCGCAAGAAGTCCCTCGAGGCGATCGACCGGGTGGAGTGGGTCCCGCCGTGGGGACGTGAGCGCATCTACGGAATGATCGAGGGCCGTCCCGATTGGTGTATCTCGCGACAGCGGGTCTGGGGCGTCCCGATCACCGCGTTCTTCTGCGAGGCGTGCGAGGAGGTGCACTTCGACGACCGGCTCGCGGAGCACGTCGCGGGGATCGTCGAGAGGGAGGGCTCGGACGCGTGGTTCGCGCGTCCGGCCGCGGAGCTCCTTCCCGAGGGCTATCGGTGCTCGTGCGGCAGCGACGCCTTTCGCAAGGAGCAGGACATCCTCGACGTGTGGTTCGACTCGGGCGTGTCCCACGCCGCGGTGCTGGAGAAGCGCGAGGGACTCCGTTCGCCGGCGGATCTCTACCTCGAGGGCTCGGATCAGCACCGTGGCTGGTTCCACACGTCGCTGCTCACCTCGGTCGCGAACCGCGGCGACGCTCCCTACAAGGCGTGTCTCACCCACGGGTTCATCCTCGACGGGAAGGGCCACAAGATGTCGAAGTCGGGTGGGAACGCGATGGCGCCCGATTCGATTCTGAAGGACCTCGGAGCGGACGTGCTGCGGCTCTGGGCGGCGGCGGAAGACTACCGCAACGACGTGCGCATGTCGCAGGAGATCATCGCGCAGCTCGTCGAGTCCTACCGCCGGCTTCGAAACACGGCGCGCTTCCTTCTCGGGAACCTCGGAGACTTCGACCCATCGGAGCACGTCGTTCCGGTCGAGGACATGCCGGACCTCGAGCGCTGGGCGCTCGGTCGGCTCGCACGCGTCGAGTCGAGGGCGAAGGAAGCGTACGACGCCTACGAGTTCCACACGGTATACCACCTGTTGAACAACTACTGCTCGGTCGACCTGAGTGCGCTCTATCTCGATGTCGTGAAGGATCGCTGCTACTGCGAGTCCGCCGACGATCCCGGCCGGCGCGCCGCGCAGACCGTGATGTGGCGAATCGTACGAGCGCTCGCGGGCATCGCAGCGCCGATCCTCTCCTTCCTGGCGGAGGACGTCTGGGCCGCGACTCCCCACCTGCCGGACGACCCGTCCAGCGTCTTCCTCGTCGACTTCCCCGCGCCCGAGGAGGATTGGGAGGACGAGGCGCTCGCCACACGATTCGAGACTCTCTTGCAGGTCCGCTCGGCCGTGACGAAGGCGATCGAGGAGCAGCGCAAGGAGGGCCGAATCGGCCACTCGCTCGAAGCGCACGTCCATCTGGCGGCCGAGGGGGATTTGAGCCGGCTTCTTCACGCGCACGAGAGCTTCCTCGAGGAGCTCTTCATCGTCTCCGCCGTCTCCTTCGATGCGGCGGATGCGCCCGAGGGCGGAGTGCCCGGGCTCCGCGTGCGGATCGATCGCGCGGCTGGCGGGAAATGCGAGCGCTGCTGGATGTACCGCGATCTCGCGGCCGACGGACCCCATCCGGGGACGTGCGCGCGTTGCGCGGCGGTTCTGGTACGATCGGGAGTTCAGGAGCCCGCAGCCGAGTGACGACAGCCGCAAAACCGGCCGCCGCGTCCGTCGCCCAGAGCGCCGGAGCGTTCGGAAAGTACGTGCTGGTGTTCTGCGTGGCGCTCGTGATCGTGATCGCCGACCAGCTCACGAAGATCTGGGTCGACACCGACATGCGGCTCTACCAGTCGATTCCGGTCATCGACGGCTTCTTCAGTTTGACCTACGTGCGGAACACGGGAGCCGCCTTCAGCATGTTCGCCGACATGTCGGAGGCGTATCGGATCCCGTTCTTCTCGGTCGTCGCCGTCGTCGCGGTGAGCGCGATCCTGTACTTCGTTCACTCGACCCCGAGCTCGCAGAAGCTGGTGCTCGTCGCGTGCGGTTTCGTCCTGGGTGGTGCGTTGGGGAACCTGATCGACCGGGTCGTGTACGGCTCCGTCATCGACTTCCTGGACGTCTACTGGGGCGAGTGGCACTGGCCGGCCTTCAACGTCGCCGATTCGTTCATCTCGATCGGCGTCGGGCTTCTCCTTCTGAGCTCCGTCTTCGCCACGGACCAGGAGTCCTGAGTCGAGACCGTTCGCCCCGCCGGATGGGCCGATCGGCCCGGGCGGGGTCGAATTCGCTTTACGCGCGGTCACGAGCCTTGCCACAAGGGCTTCGGAGGTAGGGCAGATGCGTCGTCGATTCTCTTGGGTCTCGGGAGGTGCACGGCTTCTCGTGTTGGCCTCGATCGCCGCTTCGGTCGGCTGCGGAGACGGCAGCACGGGCGGGTCGCCCACGGAGCCGCCGACCGAGTCACCCACCGAGCCGACCCCGGTCCCGCCTCCCCCCGAGCCGACCCCGGTGGGTCCTCCGGCGGAATGCGTCGGCATGGAGTTCGGCAGTACCTTCGAAGCGATCCAGGAGGTCGTCTTCGAAGAGCGGGGCTGTACGCAGCAGGTCTGTCACGGGAGTGGCGCGGCCGGAGGTCTCGATCTGTCGGCCGACGTCGCCTACGACAATCTCTTCCAGCAGCCGTCGCTGGGGAGCTCGATTCCGCTCGTCTGGCCCGGTGACCGCACGCGCAGCTACCTTTGGCTGAAGCTCGCGGCCGCGACCGATCCGGGGTCCGTCGAGATCAACGGTGCGCCGATGCCCAACGGTCTTCCGCCGATCGCTCCGGAGGAGCTCGAGGCACTCCGGATGTGGATCTACGCCGGCGCCCCCCGGGACGCGACGGTGGACGGAACGCAGGAGCTCCTCGACGCGTGCCTGCCCGACCCCGAGCCGATCACGATCGAGCCTCTCGAGCCGCCGGCGGTCGACGAGGGCTTCCAGCTCGTCATGCCGCCCTGGGATCTGCCAGCGTCGAGTGAGCACGAGATCTGCTTTGCGACCTGGTACGACGTGACCGAGCAGGTCCCGGCCGAGTTCCAGGACCCGGCCAACCCCGACTGGTTCCGCTTCCGCGGCTTCGACCTGCGGCAGGACCCGCAGAGCCACCATCTCATCCTCTACTTCCCGACGGGCAACTTCACCCCGGAGGGCATCGACCCGAACGCACCCGAATACGGCGACTGGACATGTCTCGGCGGAGAGACGCCGGGCTCGTCGTGCGAGCCCAAGGATCCGGACGGATGCGGCTCGGGCTTCTGCATCAGCGAGATCGACGACAACTCGTTCGCCTGCATCGGCTTCGGCGCGGGCGGCGTCTCGGTGCCGGTGGGGGGCGCCCAGCAGGCGCAGGCGTTGCAGTTGTTCTACCCGGGCGTGTACGCGCAGCTTCCCGCGCGGGGATTGATCTACTGGAACTCGCACGCGTTCAACCTCACTCCGAGCGACACGAAGCTGAACGGTCGCATCAACTACCTCTACGCGGATGAGCAGGAGTTCCCCGTCCAGAACATCTTCAACACGAGTCGCATCTTCGCCGCGAACGCGGCTCCGTTCACGACGCAGACGGTCTGCGGGAAGCACGAGCTTCCCCGAGGAGCACGGGTATTCGAGCTGACGTCGCATACCCACCAGCGAGGCAAGGGATTCACGATCGACCTTTCGGACGGCACACGCGTCTACGAGAGCTACATCTACAACGACCCGGTTCGGCAGCAATACGATCCCCCGATGGCCTTCGACTCGCCGGAGCAGGCGGACCGGACGCTGACGTACTGCTCGTTCTACAACAACGGCGTGGCGGAGGACGGGTCACCCGACGTCGAGACCGTCACGCGTTACTCGCGGCTTCCCGCGCAGATCCGCGACGGGGACCAGTTCGGCATCTGTACGCCGGTCGCGTGCGTGAACGACGAGATGGTGGGAGAGCCGTGCAACGGGGCCGACGACGACGCGTCGTGCGACACGTCGCCGGGGGCCGGCGATGGCTGGTGTGATGCCTGTCCGATCACCGGCGGCGAGAGCACCGAGAACGAGATGTTCAATCTCTTCGGCGGCTACTACATCGACCCGAGCTTCTCCTCGCCCTAGAAGCGCTCGGCGCGAGGGCGGGGCGTCGGGGCGCAGGCTTGCTCCGGCGCCGGGCTTACGCGATCTTCCTGCGGGGTGTCGGCCGACCGCTTTCTCGTGATCCGCCTGAGCGCCGTCGGGGACGTGGTGAACACGCTGCCGACGCTGTCGCTTCTGCGTCGCGCCCGGCCGAACGCGACGATCGGCTTCGCGGTCGAGGACCGTGCCCGCGACCTACTGGAGGCGCACCCGATGCTGGACCGCCTCCACGTCTTCCCCCGCAAGCGGTGGCGAGCCATGGCGGCCCGTCCGAGTCGGTGGAGGCGCCTCGCCGCCGAGGTCGGCGCGTATCGGCGGGAGCTTCGCGAGGCTCGGTACGACGTGGCGATCGACGTGCAGGGCAACCTGAAGGGGGCTGCCCACGCGATCGCCGCGGGAGCGGCCTCACGCATCGGCTTCGCGCGTGGGCACGACCGCGAGGGAAACCACTGGCTCTCGAACGAGCACGTCGTGCCGCCGGCCGATCGACCGCATCGCGTGGACAAGTTCGCGTCTCTTCTCGGGCCGCTGGGGATCCACGGACGCGAGCGCGAATGGGTCTTCCCCGATACGACGGACGAAGAGCCGACGATCGCCTCGTTCCTGGCGGCGCACGATCTCGCCCGGGGCGGCTTCGTGCTGATCCACCCGGGGACGAGCGGCCGTGGTGCGGCCAAGCGGTGGCCGGAGGAGCGCTTCGCCGAGCTGGCGCGGAGGGCGGTCGCGGAGCTGGGGCGGCCGGTGGTGGTGAGCTGGGGGCCGGGAGAGGAGGATCTGGCACGAGCCGTGGCCGACGGCGCGGCCGGGGTGGTGTTGGGCCCGCGGACCGCCTCCTTGCGCGAGCTCCTGGTCCTCGTGCGCTGGGCCGCCGTCTTCGTTTCGGCCGACACCGGGCCCATGCACCTGGCCGCGGCCAGCGGGACCCGTTGCGTCGCCCTGTTCGGTCCCAAGGACCCGCGGATCTACGCCCCGTATGGAGCCGGGCACACGGTGTTGTACCGGCCCGAGGGGATGACCTCGATCGGGGTCGACGAGGTCCTCGTGGCGGTGGCGGATGGCGGTGCTTGACCGACGGCGCTGGCTCGTGGTCGGGGCGCTGTTCGGCCTGGTCGCGGGTGTACTTCTGTTGGTCACGCCCGAGCGGAACGCGTACGACGGGCCGCTGCGGTTGGCCCTCGAGCTTCTCCGGGGGCGAACCCACTTGCCCGAGTTCGTGAGCTGGCTCGAGATGTTCCGGCACGATGGCCGCGACTACCTCGCGTATCCGCCGATGGTCTCGTTCGTCCTCGTGCCCTATGCGTTCGCGACGGGAGGCGCGTTCGGACAGTCGCTCGCGAACACCCTCTTCATCCTGGGCTCGGCGCCGTTCTTGTACGCGCTCGTCCGAAGCCTACCGGGGATCGAGTCGATGGCGGGGCGGGCCGTCCTCGCCTACACGCTCGGATCGCCCGTTCTCTATTCGGCGTCCACCGGCGACGTCTGGGTCCTGATGCACAGTGAAGGGAACTTCTTTCTCTTCGTCACGCTCTTCTTCGTGTTCGTGCGCCGATATCTGCTCGTCGCCGGCTTCTTCTTCATGATCGCGATGCAGACGCGCTACTCGGTGGCCCTGGCATCGTTGACGTTCGGGATCACCTTCCTGCAGATCGCGCCGCCGGGCGGACGGCTGCGAGGCGCCGTTCGCGCCGGCCTCTGGTTCACGGTGGGCGCGATCCCCCCGGTTCTCGTCGTGCTCGCCTACCAGTGGTGGACGCTCGGCGACCCGTTCCTCTCGCCATACTCCGCCGGCTGGCGCGAGTGGGGTTTGAAGGGTCCGCAGTTCGGGCTGCGCTACTTCTGGGTGAATCTGCCCGTGTACACCTACGCCACGCCGACCTTCCTGCCGGAGTTCCCCTATCTGCGGTTCGACGCGAGCGGCCAATCGATCTTCGTGCTGAGTCCCTACTTCGTCGGGCTGTTCCTGGCGGACGTCCGTCGGCCGTGGGTCCGAGCCTTTCTGCCGACCATCGTCGCCACGTACGGCTTCTATTTGCTGTATTTCGGGACGGGGTTCGCCCAGTTCGGGGCTCGATACCTGCAGGACGCGTATCCGGTCATGGTTCCGGTGGCTCTATCGGCCTTCGCCCGGGGAGCGGTGGGTCGGCGGGTGCTGGACGTCCTGCTCGCGTACTCCATCGCCATGAACGCCTACGGCGTCTACGTGACGCGCTTTCTCTCCCCGTGACCCACGAGTCGTTGCAATGCCTTCGCGCAAAGGCAACGATCTCGGGATCACCGCGATGCCTGGGCGAACTGCCATCATCATCGGCGCGGGGCCCGCAGGCCTGACGGCCGCGTACGAGCTGCAGAAGCAGACCGATGTCGTGCCCCGCGTCTTCGAGCTCACCGACGACGTTGGCGGGATCGCACGGACCGTCAACTATAAAGGCAATCGAATCGACATCGGCGGACATCGGTTCTTCTCCCGTTCCGATCGGGTCATGGACTGGTGGCAGTCGATCATGCCGCTCCAGGCGGCCGCGAGCCAGAACGAGAGCGTCCGCATCACCTACCACAATCGTTCTCGCGACGTGTCGGTCGGCGATGGGGTCGATCCGGAGAAGGCCGACGAGGTGATGCTCGTCCGAGAGCGGGTCTCGCGGATCTTCTACAATCGGCGTTTCTTCGACTACCCGGTGAGTCTCAGCCCGGCGACGGTCCGGAACCTCGGGCTGCTCGAGACGGCGCGGATCGGGCTCTCCTACGTGCGGAAGGTCGTCACCCCGGACCGGGACGAGCGCTCGCTCGAAGACTTCTTCATCAATCGCTTCGGCGATCGCCTCTATCGGACGTTTTTCAAGGACTACACGGAGAAGGTCTGGGGTGTGCCGTGCGACGAGATCAAGCCGGAATGGGGAGCGCAGCGGGTCAAGGGGCTGTCGGTGACCACGGCGATCCTCCACGCGGTGAAGAAGCTGTTCGTGCGCGACGAGTCGGTGGGGCAGAAGGGAGCCGAGACGAGCCTGATCGAGCGCTTCCTCTATCCGAAGCTCGGTCCCGGCCAGATGTGGCAGGAGGTCGCGAAGCGGGTCGAGGCCCGGGGCGGATCGATCGAGTACGGGAAGAAGGCCGTGAAGCTCCACGCGGACGGGGATCGGATTCGAGCGGTCGACTTCCGCGACGAGGCGACGGGAGGTGTGGAGACCGTCGAGGGCGACTTCGTCTTCTCGACGATGCCGGTTCGCGATCTCGTCGAGAATCTCGACGCGGACGTACCCACCGAGGTGCGCCGGGTGGCGGGAGGCCTCATCTACCGGGACTTCCTGACCGTGGGACTGCTGCTTCCGAAGCTTCGCGTGAAGGGAGCCGCACGTCCGGGGATGCCGAACGGCCTCGTTCCGGACAACTGGATCTACATCCAGGAGCGCGACGTGAAGGTGGGGCGGCTTCAGATCTTCAACAACTGGAGTCCCTACATGGTCGCGTCGTCGGACAAGATCTGGATCGGCCTCGAGTACTTCTGCAACGAGGGGGACGAGCTCTGGACGATGGCCGACGACGAGCTGGCTCGCTTCGGTGCGGCCGAGCTCGAGAAGATCGATATCGTGAACGCGAGCGACGTCGAGGACAGCGTCGTCTTGCGGGTTCCGAAGACCTATCCTGCCTACTTCGGCACCTATGACGAGTTCGACGTGGCGCGCGAATACCTCGACGGGTTCGAGAATCTGTTTCTCATCGGGCGGAACGGGATGCACCGCTACAACAACCAGGACCACTCGATGTTGACGGCCATGGTCGCGGTCGAGAACATCCGCGACGGCATCAAAGACAAGGCCAACATCTGGGCGGTGAACACGGAAGAGGACTATCACGAGGAAAAGTGACGGCGGACGGGCCCCGTGGAGTCGAGTCGCGCTTTCGTTATGGATGACCAAATGCAGGAACGCCTGATCTTCCTCGTGGGAGCGCCCCGCTCGGGAACCACGCTGCTCGCCCGAATTCTCTCCGCGCACTCGGCCGTGTACGGTCGCGCCGAGCCCCACCTGATCACGCCTATCGCTCACCTCGGGTACTACGCGGGGGTTCAGAAGGCGCCCTACGACCCCTTCAACGTCCAGCAGGCGATTCACGAATTCGTCGACGATCTCCCGCGCGGAGAGGAAGACTACCTGGACGCGCTCCGCGCCTACGCCGACACGATGTACGGCCGGATGCTCGACACGGCGGAGGGGAAGCGGTTCTTCCTCGACAAGACGCCGGCGTACGCGCTGGTCCTTCCGTTCCTGACCAAGCTCTACCCGCGGGCCAAGTACGTCGTGCTGACCCGCCACCCGCTCGCGATCTTGACGTCGTACGTCAACTCGTTCTTCGACGGCGAGTGGGAGGTGGCGCTCGGTCACAACCCGATCCTGGAACGGTACGTGCCGGCACTCGCGAAGATGGTTCGGGAGAAGCCGGTGCCGCTCGTGCATCTCCGGTACGAGGAGTTCGTCGCCGATCCCGAGGCCGGCTTCCGGACGGTCTGCGACTACCTCGGTGTGGAGTTCGAAGCGTCCGCGATCGACTACCAGGAATCGGGAAAGAGCTTCGAGGGCCTCGGCGACCCCACGGGCGTGCACCAACACGACCGTCCCGTCACCTCGTCCGTCGGGAGTTGGGCGGGCGAGATCGCGGCCAATCCGGAGACGCTGGCGCTCGTCCGCGGACTGGTCGACGCCCTCGATCCGGCGGATCTCGACACTCTCGGCCATCCGCGCGACACCATCATGGCCCAGTTGGACGAAGCCGAAGGCAAGGGGGCAAAGCCCCGCAAGCGGAAGGCGCCGCTGAAGTACACTCTCCAACGCAAGCTCCTGGTGCAGATCCGAAAGGACATCCACCAGAACGCCCTCGGCCGTGCCCTGAAGCGTTTGCGCTTCGCGCTCGACGTCGTCCTGCGCGAGTAGCGCGCCGAGATCTTCCGTGAGAAACGTTCGGTGCCCGGCGGCCGGGGGAGGCCCCCCACGATCGTCGGATGTGGGAAGGCACGTCCAAAGCCGCGTCGAATCGATAGATCCGGTCTGCTAGCGTGGCCGCGATGACCGGCACCGAGATTCGACAGAGCTTCGTCGACTTCTTCCGCGCACGCGGCCACCGGATCGTTCCGAGCGCGCGGATCGTCCCGGAGAACGACCCGTCCCTCATGTTCATCAACGCCGGGATGGTCCCGTTCAAGAACGTCTTCCTCGGTGTCGAGAAGCCCGTCGCCTCGCGCGTGGCCGACGCGCAGAAATGCCTCCGGATCTCGGGTAAGCACAACGATCTCGACGACGTCGGGCGCGACGTCTACCACCAAACGTTCTTCGAGATGCTCGGGAACTGGTCGTTTGGCGACTACTACAAGGCCGAGGCGATCGAGTGGGCGTGGGAGCTCCTGACGAAGGAGTGGGGTCTCCCGAAGGACAATCTCTACGCCACCGTGTACGAGACCGACGACGAGGCCGAATCTCTCTGGCCGAAGATCACGGATCTGCCGGCTGAGCGCGTTCTGCGTTTCGGAGCGAAGGACAACTTCTGGGAGATGGGCGAGACCGGGCCGTGTGGGCCGTGCTCGGAGATCCACGTCGACCGCGGGCCGGGGACGTGTGATCAGCCACCCGGGCACACTTGCGGGGTGAACACCGACTGTGCCCGCTACATGGAGATCTGGAACCTCGTCTTCATCCAGAACGAGCGTGCGGCCGACGGAACCTTGAGCGATCTTCCCGCGAAGCACGTCGACACCGGGATGGGACTCGAGCGCGTGACCGCGCTGATGCAGGGTGTGAACGGCAACTACGACTGCGATCTCATGCGGGGCCTGATCGGTGTGGCCGAGGATCTCTCGGGTCGGCCCTACGGCGGAGGGATGGGCCCCGAGGACGTCGCGTTCCGTGTGATCGCCGATCACGCCCGCGCCGTCGCGGTCATGATCGCCGACGGGATCCTGCCGTCGAACGAGGGGCGCGGCTACGTTCTGCGGCGCCTTCTCCGTCGTGCGGCCCGGCAGGGACGCGTGCTGACGCTGGAGGAGCCGTTTCTCGGCCGAGTCACCGACCGCGCGATCGAGATTCTCGGAGCGGGTTATCCGGAGCTCGTCGAGTCGAGCACCCGGATTCGGTCGACCGTCACGGGTGAGGAGGAGCGCTTCGCCGAGACCCTGGAGAAGGGGCTCGGATTGCTGGAGGACGAGGTCAAGAAGCTCGCCTCCCGGGGCGACGAGACGCTCGCCGGGGAAGTCGCGTTCAAGCTCTACGACACGTACGGGTTTCCCCTCGATCTCACGCAGGACATCCTTCGAGAGAAGGGGCTCGGCGTCGACGAGGCCGGCTTCGAGGCGTCGATGGAAGGGCAGCGTGCGCGCGCGCGGGAGGGGGCGCGGTTCAGCACGTCCAAGGGGGGCGGATTCTCGGGTGTCGAGTCGTGCTTCGTCGGTGACGGCGTGGAGACGCTCGAGTCGCGGGTCGTGGCGCTCGCGGTCGAGGGCGAGGAGAAGGACGAGGCGCGGGAGGGCGACACCGTCGAGATCGTCACCGAGGAGACGCCCTTCTACGGCGAGTCGGGCGGTCAGGTCGGCGACCGCGGGCGGATCGAGCTGGCCGATGGTTCCGTCGTCGAGATCGAGGATACGCAGAAGCCGCGAGGCGACCTGATCGTCCATCGCGGCCGGGTGACCCAGGGTGCGGTGAGGACGGGCCAGGCGGCGACTCTCGCGATCGACATCGCGTTCCGCGGTGCGACGCGGCTCAACCACTCGGCGACCCACATCCTGCACGCGGCACTCCGCAATCATCTCGGCGACCAGGTGCATCAGGCGGGCTCCCTCGTCACGCCGGAGCGTCTCCGTTTCGACTTCACGCACGAAGCGCGCCTCACCGACGAGCAGATCGCCGCGATCGAAGACGAGGTGAACGACCACGTCCGTGCGAACGCCGAAGTGACCGCCCAGGAGATGTCGTACGACGACGCGATCGCGGCCGGTGCGCTCGCATTCTTCGGAGACAAGTACGGGGATCGGGTCCGCGTACTCAAGATGGGGGACTTCTCGACCGAGCTCTGTGGCGGAACGCACGTCTCCCGCACGGGCGACATCGGGCTCTTCAAGCTGCGGGCCGAATCCGCGGTCGGGGCGGGAGTGCGACGCATCGAGGCGCTCACCGGGGAAGGTGCGCTCGCCCTCGTCCGGCAGAAGGAAGAGGAGCTCCGCCAGATCGCAGGGCTCTTGAAGAGCGGCGAGGACGACGTGGCGGAGCGGTTGGCGAAGCTCCTCGCGTCCCAGAAGGACCTCGAGAAGAAGCTCGCGGAGACGCAGGCGAAGCTCGTCTCCGGCGCATCGCAGGACCTTCTGGACGGGCTCCGTGAGATCGGCGGCCTCAAGGTCGTCGCGCGACGCGTCGACCAGATCGATGCGAAGGTCCTGCGCGAGCTCGCCGACAAGATCCGCGACAAGATGCAGTCCGGCGTCGTCGTTCTGGGTGGCACCGACGGAAAGAAGGTCCTCTTGCTCGCGGCCGTGACCAAGGATCTCACCAAGCGGGTCAATGCGGGCACACTCATCAAGGAGATGGCACCCCTGGTCGGCGGCGGCGGCGGCGGCCGTCCCGACTTCGCGCAGGCGGGCGGCAAGGATCCGTCCGGCCTCGATGCGGCGCTCGAGCGCGCCTACGAGCTGATCGCCGGATGAGTCAGCCTCCGCGCGCCGTGCCGGAGGGAGCGCCGGCCGAGATCGTCGAGCTTTCGGACGCGACGCTCCTGCCCGCGCTCCTCGGAAACCACGACGAGAATCTCAAGATCATCGCGACCGAGACGGGTGCGGACCTCGTTCCCCGCGAGTCCGGGATCGAGGTGCGTGGGGACGACGTGCAGACCGAGCTCGCCGCACGCGTCGTGCGCCAGCTGGTCGACCTGCTCGGCCAGGGCTATCCGCTCTTCGCGTCCGACGTCGAGTACGCGATCCGGATCCTCTCGGCCGACCGAACCGCCCGGCTACGCGAGATCTTTCTCGATACGATCTACATCTCCGCCCACAAGCGCACCGTCGCGCCGAAGTCGCTTGCGCAGAAGCACTACATCGACTCGATGCGCAAGAACGACATCGTGTTCGGCATCGGGCCGGCGGGTACCGGGAAGACCTACCTCGCGATGGCCATGGCGGTCGCGGCGTTGTCGCGACAAGAGGTGGCGCGCATCGTTCTCACGCGTCCGGCCGTGGAGGCGGGGGAGCGGCTCGGCTTCCTCCCGGGGGATCTCGCCGAGAAGGTGAATCCCTATCTGCGACCGCTCTACGACGCCCTGAACGACATGGTCGACGTCGATCGCGCGCGTCGCTACATGGAGCGCGGTACGATCGAAGTGGCGCCTCTGGCGTTCATGCGTGGCCGAACGTTGAACGACTCG
>JAUIFY010000183.1 GCA_030430245.1 bacterium | reverse complement strand
GGCCACGGCGACGGATGCTCCGGTCCTCCGGCGAGCGCCCGCGGCCATCTCCCGCACGGTCTCCTCGCTCACCGCGCCCTGCGCCTCGAGCGTCGATCCCGAGACACCGAGCACGCTCTGCTTCGCCTCGTTCGTGTACGTGACGAAGTCCGCGAGGAAGTAGGCGGAGGAGCCGGGCACCTCGGTGATGCGGTGCCCGATGAGACCACCGGTGCACGATTCCGCCGCGGCCATCGTCGCGCCGCGCGCCCGGAGCACGCGGCCGACCTCCTCCTCCATCGTCGCTTCCCCTTCGGCGTAGACCACCGGCCCGAGCGCCTCGCGGACGCGCGCCGCGAGACCGTCGATCTTCTGCTCCGCGCCGTCGAGCGTGCCGGGCAGGATGAGCTTGATGGCGATCTTCGGGAAGCTGGCCCGGTAGCTCACCTGCGCCTCCTCGATCCCGACGAGCGCGCTCACCGCTTCACCGAGCGCGGACTCGCTCATGCCGAACGTCTGGAAGACCCGCGTGACGGGTGAAGCGCCGACACCCGGGAGCGTCGTCAGCCAGGGCAACACCCGCTCCTCGAACATCGGCTTCATCTCGCGCGGCACCCCCGGCATCACCACCAGGTGGCGGGGCACGCGTGTGCCTCCGACCTCGCGCTCGAAGGAGACGCGGAAGCCCGGCGCGGTGCCGAGAGGGTTCTCGAGGATGGTCGCACTCTCGGGGAACTGCGCCTGCCGGAGATTGTTCTCCGGCATCGGCCGGTTCATCGAGGCGAAGAGCCTGCGGATCCTGTCGGCCGACGACTCGTCGAAGCGAAGGTCCTCACCCAGAAGGGCCGCGACCGTCTCCGTCGTGAGATCGTCGGTCGTGGGCCCGAGTCCGCCGGTACCGATCACCACGTCCGCGACGTCGAAGGCGCGCTCCCACGCCCAGGTGATCTTCTCGCGATCGTCGCCGACGCACACGACGCACGCCAGATCGAGACCGAGAGTGAACGCCCGGTCGCAGAGCCACTGCGCGTTCGTGTCGGCGATCTTGCCCGTCGTGAGCTCTTCTCCGGTGGACAGCACGGCCAGGCGCAGAGGCATGGCCTGTTCCTACCGCGCCCACCGCCGCGGGCAAGCGACGGCCGACGGACCCGGATCGCCCCGAACCATACCCTCAATAAATCGAAGATTCCTGATGGATTTATCTATTGGACCGAACTATCACCGGCACCTAGCCTAAGAGGCGATCGGAGGAGGAGATCCATGAAGCTCTTTGGAAACGTTCTCATGGTCGCCGAAGGCCCCGACGAGAGCATCGCGGCGATCCGTCGAGCACACGCGGTCGCGGCCGCCTCCGGCGGCAAGATCTGGGTGCTCGCCGCGATGGAGGCTCCACCGCCGGCGACCGCGGCGCTGGAGCACGCTTCGCAAGGCGCAGCCGAGGCGAGCCCCACGGCGTCGGAGGTCGATTCCGGGCGCTCCCGTCGCCCGTCGTCCCTGGTCGGCCTGGGAAGTCAGCTCGACGGGTTGGCCTAGCTCGAACGGGATCGGACGGGCGCGCGCTAGAGGAGCATGCCGCCATGCCGGAGAATCCCACACGAGTCGAATCGATCTTCGCTCGCCATCGAAGGGAGTGGCAGCGACTTCTCGCGAAGACCGCCCGCAAGCTCCGGCGACAACTCGATCGCACGGGGGTTCGGTACTCGATGCGCCATCGCGTCAAGAGCCTCGAGAGCTACCTGGACAAGCAGGCCCACGCGTCGCGAGCGAGCGGATCCGAGATCAAGGACCTCCTCGGGCTTCGGATCACCGTGCCGTTTCAAGAGGATGTGGAGCTCGTCGTCGACACCCTCGAACGGGCCTTCACCGTCCTCGAAGTCGAGCGCAAGGCGGAGCAGCTGTCGGCGCGCGAGTTCGCGTACGACTCGGTTCATTTGATCCTCGTCGAACCAAATCGTTCGACGGTGTTCCCTCCTGGGTGCCTCGCCGCGAGCTTCGAGGTTCAGGTGAGAACGATCCTCCAGGACGCCTGGGCCGAGATCGAACACGAGCTCATCTACAAGGGCGACTTCGAGGTCCCCGATCCTTCCGTGAAGAAGAAGCTCGCGGCCCTGAACGCCAGCCTCACGCTCTCGGACATGATCTTTCAGGAAGTCCGCGATCGGCAGAACGAGCTCCGTCAGTGGGGGAGCAAGCGCTTCCGCGAGCTCGAGAAGAGGCTCCGGGTGGGAGGAGTCGAAGATCTGCCCCGTCTCGCGTGCGCCGGGCCCGCGCCCTCACCGCTGGAAGCGCGCGAGATGGACGCGGTACTCGAGGCAGCCTTGAACGCTCACGACGAGAAGGACTACCCGCTCGCCCTCCGTCAATATTCGAGGGCCCTCGAGATGGCGCCGGGAGCGTCGCTACGCGCCGCCCTCTACAATCACCGCGGATTGGTCCAGTTCATGTTGCGAGACGAGAGGGCGGCCCTCGACGACTTCGAACGCAGCGTGAGCGCGGACCCCTCGTACTGGCCCGCGCTCAACAACAGCGCCCTGGTCTGGCGCCGGTTCGGATACATTCAGAGATCGCTGGAATGCTTCGACCGGTCTCTGTCCCTGCAGCCCCGGCAAGCTGACGTGTACTTCATGCGCGCCCAGAGCCTCTTCGAGATCGGCGATGTCGCGGAAGCGCTCCAGAGCGTCGACGCCGCGCTCGAGGCGGAGCCGGAGTACGCGGAAGCCCGACGTCTTCGAATCCGTATTCATCGAGCCCTGCTCGACCCGAAACGGAGCGAACCCTGAACCAGGTCCGTACGGCCACGGCGGTTGCGGACGCATCGGCTTCCGTGGTGGCATGGAGCAGACGCGTCGGCCACCATGATCCTGGGGCCACGCCGCGGGAAACACGGCACGGGAGTGCATGGATGAAAGCGACGGGACGGCGACGCAGAGCACGGGAGTCACGCGGAATCGGCGTCCTCCCGTCCGGGAGGAGCGAATGACGGCCACGGGACCGGTCTCCTTCGTCGACACCGTGAACCTCATGTTCGACCGGGCCGCGGCCACGCTCGACCTGCCGCCAGGCCTGGTCGAGCAGATCAAGGGATGCAACGCCGTCCTGCAGGTGACCTTCCCCGTTCGCCTCGGCGGGAGCTACCAGGTCTTCAAGGGATGGCGAGCGCTGCACAGCGAGCACCGGCTCCCCGCGAAGGGCGGCATCCGGTACGCCCCCATCGTCGACCAGGACGAGGTCGAGGCGCTCGCGGCCCTGATGTCCTACAAGTGCGCGCTGGTCGACGTCCCCTTCGGCGGCTCGAAGGGCGGACTCCAGATCAGCCCCGGCGAGTACGACGAGGAGCAGCTCGAGGCGATCACCCGTCGTTTCGCCCAGGAGCTCGCGGAACGCGGATTCATCAGCCCGAGCCGAAACGTGCCGGCTCCGGACATGGGAACGGGCACGCGCGAGATGGCGTGGATGGCCGACGAGTATCGCTCCCTCTATCCGACCGAGATCAACGCGCTGGCCTGCGTGACCGGGAAGCCCCTCACGCAGGGAGGGATCGCCGGCCGCACGGAGGCGACCGGTCGCGGAGTCCAATACGTCGTCCGTGAGTTCTTCCGTCATCCCGAAGACGTGGCCCGGACCGGCCTCGATGGCTCCCTCGAAGGGAAGAGAATCGTCGTGCAGGGGCTCGGCAACGTGGGATTCCACGCGGCCCACTTCCTGGCCGAGGAGGACGGAGCGCGGATCATCGCCGTGATCGAGCGCGATGGATGCATCTACGATCCCGAAGGTCTGGACGTGCGCGCGGTGTCCGAGCACCTGTCGCACACCGGCGGCGTTCGAGCGTATCCCGGAGCGCGCTACGAGGAGAACGGCGCCGTGGGTCTGGAGCTCGACTGCGACATCTTGATTCCGGCGGCCCTCGAGAGGCAGATCACGTCCGAGAACGCCTCCCGGATCCAGGCGCCCCTGATCGTGGAGGCGGCCAACGGACCGACCAGCTTCGAGGCCGATCAGGAGTTGCTGCGTCGGCAGAAGGTGATCCTGCCCGACGTCCTCGTCAACGCGGGCGGAGTGACGGTGTCGTACTTCGAATGGGTGAAGAACGTGTCGCACATCCGCTTCGGGCGACTCGACCGCAGGCTCGAAGAGCAGCGCGGGCGCTACGTCGTCGAAGCGATCGAAGAGATGACGGGCAGCCAGATGCCCCCCGCCACGGCGGAGAGGCTCGTCCGCGGCGCCGACGAGCGGGATCTCGTGCTCTCCGGGTTGGACGACACCATGCGAGGCGCGTACCAGGCGGCCCGGAACGTTCTGGAGACCCGCGAGACGGTGCGGGACTTCCGCAGCGCCGCCTTCGTCGTCGCGATCGAGAAGATCGCGCTCTCCTACCAGGAGATGGGTCTGGCCTGACGGCGCGGGAGTGAGACGGACCGGCGAGACGTCTCGAGACGTCTCGTCCCTCAAGCGATGAGACGCAGGAGGAGATTCGCGTAGAGGCCGCTCACGACGTCGTCGAGCACGACTCCCGCACCGCCGGGCATGCGCCGGTCGATCGCGTTTGCCGGCCAGAGCTTCACGACGTCCAGGATCCGGAACAAGGCGAATGCCATGAACAGGTTCGGGAAGGTCGGCGGGATCCACAGCAGTGCGACGAGCATCCCGACGACCTCGTCGATCACGATCTCGTTGCTGTCGTGCTCGCCCAGGATCTCCTCCGCTCGACCCGCCACCCAGCACGCGAGCACGGTCAGAGCGGTGAGGAGCAGGAGCGTCGGAACGACCGCCTGCGTCACGTGCAGAATCGCAAGATGCAGCGGGATCCCGAGGAGCGATCCGAAGGTTCCCGGCGCGAACGGAGCGAAGCCGAGGCCCAGCCCGGCAGCGACGAACCGGAGGAGTGTCGAGCGTCCGATCGGCGGCTTCTAGCCAGGAAACCCGCTCCTGTCCACGATTCCGGCCCGGTTGACGCGCTGCGCGATGCACGCCGGAGCGCTTCGCCGGGCCCCGGCCACCCATGCCTTCACGGCACTGGCCGGCAAGAATGCATCGATCGAACTGAGTGCCGAGAATCGTAGTTCCGCACGGCCCGGGCGCTCTCTTGCAGTTTTGCGCGATCAGGAACCCCCGATTTTCGGGCTTTTTTCTGGCACCAGGCTTGCTGATTTACGCGGTCGACCGGGGGATCTACCGGAAACCTAGATCCTGGCTCACGCACCCGAGCACGCCGACCTCCTCCGCCCACATATTGATCCGTACCCTGAGATCCCGAACCTACCAGGTCCCCCGGTCATTGCCCTTTCCCCCCGGCGCGACTACCGCGCTCCACCAGTGGGCCACCCCCCCCGGCACCGACGCGTTGCCCCCACCCGTGATCTGGTAGAATCCGGGTGGCGATGATCCCCGAGGCAACCGAGCAGGCCCCACGGCGATTCCCGCTCCGCGCGCCGCTTCCGGGACCCGTCGTCTTCATCGATGGCGCGTGTCTCCTCTGCCACCGCGCCGTGGCGTTTCTGGCGCCGCGCGACCGCAGGGGCGTCCTCCACTTCGCCCCCCTCCAGGGCGAGATCGCAGCCGAGTGGCTCCCGCCCGAGACCCGCGACGTCGGCGCCGGCGGAGCCGTCGTGTTCCTCGAGCCCGATCGCGGTGACCGGCTGTCCGTCCGCAGCGCGGCCGTGCTCCGGATCCTCGGGCGACTCGGGTCCGGCTGGTCCGTACTGGCCCCCCTGGCCTCGATCCCCGGCGTCGCGCGACTCCTCGACGTGCCCTACCGCTGGATCGCACGGAATCGCGATCGCTGGTTCGGCCGCGACGATGCGTGTCTCGTCCCGTCCCCGGACATGCGCGCCCGGTTCCTCGAGCCCTAGCTCGCGGTCCGTAACCGGTCGCGGCTGCGGCCCGACGTGCGTTCGCGTTCGCCGGAACCACGTGCGGACCGGGAATCAGCGCCAGGCAGGATGGAAGTCATCGTTGCGGACTCGCGCCCCGCTCAGGGCTGGACCCTTGGTCCTCGCCCGACACCTGAACGGCGCCGGACGGCGAGCCCTCGCGCGGAGCCGCTAGTCCGCAAACAAGGCATGCAGCTGAGCGATCGACTCTGGCCCATAACCCACCGAGCCGACGGGCACCCGCTGTTCGATCGCTTCGATCACGCGCGCCGTCCAGAGAGGTCCGAACCCGCCACACAGCTCGATCAACTGGACCCCATCAGCGACCAGCTGGCGCGCGACGGCGAGGCCCTGCTCTGGCTCCGAGACGCCAACGATCGTGGTCTTCATGCGCCCGCAACCGAGCTCCACGCGGTGCTCCGCGGGATCGTATCCCGTGCCCGTCACAATGAACCCAAAGCCCGTCAGCGCCATCTTGTTCTCCTGGATCGTCTCGTCCGATGCGGAGGACGGAGCCGGCTCCGCCCCGACCAGGACGATCAACACCAACAGCGCGACCTCGAGAGATCGCCACGTGCCGCGAACCTGACCGCCATTCATCATCCGTGCCTCCTGACGGGATTATTAGAGACCTGCCTCTAATTTGCAAGTCCGCCCGGTCTGGGCCCGTCGCCACGTTGCACCTTCGCCCACGCGTGGGTTTCCACCGGCGGTCGTAGCTCGAGCGCGTGAGGTGGCGCCCGAGGTCGAGGCCAAGGAGGCCGACTGCTCGATCGACAGAGCCCGGGGGGGCATTTGGTCACTCCCGGAGCGGGGCCTCACCGAAGCCCGGCTCGATCACGACCAGGCGAGTTCTCTGGTACAGGGGGGGGCTCCGTCGAACGGAGTCGGCCTCCGTGTTGGCTGGTCGACGGTGGACTCCGGGTCTCAGGAGTCGACGATCCGGTCTCGCCGCAGGATCAACGGATCAACGCCCTCAGCCTCGCGTGCCATTCGGCGGCAGCCCGACGCGTGTTTGGTCAGCGGCTCAGAGTCACAACCTGCGCCGGCAACATCTCACGGGTGGCGGAGCTGGCGAACCAGCCCATTCGACAATTCGCGCGCGAAGTCTCGGTCATCCCGAAGGCCAGGCCTCTCGACGGCTACGGGAAAGAGCATCCACTCGAGGATCGCCCCGAGCGCCATGACGATCGCGAGATGGATCGTCCGCCGCGGCCTGACGCCTGCGATCTCCTGGCGGTGATCCAACAGGACCTTCGTCACGCCCTTGATGGCGATCGTCAGCACGGCCTGCTCGCGCTCACGTGCGACCGGGTCCGTGATCGAAGCCTGTACGAAAGCGCGCCACAGGCCCTCCTTCGCTCGGTGCTGGGAAAGCAGGACATCGACGAGCCCCGCCACTGTCTCTTCCAGTGTCTTGCCTTTCCATCGCCCCCGGTCGACGGCGGTCTCGACCGACGCCTTCGACTGCTCGAGGAAGCGCTGCTGCAAGGCTGCAAGCAGGCTATCGCGGTCCTGGAAGCGTGCGTAGAAAGAGCCGTTGGAGACACCAGCGTCGCGGCGAATCTCGTCGACGGTCACGTTGTCGAAGCCTCGCTCCACGACGAGCCTCTCGGCCGACTCGAGGATTCGATCCATCGTGTCCCGAGCCCGCCGCTGCTGTGGCGGGCGGACCGTCGGGGAGGTGCTCCTGGCCATGGCTGCAAGTCGTAACAGAGTCGGACTTGCAGCAGTAGAGACAAGCCTCCAATACGCGACGAGCCCGGCGGCTTCGCGTCACCGGGGGGTACGGTCCTGCCGAGGATCGCGCTGAAGCACCGCCCTCGGACGGAAGAGGCGGCCGAGTCCGGGCGCACGCTCGGCGGTGAGCCTCGTCGGGCTACCCGAGGTAGAAGGAGGCGATCGCCTCGACGACGCGCTCCAGCTCCGCGGAGCGGAGCTGCGGGAAGATCGGCAGGGCCAGCACCTCCGCGGCCGCGCGCTCGGACTCGGGAAGGTCGCCCGGCCGATACCCGAGCGACTCGAAGCACGGTTGTAGGTGGATCGGCTGCGGATAGTGGATCGAGCAGCCGACCCCCTCGGCCGCGAGATGGGCCTGGAGCCCGTCGCGACGCGGCGCTCGCACCACGTACTGATGGAAGACGTGCGTCGCGTCGGCCGCGACGGTCGGGAGAGTGAGCGTCCCGGCGAGCCCCGCGGCGCGGAACAGCTCGCCATAGCGGGTGGCGTTCTTCACGCGCGCGGCCGTCCATGCATCGAGGTGGGCGAGCTTCACCGAGAGCGCCGCGGCCTGAATGGCGTCGAGACGCGCGTTCCACCCCACCTCGAGATGCTCGTAGCGTCGCTCCGAGCCATGGTCGCGCAGCCTCCGCACCCGCGCCGCGAGCCGCTCGTCGCCCGTCGTGACCAGGCCGGCCTCACCGACCGCCGCCAGGTTCTTGGTCGGGTAGAAGCTGAAGCAGCCGAGATCCCCGAAGGCCCCGGCGGCCACCCCGGCGCGACGAGCACCGATGGCCTGCGCCGCGTCCTCCACGATCGGGATCCGCCGCTTGCGAGCGATCGCGTCGAACGCGTTCGGGTCGACGCACTGGCCATAGAGCTGCACCGGCACGATCGCGCGAGTGCGATCCGTCGCGACGCGCTCCGCCTGCTCCGGATCGAGCAGATAGTCGTCCGGCGCGATGTCCGCGAACACCGGCTCGGCGCCGAGACGGGTGATCGCGGAGACCGTCGCGAAGAAGGTGAACGGAGTGGTCACGACCTGATCGCCCGGGCCGATGTCGAGCGCGGCGAGCGCGAGCAGGAGCGCGTCGGAGCCCGAGGAGACGCCGATCGCGTGCTCGACGCCGAGATGGGCGGCGATCTCGCGCTCGAAGCGCTCGACCGCGGGTCCGAGAACGTAGGCCTGGGACCGGAGCACGTCGAGCACCGCGGGCTCGATCTCGCTCGCGATCTCGGCGTACTCCCTCGAGAGATCGAGAAAGGGAACCGGGGTCGAGTCGTTCTTCAATGGGCCTCCCGGTCTCGCAACACGGCGAGAAGGGTGCGGAGCACGATCGCCAGATCGAGTCGCAGCGACCAGCGATCGATGTAGTCGAGATCCGCCTGAAGGCCGGTGAGGAACGGGTCGCCGAGGGTATGGCTCACCTGCCACAGGCCAGTGATCCCCGGATGCATGGAGAAGCGCTTGCGCTGCCACGAAGCGAAATCGACGATCTCGCTCGGGAGCATGGGTCGGGGTCCGACGAGCGTCATCTGCCCGGCCAGCACGTTCAGGAGCTGCGGTAGCTCGTCGAGGTCGAACCGGCGCAGCACCCGGCCGACGCGAGTCACGCGCGGGTCGCGCCGCAGCTTGAAGATCGGCCCATCGGCCTCGTTCAGGGCGTCCATCTCCGGACGCTTCTCCTCGGCGCCCTCGTCCATCGTACGGAACTTGAGCATCCCGAAGCGGCGCTTGTTGAGGCCGATGCGCTCCTGGCGGAAGAAGACGGGGCCCGGGGAGTCGAGCTTGATCGCGACGGCGATCGCGATCCAGAGCGGTGCGGCGAGCACGAGCAGGATCGGCGCGAGCACGAAGTCGAGTGCGCGCTTCAGCGCCCGCGCCCAGGCCGAATGCACCTGCGGATTGATCGAGAGCATCGGAACGTCGGCCATGCGCTCGAGCGTCGCGCGTTCCAAGCCGGCTCCGAGGGCCGCGACCGCCACGTGCAGATGCACACCCTCGCGATCGCACGCAGCGACGAGCCGCGAGAGATCCGGCGTGCGGAGATCCGACGTCGCCACCGCGACCTCGTCGATCGCCTCGCGTGCGAGCAGCTCGTCGAGCGCCGGGAACTCCGCACCCGACGCATCCGCCCGAACCGTGGCCCGCCGCAGCGCCTCGACCGAGAGCCGGTCCACCACCGCGATCCCGAACGGCGACTCCTCCTCCAGCACGGCGGCGAGGTGCGCCGCTTCGGCGTCATCCCCCACGAGCAGAACGCGCGGAGCCGATACCCCGGTCTCTCTCGCCCGCGCGATGAGGGGTCGGAGGCTCAGATGGACGCCGATCAGGAGAAGCGCGCTACTCGCACCGTACAGGGCGAGGAACAGACGGCTCACATACGAGAGCTTGAAGGCGTAGAGCAGCGTCGCTCCGAAGACGAGGGCGATTGCGACCGAGAGAACCACGGTGCCGGTGATCACGCCGAGAGAGCGCGTCGCCGCCGCGGTGTGCGCACCGCGGCGCTCGAGAACGAAGAGCGTCGCCATCGCGACCATCGCGGCCGGCGCGACGTAGACCTCCGGCGAGTAGAGCGGCGTCAGGTCGGCCGGCAGCAGCCGGGTCTTCACCAGGTACGCGAGAGGGAAGGCCGCGACGAGGACGAGACCGTCGGCGAGCAGGGCCAGTTGGCGGAAGTAGGCGCCCGGCCCCCCGCGCGCGACCGGCCGCGCCGACGTGCTGCGAGCACGTGCGCCTTCGGAGCGTCCCCGTCCCGCGAGGCCCGAGCGCGCATCCGCGCGGTCGGGTCCTTTGGCGACTGCGGCCATCGCGAGCCTGCGTTACCGCAGCCCCCGCAGCGAAGCAACGCGCGACGGACGCGCACGCAGCCGTTGCCTCACGAGCCCGCCGGGCGCTTCGCCAGCCGGGCGGCGAGGCTCTCGTAGGATCGAGCCACCCGTTCCCAGTCGTACTCGGCACGGACCCGTTCGAAGGCGGCGACGGCCTTCTGCTCCCGGAGGCCCGCGTCGCCGAGGAGGACCTCGCGCAAGCGTTCGGCCAGATCGGCGACGGAGTTCTTCCGGTAGTACCACCCGGCATCCGCCAGCACCTCGCGGTGCTCGGGAATGTCGTTCGCGACGACCGGAAGGCGGGCGGCCATCGCCTCGAGAAGCGCGGGGTGCGTCCCCCCGACCTCGGTCGCCTGGACGTAGCAGCGGGCGTGCGCGCGCAGCTGGTCGTAGCCCTCGCCGAAGAGGAAGCCCGCGAAGCGCACGCGCCCGTCGGTTCCGGCGAGTTCCGACAGCCGCGTCTTGTACGCGTCCGCGTACGGGGCGTCCCCGACGATGACGAGATGCCCGGGCACGTCGGCGGCCCGGAACGCCTGGATCACCACGTCGGCATTGTTCTCGGGCTCGAGGCGGCTCACGTACAGCACGTACGCGCCGGGGCTCACACCCAGCCGATCGAGGAACTGGCGCCCCTGCGGCCGCGGCGGCTCCGCTCCGTACGGGATCATCTCGACCCGGGAGGCCCCGCGCGAGCGGTAGAAGTCCTCGATCACGTGGCAATCGGCGACCAACGTGTCGGCGAGCCGCGGGCCGAGCCAGGAAGCGATCCGGTAGAACGACCGCCCCGCGACGCCCCACTTCCGTCGCGCGCTCTCGATGCCGTCGATCGCGAGCACCGTCGCCGAGCCGGCCTTCTTCAGGAGAGGCAGGGCGGCGAAGTTCGCGCTGTTGCAGACCACCGCGAGATCGAATCGCTCGCCGCGCGCCCACCAGGCCGCACGGACCGTGTGGAGCACCGTCTCCAGATGCTTCGATCGCGGCGCGGGAAGCACGACCAGCCGCACCCCCCGGTGGAAGTGCCCATGAAGCGAAGGGTCGACGCTCCCGCTGCGCCCGAACACCGTCACCGAGTGGCCCCGCTCGACGAGACGGGCACCGAGCTGCTCCGCGAACGTCTCGAACCCTCCGTAAGAGGCCGGGATGCCACGCGTGCCGAAGACCGCGATCCGGAGCTTCCTCTGGCTTTCCTCCACCCCACTCACCCTGGACCACCATAGCAAGAGTGGAGGCGTTTCCACGCGGCGGGCGCTCTAAAGCGAACTCCCCAGCAAGGCACGAGATCGCTCGCCAGCGCGATGCCGCGTGCGAATCGTGCAGATTCGCGAGGCCTGCACTCCTGGAAAACCCCCAACGCTCGTTGCCTTCTTGGTCCGGCCGTTGCAAAACGGTCGTACGTGGCGACGCTCTCCACGGCGATGGGACGACTCCAGGCGCTGTTCCTCGCGAACATCGCGCTCCAGCTGCTCGACGGCTGGGTCACCTTCACCGGAGTCAGCCGCGGGTTCCACGAGGGGAACCCTCTGGTCGCGAGCGCGATGTCGTCGGTCGGGCCGGCCTGGGGCATCGCCGCCGTGAAGATCGCAGCCATGGGCCTGCTCTTCCTCGTCTATCGACGCCGGGAGCACCCCTACGTCGAGCCCGGGCTGATCTCGCTGGCCGTGACGTACACGCTGTTCGCCGTCGTGCCCTGGACGGTGATCCTCGCGAACACCTCGGGCTGACGACCGTCAGTCGTCCCCGAGCGCCGCGGCGACGATCCGCGGGAGACACGAACCGAGCGGGTGGTCGAGCTTCGCGTCCGCGATCGAATCGTAGGGAGTTCCCGATCGCGTGACGATGACGACGCTCGCCCCGTGCTCCTTGGCCACCTCGACGAGCGAGGCGGCCGGCTGCACCTGGAGCGACGTTCCGAGCGCGAGCAGGCAGTCCGCGCGGCGTGCGAGCTCCATCGCCTGACGGAGCACGTCGGGCGGGAGCATCTGTCCGAAGGACACGGTGGCGGGCTTCAAGACGCCGCCGCAGGCGACGCATGCCGGCACCGCCTCCCCCGACTCGAGCCTCGCGAGCACGGACTCGATGCCCTCCTCCGCACCACAGTCCAGGCAGACGGCGTGGCGATTGGTCCCGTGCAGCTCGAGGACGGTGCGGCTCCCCGCGGCCTGGTGGAGGCCGTCGATGTTCTGGGTGATCACGCCGAGGAGCTTCCCGGCCTCTTCGAGCCGCGCCAGGGCCTCGTGCCCGGGGTTCGGACGCGCCTCGAGCATCGCGGGAATCGTCGCGGCCTTGTACCGCCAGTGCTCGCGACGCGCCTCGTCGGATCGTTGGAAGTCGGCGAACTCGACCGGGCGGAACTTCTCCCACACGCCGCCTGGGCTTCGGAAATCGGGAATCCCCGACGCGGTCGACAGCCCGGCACCCGTCAGGGCGACGACGTTCGTGCTCGCGCGAACGAGCTCGGCCGCGCGCTCGAGCAGATCGGCTCCCGCATTCGCCACGCCGGCGAGCCTAGCCTGCACTTCCGGCGAGGTCACGTGAGTGCGGCGCCAGAACTCCGGCGCGAACGGGACTCCGGTCGGGCGCGCCGACCTTGACATCCGGCCACCGAACCGGAATCTGCCCTTCCCGCCCCGGGCGCCGGCTCGGGCGCGGACCCACGACATGGAGCCGAACCCAACCGCCGAGCCGCTGTCGGCCCTCGACGCCGCCTTCTTGTTCTTCGAGCGACCGGAGCAGCCGCTCATCGTGGGGTGCATCGCCGAGCTCGAGGGAACGATCGACTCGCCACTGCTCCTCGAGCGCCTGGAGGCGCTCGTCACCCGCCATCCACAGTTTCGCCGCCGACCGGTCCGCAATCC
>JAUIFY010000182.1 GCA_030430245.1 bacterium | reverse complement strand
CCATCGAGTCGCTCGGCATGCACCAGATAGACATCGGGCGGCAAGCCCTCGATCCTATACGTCCCGTCGGGCCGGGTGTAGCCCGAAGCGACGACCCGCCCCCGAATCGTGGTCGCGACCACGTGCGCGAGGAAGACGCCCCGCCCGTCGCGGGAGACGGTCCCGGCGAGCGTCGCCCTCCCCTGCGGGAAACGTCCCTCGGGGTAGAGGATCGCGACCGCGATCGCGTCGTCGAGCTCCAACGTCCGCTGGTGGACGTCGCCTCGATCCGTGAAGGGCGCCATCGTCGCGCGGACGAGACCGGTGTGGTCGAGACCGAGAAGGTGCCCGATCTCGTGCGTGAGGACGGACTCGGCGTCGTAGATACCGGCCGCAGCGTCGACGTCCGTGGTGAAGTCGACCGCTCGACTCAACACGATGTCGGCGTCGGTGATGCGGCCGTCCGCATCACTCGTGATGAAGGTGGCACCGAGGACGCCGCTGCCGAGCGTCGACCCGTCGGCGAATCCGACGAGGTTCCGCGCGTCGCCCGGGTCGCGGTTGCGCTGGTCCAGCACACCGCGGAAGTCGAATGCGATCGCGCTCTCCGTCACCGCCTCCCAACGGCCGAACGCCGTCGCGACGACGTCTGCGAACGTACGCTCTCCGAGCAGACGGCCGTCGACGGAGCCCGCCACGAACCACGGAATCCGCGAGTCGACGAAACGCTGCGGCGCCCAGCGACGAGCGAGCCCGCCTCCCCCCTCGACCAGGAGGAACGCGTAGCCCTGCGCGACGGACGGCAGCGTGAGCCCGAGCGCGAGCAGGAGAGCCGGGAGGGCCCCTCGCCTCACCGCGGTCGCTCCGCGAGCCTGCGCACGCGCGTCAGGACGTCGGTCACCGGACGCAGCCCTCCCGTCTCGAAGCCCGGCCCGAAATGGGGAGAGACGCGGACACGGCTCGCACCCGGCCCGGACGTGACGACCGGCAGATACCCGAGCGCCATTCCGACGACCCGTAGTGTGTCGTCGGGTGCGCGCTCGAGAAAGAGTACCGCCTCGTCGCCGACCCGAGAGCGCGGCGCCCCCGGCACGACCATCTCCGTACCCTCGACCTCGCCGCCCGGCTCGCGAATCTCCACGACGTCTTCGGTCGTCCCCTTGGCCGTCTCGAGGACTTCGAAGCGCACGACCGACTCGATCGCACCGTCCTCCGTCCGAGTCGCGGTTCGATCCACACAACGCGCGCGGACGACCAACTCGGACGCTTCGGTCATCTGGCCGAGGGACATCGGCACCAGGGTCAGAGCCCACGCGGTGAGCGGAACGCTCGCGAGCCACGCGACCAATGCGACGAGGCGTCTCATGTGACCTCCAATCCACCGGAGAAGATCGTGTACCGTCCGAAGCGCAGCACCAGGATGGAGTACAGTCCCGGCTGGGCGGTCTTCGGGACCGAAACCCGTAGGACCGCGGCGGGCTGCGGCTCGACGCCGCCCCCTTGCGTGACCGCGAAGCGGATGAGCTCGACCGGGACGTCGACGCCCACGATCATGAAGTGCGCGCCCCAGAGGATGCCGGGCCCCATCACGCCGATGTCGACCGTCTCTCCACGCGCCACGGAGGTCCCCGTGGTGCGGAGCACGATCCGTCCGTCCGCGTCCGCCGTCCCGATCGCGAGAACGTTGAAGTCGTCCGTCGCCTGCGCCGGAACACCGATGTCGGCGACCGCGGTCTCGTCGGGGCCCACGATCACCGGCGTACACGCGGCACCCGCGAACGCGGCGAACGCCATCGCCGCGATCGCCCGGACAGGATTCGTCCAAAGCCGCACCCGGCCGTTATATCCGGGTGCGCGCCGGAGGGAAGGTCCACCCCCCGGACCGGTCGATTTGACGGTCCGATGGCGCGCCGTTACGACGCCGATCCATGCGATCTCGAGTCAGTGGATGGGCAGCGGCCGCCCTCGCCGTCGCCGCGCTCTCGTGCAGCGGCGATCTCACCGAGGAGAAGGCGCGCCTCGCCGCCGAGCGGGCCCGGGAGGGCCTCCAACCACTCGACGCCGGAGCGATGGAGCAGGACCTCGACGCCGCGACCGTGGAGAAGGTCCAGAAGCAGCTCACGACGTTGAACGAGTACATGGGCCCGATCACCGGCAAGCTCGACCCAGTGACCCTGAACGCGCTCGAGGCGTTCCAACGCTCGCACGACATCACGCCGGACGGCCGCTTCAACCCGGAAACACTCGACGCCCTCGACGCAGCCGCAAACGCCCGCGGCTGAGCGAAGTCCCCGGCGGGGGGACGTTCGTTACGTTTTCGCCAAGCGTTACCTTTTCGCGCCGAAAGGTAACAGCTGCGGAAAGGTAACGAACGTCCCCTCCAGGCGTGCCGCGGGGAGCGGAGCACGCGGGAGTGGAAGCGGTCGGCGACGACGCGGCCGCTGCGCCGCATCAGACGGTTCAGCTCGCGAGCGACCCGCACCCAGAGACCCTGGAGGCCGCCCACTGCAGCACCGCTCCACCCCCTTCACGCCCCGACCCACGCCGCGCCCGATACCAACCCCCGCGCAGCGAACGCCGCCAGGGACGGAACCCATCCACCCGCGTTCACCGCCCGACGCGCGCTGCGCCCAGCACCGAGCCCCAGACCCCGAGGGCCGGAAGAGACGGAACGGAGCCGATCCGTCCCTCGTCACCCGGTCAACCTCGCTCCCGGCGTCCAAACCGCGAGCGCCGGACGCCGTTCCCGGCGGCGATCCTCACCCGGCCGGAGCCGCGCGCGTGCGCCGAAACGTCGAGCGGGTGGGGGCCGCGGGTGCTCGCGGTGGAGCGGCTCCTTCAGATTCCCTGGCGCGTCAGGAGCGCCTTCACCGTCTCGAGCATGATCCGGACGTCCAGGAACAGCGAGTAGTTGTGGATGTACGCGAGGTCGTACTTGAGCTTGTAGGCGGCGGTCGTGTCGTACTCGCCTCGGACCTGGGCGAGGCCGGAGAGGCCCGGCTTCACCAGCCAGCGTTCGGCGTACCCGGGGATGTCGCGGACGAGGTCTTCGACGAACTCGGGGCGTTCGGGCCGGGGGCCGATCAAGCTCATGGTGCCGTTCAGGACGTTCAGGAGCTGGGGGATCTCGTCGATGCGGGTCGCGCGAAGGAAGCGGCCCGCCGCGGTCACGCGCTGGTCGCCGTGGTGCGCCAACACCGGGCCCGTCTCGTTCTCGGCGTCGTGGCGCATGGTGCGAAGCTTGTACATCATGAACTCGCGGCCGCCCTGGCCGACGCGGCGCTGGCGATAGAAGATCGGCCCCGGCGACGTCAGGCGGATCGCGAGGGCCGCGATTGCGCAGACCGGAGCTGCGAACAAGAGAAGCAGCGTCGCCAGCACGTAATCGAGCGCCGTCTTGATGGCGAACGCCAGATCCTGACGGGGGTCGCGGGCGACTTCGATCAGCGGCACGTCGTCGATCGACAGCGACGCGAGTCGGCCGATGAGGAGCTCGTGCACCGAGGGGACCACCGCAACGCGCGGGGGAAGCGCGACATCCGTCGCACGCAGAACGCGGTCCAACAATCCCTCGCGACCGGACTCCGCGGGCACCAGGATCACCTGGTCCACGCCACCTTCCTCCGCGATGCGCGCGAGGTCGTGCGTACCGCCGAGCCAGATCAGATCGGAGCCCGGGATCGGCTCCCCGGTTCGGCCGAAGCCCTCGATCCGAATGCCGCCGACGACGTCGATCGCGTGGCCCATCGAGCTCGCTTCGCCCAGCACCTGACTCAGCTCCGCGACCTCCTTCGCCCGACCGACCAACGCGACGCGAACCACGCGACGGCCCTCCCGCAGCACGCGGCGAATGGCGAAGCGCGACGCGACCACGAGGCCCAGGTTCGTGAGGGTGAAGATGACGAGCACCGATCGGGGGAAGCCCGTCTCCTCCCCTCGGAAGAAGTACCAACCGGCGATCGCCAGGAGCTGCGTCACGAGCGCCAGCAAGGGAGCCATCAACAGCGAGAGCTCGTGGCGGAGCAGCCGCATGTCGTAGAGCCCGAAGAAGTAGAGGAGCGGAAACTGCGTGACGAGTGCGACGCCGAGCGCGGAGTGCGGCCCGTCGAACACCTGCGGTGGCAGGAGATGCGCCGTGAGGGGGAGCGGCACCCAAATGCGGACGAGGAACGCGGTCGCGTATGCGATCACGACGGAGAGCGCATCCGCCGCGACCAGGAGCAGGAGCGCGCGCTGCTCGATCGAATGACGCCAGCCCGCGCGCACCGTGGCGCTCTCGTGGGATTGCGCTGGTGCCAGGACCTCTCCCGTCGTCATTCGACTCATCCGACCGACCTCAACGAGCCCTGTCCGACCGGACGCGGCGCCGCCGCGATCCGGCGGTACAGGCCCTCGCGGGACCACAGGTACCCATGCTTGCGGAAATAGTGAAGCAGACCGCCCAGGTGCCGCCAGGCCAAGCGGTCGAGCCGGTGCCGGGTGACGCGCTGACACTCGTGGCGCACGACGGCCTCGCCGACGTACGTCACCCGGTAGCCCTCGAGCTGAAACCTGAGACACAGATCCACGTCCTCGGGGCCGTAGAAGATCGCGTCGTCGAGCCCCCCGACCTCGCGGAAGGCCGACATGCGAATCGCCTGACAGGCACCGACCACGTAGTCCACGTCGCGCGTATCTCCGTGGTCCCACCCGGCGAGCTCGACGTCCCGCAGAAGTCCCTCGCCGAGTCGTCGCGGGAGCTGCCGCACGAGCTTGTCGCGCAGCGTCGGGAATCGCTGACAGCTCGGCTGGGTCGACCCATCGGGCAGCACGAGACGCGCGCCGCAGAGCGCCACGTCGGGCTGCGCATCGAGATGGTCCAGGAGCAGGCCGAGCGCACCGGGCTCCACGACCGTGTCCACGTCGAGGATGACGCCGTATGGCGCACGGACCATCGCGAGGCCCTGGTTGCGCGCCGGCGCGATCCCGAGGTTCTCCTCGTTGCGAAGGAGATCGACCTGCGGGGCGAGCTCCGCCACCCTCTCCGGGGTGCCGTCGGTCGATCCATTGTCGACGACGACGATCTGAAGAGGGCGATCGGCGGCGGCCGGCAGCGACTCGAGGCACGCGTCGATGTGACGGAGCGAGTTCCACGTCAGCAAGACGACGGCGTACCCCGGCGCCTCGCTCACTTCAGCCCCGACGGTGTGGTCGACGGCGCGGACTTGCTCGAACGGACCGGCGCCCAGCCCACGCGCCGGCCGCGGCGTGCCCGCACCTCCGCCACCGCCCGCGCGACCATGCGAACGCCGAGATTCAGCGCGACGAGTGGCCACTCGCGCGGACCGAGCTCGGCCAGGAAGTGCTCCCACGGGTAGCGCGAGATCGGCGTGTGGGGAACGCCGCGCCGGGTGCGGTCGTCGCGAATCTGAATCTTGCCCGACTCGGTGCGCAGGCGCTCGCGGAAGTAGTCTCCGAGCGTGTGCGCCGGACGGTACCGGACCACCGCGGACCACACCGAGAGCACGGCTCCGGCTCCACGCGCGCCGAGCTCGGCCGAGAGCCACGCATCTTCGAGGAGCAGGCCCTCCGGCATCCGCGACAGCGCTTCGGTCCGCAACAGGTACAACGGGCCGCGCACCACGCCGAAGTCGAAGCGATGCGGCAGCGCCGCGGCCCGCGCCACCCACGACGCCCCCGACAGGTCGGGCTCGAGCCGCGCCGTCGCGACCACCGCGTCGGGTCGGCTCTCCATCGCCTCGGCGAGACAGACGAGCGCATCCTGCGACGGCTCGACGTCGGCGTCGCAGAACACGATCCAGGGGGTCTCGCACCCGCCGCGGAGTCGGTTCCACGCGGCGGCCTTGTCCGCCTGCTC
Organism: bacterium; assembly: GCA_030430245.1. Classification (GTDB taxonomy): domain Bacteria; phylum Desulfobacterota; class Binatia; order UBA12015; family UBA12015; genus VGTG01. The sequence goes on along the minus strand of JAUIFY010000182.1, from coordinate 7,420 downwards.
GAGATCGAAGACGCTCGTGCGCCCCGCGCCGGCACCGGTCGCGAACTCGTGCGCGTCCGCCCGTGCCGGCCCGCTCGGCCCGTTCGTGCAGATGGAAAAGAAGACCTCGTGCCCCCGCTCCTGAAGGCGTACCGCCGCAAGCGTCAACGCGTCGAGCGTCGCGCGGAGCCCCGGCTCGTCCGAACGGCACGGAATGGCGATCGTGACGCGCGGGGCGCGGCCACGCTCGATCAGCCCCCGCACGAGGCACCTCCGGAAGACGAGCGGGGACGGGCTGGGAAGAGATCCTCGTTCACACCGAACGCGACGCGTGCCATGACGGCATAGCGCTCCGCAAGTGGCCCCCGGCGAACCCGATAGAGGAGCGCACGCAGGCCGAACGTCACGCCGGCGGCGAGGCGAAGCCAGGTCCGCGCGAGCCACCCGTGGTGGCGGTCGTAGAACCGCAGGGAGGACTCGAGAATCGCCGCGGGACGGCGCTCGTCGAGAAGGACACGGCCCGCTCTGTTTCCTTCGTGCATCACGGATACCCAGGGCAAATAGACGACGCGTCGCCCCGACTCATGCACACGGTGACAAAGATCCATGTCCTCGGCGTACAAAAAGAACGACTCGTCGAACCCCCCGAGCGAGAGAAGCTCCTCCCGTCGCCCGACGAGGAATACGCCGTGACACCAGTCGATGTCGACGGGCGTCGTCCCCCCGGGTGCGGTCGCGCGCTCCGCGGCGCGGGCGCGCCGGAGGGCCCCGAAGGAGAAGAACGGCTCGACCGTCGGCGTCGTCCGCCCCTCGAGGTCGCGAATCGCGACCCCGACGAGCCCGACCGCCGCGTCGTGCTCGAGCACCGCGATCGACGCGTCCACCGCTTCGTCCTCCGAGCGCGCGTCGGGATTCAAGAACAGCACGTAGCGACCGCGCGCTTCGCGCAGCCCGCGGTTCGCCGCGGTCGAGAACCCGAGATTCGCGTCGTTCGCGAACCAGCGGAGCCACGGACGGTCTGCACGGACGCAAGCTTCGCTCTCGTCGGTCGAGGCGTTGTCGACGACGATCACCTCGCGATCCGGGCCCGCCGCGCTGTCGACGCAGGGGCCGAGGTACTCCGCGCCGTTCCAGTTCACCACGACGACGCTCAGCTGCGGCGTCGAGTCGCTCACGTCCAGAACCGGATCCCCCGGTACGCGTGACATGCGTCGCCGAGGATCAGCTTGTACGCCTGCGGCACGTCCTTCTGGAGCTTGGCGAGATCGTAGTCCGTCGTGATCGTCGCGGTGAGCGCCGCGAGCCGCGCCCGCAGCGCGGCGACGGCGCGCAGCGCCCCCTCGCTCATCTGCACGGCACCGCTCTGGTGAATGTAGCCGAACATCTCGACGAGGTGGCCGACGAGCGTGAGGTTCGCGGCCTCTCGATTCAATCGCACCATCGGATCGTCGCCCGGCATCCGACGTTCGATCAGAACCGGCTCGAGTCGCGCGCGGAACAGGGTCGCCTCGATCAACCGCTCGACCCGCGCCTCGAGATCGTCGCCGCGGTAACCGTTGCCCAGCGCCTCGACGAGGCCGTAGAGGAGGTGCGTGCCGTTGCACGCGGTCGAGTGAAGGGGACCCTTGTCATAGAGCTTCTGCCGCTTCATCACTTCGAAGACGTCGGCGTACGCCTCCTCGGTCTCCACCAGGTGCCGCCGCACCAGGTCCTGCACGACCACTTCCTCGCCACGCGCCGTCGTGAACCGGTCCTTCGTGGGCGGAAACTCCTTCGTCAGCACGCTCACGATCCACGACAGCTCGTCGCCGATCTCGTCCGGCGTGAGGAGAGCCGTGCCCCCCTGCACCAGGTCGCGACGAGTGAAGCGCCCCTTCGGCGTGACGAACGCCCGGTCGTAGGGAACGTCCGTCGCCTGGAGGATCTGCAGCATGTGAAACGGGTGGCGCTCGACGTCGACCGGAAAGTACGGGTACTGGCGCATGTCGACGGTCCGAACCTCGAGGATCTTCGCCACGAGCTCGTCCAGGAGGTTCTCGCCGCCGCGTGAGAACCCGGCTCCCAGAGCGAGGACGACGTGCATCTCCATCCAGGGCTGGGTGCTGTCGGAGGCACGCTGGAGAATGAACTCACGCAGCAGGGCGGCGGTCTCCTCGTCCTGGGCACGATTCCCGGGCGAGCTCTGCGCACGCACGACGCGCGGAGCGGCACCGACCGCGGCGGCAGAGGCGGCGAGGAGAAGCAAGGATCGACGGTTCAGGCGCACACGGACTCCTCGAAGAGACGAAGGGGATCGGGGGGCGGGCCGAACAGGTCGGCCGCGCCAAACAGCTCGGCCACCGCGACGTGACGTCGAGCGTACGGTTCTCCACCGATGGGCACGCGCCAGGGATCGACGAACAGGGGCGCGATCTCGGCGTCCTGCCGGCGTCGACTCTCGCGCACCCGCTCGGCCTTTCTCTCGGCGAGCGGAAGCGCGCGAGTCGCGGCGAGCAATCCTTCGCGGCAGGCTCGACGGCGCAGCGGGTCGGACGCGAGACGCTCCCGTTCGGCCAGGAGCGCGAGCGCGCATCGAAGGACACGTCCCGCGCGCGCCTCCTCGTAGTTCTTGACGACCGAGAGCAACGCGTTGCGCTCGAGCAGTGCCAGGCGACGTCCCGCGGGCAGGATCGCTTCCGAGCCGTGCTCGCGATGCCACACGCACGCCCGAGACGCCTGCACGCACCGCTCGCCCCGGGTCCACAGCCGCCAACCCAGGTCGACGTCCTCGTAGTAGGCGAAGTAGTCCTCGTCGAACCCCCCCGCGGCGAGGAACGCGTCGCGATCGACGAGCATCGCCGCTCCGGATACGAAGAGGGTGTCCACCGGCTCCGCCGGTGGCGGGTGGTCGGGCGCCCGGGCCCCGTTTCGAAGCGGTGCCCCGTGGCCCAGGAAGCTCATCGTTCCACCATCGAACTCGATGTGCGCGCCGTCGGCCGAGAGAACGCGGGCGCCCACGCAGGCGGCACCGGTCGCCGACGCCACCGCGACCAGCTCGCCGATCGCGTCCGGCGCGACGCGGACGTCGTTGTTGAGCACACACACGAATCGGCTTCGCGCCGCCTCGACGAGGCGGTTGCAGGGGCCGGCGAAGCCCTCATTCGTGGCCGACCCGAGGACACGAACCGCCGGATGCTCCGCGGCGAGCCACTCCGCCGTACCGTCGGTGGACCCGTTGTCGTAGACCGAGATCTCGACGCGGTCGGCGGGGTGGCGCAGCGCGACCAGCGACTCGAGGCACGTCTCGAGATGCTCGCGTCCGTTGCACGTCGGGATGGCGATGGTCACGTCCGAGGTTGCCGGCTCCGTCGTCACGCGCCGCTCCCTCCGGGTGCGGCCGGATCCGCGGCGAGCCCGGCGATCGCGGCCCGGACCGCTTCGATGTCCGGCGTCGCCGTCGAAACGAGGCCGGAGAGGCGGGGCTCGAGCGCCCGTGCCTCGCGATCGACGACGAGCAGATGTCGGTAGGCCGGCGCCACGACCGCGCGAAGGCCGATCGCGCGATTGAAGGCCGCGTTCGCCCGGGCGAAGCTCTGGTCCTGCTCCGGGTGCGAGAGCCACGCATTCACCGTCTGCATGAGGATCCACGAGGGCAGGTGCCCCGACGGGAGGACGACCACCGACGCACCCCGCGCCTCGAAGAAGCGACGGGTCGCGTCGAGATCGGGATGACCGTTCGCGAGATGCTCCGCCAAGAAGCCGTGTTCGTAGCCGTAGCGCTGGCGGATGAGCTCGAACAAGTACTCGTCGGCCTCCGCGACGCCCGGGGTCGACCACGGACAGGCGAGCAACAGCAGCCTTCCCGTGACGCGCCAGACTTCTTCGAGCCACGCGGTTCGGGCTTTCGCCGGCACGTGCTCCAGCACGTCCTGGCTGATGACCGACTCGAAGGCCCCGTCGTCGAACGGCAGCACGCCGTCGACCGCGATGGCCCGGTGCGCGGGAACGTCGGCCGGCCGACCGTCGATCACCGTGACGTCGTGACGCGGCAGGAAGTCGCCGGTCCACGCGAGGTGCCCGCCATCGCCGCCCATCGTTCCGCCCACGTCGAGCACGCGTCCCGCCTCGACGCCGAGACGTCGAAGCACCTCCGCCGTGAGCGCGTACCGCTCGTACAGATCGAACGGGAGCGTCAAGCATAGCTCCTCGTGCGTCGCGGGCTGGCCGTCGGCGCGCAGGGCCACGAGGCGCGCCCAGCCTCCTTCCACGCCCACCCGCAGCCGATGCCCGCCCGCCGGAAGCAGAAGCGTGGTCCGCAGGAGCGACACATCGCGGGAGCGGTCCATCACCCGCCCATCGAGCGTGACTCGGAGCGAGGACGGCTCGCGCGTCTCGAGGTCGAGCGCGACGCGCAAGGGTACCTCGCCGGCGTTGAGCAGATGGAACGTGGCTCCGTCCTCGATCACGCGCCCGCCGTCCGACTCGACGGCGCCGATGCCGGCCCGGGGAGCGACCCGCAGCGCGGCGCATGCGGGGCGCGCGACGACCGGATCGGGCTCGAGCGCATCGAACGACACCGCGGGCGGTGGTCCGCCGCGGCGCGCGACGATCTCGCAGTTGTACTCGGCCTGGAAGAAGCGCAGGGTCGCCGAGAAGCCGGCCCGCTCGAGCTCGCGCATCCACCACGACGGAACGTGCTCCGCGACGTGCGTCGGCTCGTGCCGATCGAAGACGATGGGGTCCGGCGTTGCGGCGAGGAACACGCCGCCGGGCCGGAGCACCCGCGCGACCTCCGCGAGGAGCCGCTCCGGAGTGGGCACGTGCTCCAGCAGGTCGAACGCCGTGACGACGTCGAAGGCCGCGTCGGGAAACGGAACGGCCTCGGCGTGGGCCTGGAGGACGTGGCCCGACGCGCCCCCGGCGTGCTCGCGGGCCTGCGAGAGAGCGTAGCGGCTCGCGTCGAGCCCGACCGCGCGAAAGCCCGCCCGGCGCGCCTCCTCCACGAGAAAGCCGTAGGCGCAGCCCAGGTCGAGCCAGCGCGCACCCTCCCCCACCTCCTGGCGAAGCCAGGGCATCCAGTGCTGCCACGTGGCGTGGACGCGGGCATATCCCTCCTGCGCGAACCCGCTGTTCGCGCCGTGGAAGTAGCCCTCGCCATAGAGCTCCTGGAGGAGCGTCGAGCCCAGCGGCTCGGTTTCAGGGGGGCACGGCATCCCTCGGTTGCGAGTCTACCCACGCCTGGGGAGGCCTTCAAACGAGCCCCACCAGGCGGTACTGTCCTACTTAAGACACCCCAAGGGGGGAAGTAGGACACTGGGGGGGGCTACCCTGCGCCATCCCTGCGGGGGAAGAGGTTCCGAACGACCACCGCCAATAGTCCGACGATATCGACGGTGGCGCTCGCGATTAGTCCGTTGAGCACCGAGTCGGCAAGCGAGAAGGGGATCGCCTCCACCCCCGAGAGGATGATCAACAACGCAACAAAACCGAGCCACCCGCCAGCAAGGCTAAAGAGTCCCTTCGCGTAGCCCTTCCGGAGATCGAGATCCTGGCGAAGCCCGATGTTCTCGATCTGGGCTCTGGCCAACTCCGCTTGGGACTTCTGTAGGGCGAGTTGTTGCTCCTGGCCGAACTGCTCCAACTCCATCTTCGCCTTGGTGTCTTCGGGCTCGACCCGTATGACGCGGATGACACCAAGGTCTGGAACGTCGTCGTCAGCCATTCCGTTCCCGGATCAACGTCTCGAATCCCTCCTTGATCCGCGAGTTCGGGATGCCTTTCCCGCGCAGCTTGGGGGTCATCTCCTGCCACGTCTGAGACCACGGCGAACCCGGCTGGTGCGTCATCGCTGAGAGTTCAACCGCCGAGCAACTACCGTAAACGTCCCAGACCCTCTCCAGCAGCGCGATCGTGTCCACATCCGATGGATCAACGACTGGCTCGACCAGGGCGGGTTCTCCCTGGCTTGAGAAATCCCAACTTGTCGCTCTTCCCGTGATCTCCCCGGCCCCGAAGCTCTTGAACTCGTGGTAGAGCGAGTTGATTACGGGGCCATACTGCCACGCCTGAACCTCCTCGTTAATCAAAGGCTCGCCGTGAAGCCCGAGGTGCCACCCGTGGGCCAGGTAGGTGAGTTTCTGGACCTTCATTGGGTCTAAACGCTGGCCCTCTTTTTCAGCCCGGCCCAAGAACCAATTCGCAATCGCCTTCGGGTGATAGGGTCGTTCCATCGCCTTGTCCCCTCTTCCCATGGAAGAGAGACAGCCTGTGTCTTCGAGGTGAAATCTCAAAGAAGCCGCCTTCGCCACCAAGGTCTATTATATCAGCTTTCGCCCCGACCGCGGGCTACCCGCACCTCAGGATGTCGGCCGGATCGGCGGAGCCGGTCAGCATGGCGTCGGCTTCCGGCGGGTGGAGGTCGTACTCGACCCGGCTCATCTGCTGCTTGACGGGCTTGCGAACCCCGGCGCCGCCCATGTCGGCGCCCCTTCGCCGCTCAATGACCTCGCGCTCGGCGTCCCACATCTTCGTCTTGATTCGCCTTCCCATCACTCTGCGCCCCGCATCTTGCGTTCCTCTCCCTCTTTCGTAGAATGTTCGCTCGACAGACGGCAAGTCCTTTTGACGGCCGTCGTCACGTCCCGCTTCCGCTTCCCATTTCCGAGTCCCTCTGCCCCTGCCTCGATCCACGGTAGGGCCATTGGCCCCGAAGGGAGGTCGCCGTGAGCGGAACAGCCGAAGCACCAGTCGCGAAGCAACTGTCGTTGCGCGAGGTGCGCGAGATCATCGGCGTCAGTGACGTGACGCTGCGCCAGATGATTCGCCACCAGGGCTTGCCGGTGTGGCGCGCGGGCGGCCGGCGGATGTTCGTGGACCCGGCGAAGCTCCGCGAGTGGATCGATGCGCGGGCCACAGAAACGGAGGCTGCCATGTCTCCGTAGCCACAACCAGAAACGGCCGCCCGTAGGCGGCCGCTCCCAGAGTTTCGTGGGGAGATGGGTGAGTCTGGTTCAAACCAGCCGACTGCAAATCGGCCACCGTGTTCGCAGCACGGTCGAGGGTTCGAATCCCTCTCTCCCCGTTACCGGGTGCTTGAAATAGCCTCCAGCAACCTGACGCTGTTGCGAGGCTATCCGGCAGGCGGTCACCCGTCAATAGCGGTGCGCGCAGTCGAGGCGCGCACCGAGAACGGAGTTGCGCATGCGGGTTAGCGACCGCGGGAGAAGATCCTGAAGGCTCACCCCGAGGCAGGGGCTTTCGGTCTCTGTCTCGGGCGTGACCAGTAAGGCGATTTACACCGCGGGCAGACCTTCGGCGGCGCCTCTTGTCGCGGAAGCCACTCATGCTCGCACCGCGTGCAGCGCCACCCCCAGAGCCGGACCATCTTCGGCTTCGTCATGATGATCCTGGATATATACCTAATAGGCATTGACGGCAACACCCGTTGGGTATATACCTAATG
>JAUIFY010000181.1 GCA_030430245.1 bacterium | reverse complement strand
GAGGCCGCGGGCGATAGTCGCGCATGCCAACCCCATCGCGTTGGACCTCCATCGGCATGATTCTCTCGGCCCTGCTCGTCGCGGCGTGCGGCTCCGACGGCCACGGGCCCACCGCCGGGATCGAGCCACCGGGATCCGGTCCGGAGCCGACCGCGCCGCCTCCGGCGACGACTCCGGCGCCCGAGCCGACGCTGGGCCCCCAGGGGGTGCAGGCCGTGGTGACGCACGCGTTCGAAGACATCACGCTCGGTCCGGGGGAGGAGATCCCCGCCGACTGCGTCTCATGGACCCTCAACAACGAGGAGGCGCTCTACGTGAACACGGTCACCCTCGCGAACGGGGGTGCGTACCACCACTCGAACTGGTTCGTCGTGCCGGAGGAGTCGTACGCCGGGCCGGACGGTCGTTGGCTCTGCAGCGAGCGCGAGTTCTCCGAAGACATCGCCTCCGTGATCGGCACGGTGCTTTTCGCGCAGTCGACGCAGTCGGTGGTGGAGGAGCAGGAGTTCGCGCCGGGCGTCGTGGTCAAGATTCCGCCGCGCCACAAGATCGTCTCGGCCATCCATCTGCTCAACCCCGCCTTGCGCGATCACGAGACCTACCTGCGGCTGAGCCTCGGACTCATCCACCCGCGCGAGGTCGACGTCATCCTTTCGGCGTTCCGCTTGAACTACGGCGCGCTCGACATTCCGCCGCAGAGCGAGGCTCGCTTCACGGCGGAATGCGACTTGTCGGCGATCTTCGACGCGATCATCCAGAAGCCGTTCGAGCTGAAGCTCCACTGGGTTCTGCCCCACTATCACTACCTGGGGAACTATTTCAGCGTCGAGATCCTCGGTGGGCCTCGCGACGGCGAGGTGATCCACTCGATCGAGAGCTTCAACGCCGAGCCGAACGGGAAGGCGCTCGTTCCGCCCATCGATCTCGGCGCGGCGGGCGCGCACGGGCTTCGCATGACCTGCGGCTATCGCAACCCGCGCGACGAGTCCGTGCGCTTCGGCGTGGGCGACCAGGAGATGTGTGTCATGCTCGGACTCGCGGAATCCGAGATGTTGATGAGCGCGAACGTGGGCGCCGACAACCAGGTGGACGGCGTGGTCGACGGCATCGTCATGAACAGCGGACCGTGCGTCGGGATCGGTGCCCCGCGCAACCCCGCCCAGGCGTTGCCCTCGGCGGAGGAGCTCGCGGCGCCGCTCTACGTGCCGGAGTCGCTGCCCGGGGACGTCGGGCTTCCGGTGGCTCCGCCGTGCGTGGACACGCCGGTCTCGCTGTCCGAGCCACCGACGACGCTGGCCAGCATCTCGGAGGCGATCTTCACGGGAAGCTGCGTGTTCTCCGCCTGCCACGACGACCAGGCGCCGGCGGGAGGGCTGGATCTCACGCAGGACGTCTACGAGACCCTTCTCGCGCACGAGGTCACGACCGCGGAAACGAGTCTGCCGCTCGTCGCGCCGGGCGACCCGGAGGGCAGCTGGCTTTACAGACTCCTCTCGCAATGCGAGCCTCGTGATGAAGCAGGACGCGTCGTCGCGCACATGCCGCGCAACTCGCCGCAGCTTCTCGCGCCGGAGCTGGTCAACAAGGTCCGGGACTGGATCCTCCTCGGCGCGCCCGACGACTGATTCGTCGAGCTGTGGGCTCAACCGAAAGCGAGGTGGGAAGTGATCCAGAGTGGCAGCAAGGTTTCGATCGAGTACACGTTGACGCTGGATGACGGTTCGAAAGTCGACTCGAACGTCGGCGGTGAGCCGCTCGTCTACACGCAGGGCGAAGGACAGATCATCCGCGGGCTCGAGAGCGAGATGGAGGGCATGGCCATTGGCGACGAGAAGCGGGTGCGTGTCGAGGCGAAGGATGGCTACGGGGAGGTCGATCCCGAGGCCCTGCGGGAGATCGACACCGAGCAGGTGCCCGAGGACGCACGCCAGGTGGGGGCGATGTTGATGGCCCAGGGGCATGGTGCTCCCATCCGAGTCGCCGAGCTCCGTGGCGAGACGATCGTCCTCGACTTCAACCACCCACTCGCCGGCAAGGACCTGAACTTCGCCGTGAAGGTGCTGACGGTCGAGTAGGCCGTCGGCCGGTCCCCCGGAATCGGCGTCTCCGGGGCGATCGCGCCGCCGGGGCGGATTCCCCGGTCGAGTGGGTGGGATTCTCTCGTTGCGAGAACCACGTGCGGCGTGGAACAACATGGGGATGCCGACCCGACCGAGCCCCCGAAAGACCTCGTTCCCCCTCGTCCGCTGGCTGCTTTGCGTGGCCCTGCTCGCGCCTGCGAGCGGAGCCCATGCGCTGAGCGACTTCGTGACGTTCGAGACCGGCCAGGTGCGCCCGCTGGCCCTGTCGCCGGACGGCACGAGGCTCTTCGCGGTGAACACGCCGGACAACCGGCTCGAGATCTTCACCGTCGGAGCCGGAGGGCTCACCTCGGAGGCGTCGGTGCCCGTGGGGATGGAGCCGGTCGCCGTCGCGGCTCGGAACGACGACGAGGTGTGGGTCGTGAATCACCTTTCGGACAGCGTCTCGATCGTCGACGTCGCCGCGAACCCTCCGCGCGTCACTCGTACGTTGCTCGTCGGTGACGAGCCGAACGACATCGTGTTCGCCGGTCCCGGCTTCGACCGGGCGTTCATCTCGACGGCTCATCGCGGGCAGAACGCGCCCCACGCGTTCGACGACTTCGAGGACGACGGCATCGGCCGCGCGGACGTCTGGGCATTCTATGCCAACGCTCTGGGCGCCGCGCTCGGAGGGACGCCGCTCTCGGTCGTCACCGTGTTCGGCGACAAGCCACGTGGCCTGACCGTCACGAACGGCGGAACGCGCGTCCATGTGGCCGTGTTCCGGTCCGGGAACCAGACTACCCCGGTCTCGGAGGGTGCGGTCTGCGATGGCGGTGTGGGGGCTGCCCAGTGTAGCGCGATCCAGGACGGCATCCACATGCCGCTCGGGCTGCCGGGTGATCAGACGCCGGGAGGGCTGCCGGCTCCCAACGCGAACCACGAGGCGATCGGTGGGCCCGAGACCGGCCTGATCGTCAAGTTCGATTCGACGAGCGGGATCTGGACGGACGAGCTGGGTCGCAACTGGAACAACGCGGTGCGGTTCTCGCTGCCGGACAAGGACGTGTTCGAGATCGACGCGAGCGCCAATCCGCCCGCGGTCGTCAAGGACGGGGGTGTGAACCCGGAGGACGATCGCGGCTGCGCCGGGGTCGGGACCATCCTGTTCAATCTGGCGACGAAGCCGGGGACGAATCTGATCTACGCGACGAGCACCGAAGCGGTGAACGAGATCCGGTTCGAGGGGCCGGGAACGGCCTTCAACAAGCCTTCGGGGGACCCGGACAGCGTGCAAGGCCACATTCACGAGGCGCGCATCGCCGTGATCGACCCATCGACGTGCGACGTCGATAGCCGTCACTTGAACAAGCACATCCTCTATGGTCCCGGACCGACGGTCTTCGCCGGCGGCAAGGGCAAGGCCGACAGTCTCGCGACGCCGCTCGACATGGCCTTCTCCAGCGACGGCAGCACCCTCTACGTAGCGGCGTTCGGCTCTTCGAAGGTGGGCGTGTTCGACACCACCGCTCTCGAGAACGACACGTTCACGCCGGACTCGGCGAACCACATCTCGGTCACGGGTGGCGGCCCCTCGGGCGTCGTGCTCGACGAGGTGCGCGACCAGCTCTACGTGCTGACGCGCTTCGACAACGCCGTCGTGACGGTGGACCTGTCGACGAGCACCCAGGTCGATCAGGCCGCGATGAACAATCCCGAACCGGCGCACGTCGTCACGGGGCGCCAGTTCCTCTACGATGCGGACCTCACTTCGGGGAACGGCGAGGCTTCGTGCTCGTCGTGTCACCTCTTCGGCGACATGGACGACCTCTCGTGGGATCTGGGCGACCCGGATGGCAACAACGTGCCGTTCAACTCGAACCCGGACGGCCCCATCGGCGGCGACGACCCCTTGCACCCGATGAAGGGCCCCATGGTGACGCAGACGCTCCGGGGCATGGCGAACCACGGCCCGATGCACTGGCGCGGTGACCGCACCGGCGCGCAGGGTCCCGGCGACGATCCGGTCGGTGGACTCGACGAGGAGGCGGCGTTCAACGCGTTCAACGTCGCGTTCCCCGGCCTCCTCGGTCGTGATGCCGGCGAGCTCGATCCGGGCGACATGCAGGCGTTCACCGACTTCGTTCTCGAGGTGACGCTCCCGCCGAACCCGATCCGGCAGCTGAACAACGTCCTGCGCGCCGACGAGGCGTCGGGTCGCGACATCTACTTGAACCGCCCCGGGACCGACCAGATCGCTCGGTGCAACGACTGTCACACCCTGGACCCGGTGAACGGCTTCTTCGGCACCGACGGGCGCACGACCTTCGAGAACGAGCCGCAGAACATGAAGGTCGCCCACCTGCGCAACCAGTATCAAAAGGTTGGAATGTTCGGCATGCCCGACATTCCGTTCATCAATCCGATCGGCAACACGGATCAGGGACCCCAGGTCCGGGGGACCGGCTTCTTGCACGACGGGTCCGTCGATACGGTCTTCAACTTCTTCCGGGCGACGGTTTTCAGTCTCTCGAACACGGATCGGCGCGATCTCGAGGCCTTCATGATGGCGTTCGACACGACGCTCGCCCCGATCGTCGGCCAACAGGTCACTCGGACCGATACCAGCGCAGCGACGGTCGACCCGCGAATCGATCTGATGATCGCACGTGCGCTGACGGCCTTCCCGCTCGTGGACCACGTCGGTGCCACGGAGTGCGACCTGATCGTCAAGGGGATCGTGAACGGAGAGGCCCGCGGCTGGGTGATGCTCGGCGATGGCACCTTCCGCAGCGACAAGGCGGCGGAGGCGGTGCTCAGCGAGTCGGCTCTTCGCGAGCTCGCGGACACGCCGGGGCAGCCGCTCACGTTCACGTGTGTTCCTCCGGGCTCGGGCGAGCGCATGGGCATCGACCGCGATCGCGATGGGACGCTCGACGGGGACGAGACGGTCGCGGTCGCCTGCCCGGCGACCCCGGACGCCTGCACGGGGCTGCCTTCGCGTGGCAAGGCCCTCCTCCTGCTGAAGGACACGGGTGCCGACGGCACGGGTCCCAAAGACAAGCTGACCTTCAAGTGGACGAAGGGGCCGGCGGCGGTGCAGGCCGACTTCGGTGCCGCCGGAGACCGCCACTTCTGCTTCTACGAGGATGCCGGCGGTGGACCCGTCCTGGTGCTCGAGATGACGGCACCCGGATCCGGATTCCAGGCGATCTCGGACAAGGGCTGGAAGTACGCCGACGGCAGCGCGGCCGCCGATGGTGTGAAGAAGGTCATCCAGAAGGGCGGCGCCGCCGGGAAGTCCAGGATCATTCTCTCGGGCAAGGATGCGAGTCTGCCTCCCGAGTTCGGGACGCTCGCGACTCCCTCGCCGGGAGTGGTCGGCTGGGCCGTCCGGGTCCACAACGAGGACAATGCGACCTGCTTCGGAGCGGACTTCGACGCCCTCACGGACGTGGTCGCGATCGCCGACACGCCGGGCAAGAAGCGCATCGTGAAGCTGAAACGAACGGAGCCGTAGTTGCGACGCAGGGGATCCTGCCTGCCCGGGTTGGTCCTCGTGGGACTCGTCGCCGTGGCGTGCGGCGATGGGACGAGCACCGGAGGGACGCCGGTGGAGGGGAACCCTCCGCCGGCGGAGGACCCCGCGTGCGCGTCGTTCGAGAGCACGTTTGGCGCGATCGAGGAGATGGTCTTCGCTCGCCATGGATGCACCGCGGACGCGTGCCACGGGGCGGCGACGTCCGGAGGTCTCGATCTGCGGCGCGGCGCGGCCTACGGCGCGCTGGTCGACGCCGCGTCGTCCAATAGCGACCTGAAGCGGATCGACCCTGGTGCGCCCGGCTCGAGCTTCCTCTTCCGGAAGCTCCAGGCGGCGACGGACCCGGGGAGCGTCGCGGTGGGCGGTAGTCCGATGCCGGTCGGCGCGGCTCCGCTGTCGGCCGACGAGTTGGAAGCGGTCCGCGTCTGGATCGCCGCGGGAGCGCCCGAGAGCGGCTCGGTCGGGGATCCCCGATTCCAGCGCGGAAGCGCCGACTACGTGAACGATCTCCTCGGCGTCTGCCTTCCCAAGAGCGAGTTGGCGGAGATACGGCCCCTCGAGCCCCCCGCGCCGGACGAGGGCGTCCAGTTCGAGATGCCCGTTCATCGAATCGCAGCGTCTTCCGAGTGGGAGGGCTGCTTCGCGTCGTACTACGACTTCAGCGAGCGGGTACCCGCGCGCTTCCAGAGCCCGGACGGTGCGAGCTTCTACGTGAACGGCACCGTGATCCGGCAGGACGCGGCGAGTCATCACCTGGTCGTCATGCAGCCGGGCTTCGACGACGTGGGCCTCGCCGAGCACCCCTCCTTCGGGACGTGGACCTGTCGCGACGGGCCTCGCCCTGGCGAGGAATGCGATCCGCTCGCGCCCGACTCGTGTGGCGCGGGTGGCCTCTGTGCGAGCGAAGCGCAGCCCACCGTCGCCTGCCTGGGGTACGGTCCGCCGGGTGCGATCATCAATCCTGCGGGTTTTGGTCTCGGAACGGCGCTCCAGTCGCAGCTCACGGTCGACCCGGTGCCCGGTGCGTACCGCGAGATTCCGATGCGCGGCTTCGTCTATTGGAATCTCCACGCCTTCAACCTCACGACGGAGGATGCGGACCTCCATGCGCGCATGAACCTGCTCTTCACGGACGACCTCACCTTCGAGGAGGTTCACGTGAGCGCGGCCGGGCCCATCCCACCGGTCGCTCCGTTCACCCGGGAGGACACCTGCGGGACGTTCACGATGCCGGAAGGATCGACGTTGATCCGGCTATCTTCGCACACGCATCGCCACGGTGAACATTTCTGGATCGACGATCCCTCGGGCGAGCGGATGTACGACTCGTTCCAGTATTCGGACCCCACGTACCTGGTCCTCGATCCGCCGATTCTCTACGACTCTCGAGCCGACGCCGACCGGACCCTCACGTTCTGCACGACGTTCAACAACGGCGTCGCCGAGGACGGGTCGTTCGATCTCGACCTTGTGACGCGGCGGTCGGCCACGCCGGAGTACTCGTTCCAACCGTGCACGCCCGTCGCTTGCACCGCCGGCCGGGTCGGCGAGCCTTGCGATGGCCCCGGGGACGACGCGGCGTGCGACTCGTCTCCGGGCGCCGGAGATGGCGAGTGCGACGCCTGCGCGATCCAGAGCGGACTCACGACGGAGGACGAGATGTTCTTCATGCTGCCGGACTTCTTCCTGCCGCCGGCGGGCGCATCGTAGGGCCGCTTTCGCGTTCGGGGCCGGACCGGCCCCGCCGATGGCCTGCTCCGCCTCAGCTTCGCCCGACGGACGCCCGGCTCGCCTCCAGCTCTTCTTCGATCGCGTCACGGCGGCCAAACCTCTCGAGCTTCGAAAGGAGCGCGCCGTGCATCCGCGTCTTCGTCTGACGATACGCGGTCGCGTCTACGCTGCGGACCTCCCGTGCGACCGCGGCCACCGCATCGCGGAGCTGGTCGGCAGGCGCGAGCTCGTCGAGGTAGCCGATCCGGACGGCTTCCTCGGGCGAGCACATCCGGCCCGTGCCGACCCGCGCGTAGCCGGTCGCGGTCAGCCGATGCTCGGCCAACGCCAGCGCGAACCGGGGGACGGTGAGTCCGATCGCCACCTCGTTCATGCCGATCCGAAAGGGACCCGGCACGCCGAATCGGACGTCGGCGCTCAGCATGACGAACGCGCCCATGGGATACGCGTGTCCGGCGCAGCCCGTGACGATCGGATGTGGGTGCGAGAGCATCTTCCGCAGGAGCTCGACGCCCGCGAGCAGCATCCCGGCGGCTGCGTCCGCTCCCCGCGCGAACGTTGCGAGATCGAATCCGGCGGAGAAGATGCCGGGTCTTCCCAGAAGGGCGGTGGCGCGCGCGGCGGGCGCCGCCTCGTCGAGACGCGCGGCGATCTCGCGCAGGAGACCCTCCGAGAGCGCATTCACCTTCCCGTCGTCGACCTGCAGCCACGCCACGTCTTCGTGGACCTCGAGTCGTGTGTCCATGGGATCTGCCTCCGTGGGTGATTTAGACCGATTGGTACACTTGGCTTCTTATAGACCAATCGTCATAGTCGCAACGTGGCCCGGGCGGCGAAGCATCGGCGGCAGCTGATCGAGACGGCGATGCGGCTCTTTCGCGAGCAGGGCTACGCGTCGACCGGCCTCCAGCAGATCCTCGCGGAGAGCGGAGCACCCAAGGGCTCGCTGTACTACTACTTCCCCGGTGGGAAGGAGGAGCTCGGACGAGCCGCGATCGAGCTCGCCGGGGACAAGATCCTCGAGATGCTCCGCGGGGTGGAGAAACGCCACCCGGCCGATCCGATCGCGTTCGTTCGGGTCTACGGCAAGACGATGGCGGGCTGGATGGCGGAGTCGGGCTTCCAGTCGGGTTGTCCGGTCGCGACGACTCTCCTCGAAACCGTCCCGGCGTCACCCGAGATGACCGAGACCGGCAACCGGGTGGTGGATGCGTGGGTCGAAGTGATCTCGCGGGTCTTCGTCGCGGCGGGTGTGCGCCCGCGCGAGGCCAGGACGCGCGGCGAGCAGGTCCTGGCCTCGATGGAGGGCGCGCTCCTTCTCGCCCGCGTCCGCCGATCGACGCGACCGATCCTCGACGTCGCCAAGACGATCTGGAGCTGACGCGGCGTCCCGCGGATACGGTGAGCGAGCCGTGACTTCGATCGCGGCGTCGGCGCGACTCGGGTGCTGCGCGTCAGGCGGCGCGTTGCAGCCGGTCCGCGAAGCGTCCGTCGAACTTCTTCATGTCGAGCAGCAGCAGAAGATCGGCCGTACGGAAGGCCGCATCCCAGGCCGGCTCGCCGCAGACGTAGGCGCCGAGACGGAGGTACGCTCGAAGGAGACCGGGGAGGCGACCGCGTCGAGGCCCCGAGTCGGCTTCCTCCTGGGTCGCGAACGGCAGGTGGGGCTTCACGCGGAGCTCCGGAGGGCTCGGATGATCGCGCGCGACCCGCGCGCAGATCCTGCCCACCTCGGCTGCGTTCTCGCGTACGCTGAGGCTACTCGTGCCGATCACGTAGCGACAGCCTTCGCTTCGCAGATGTTGGGCGACGCCGGCCATGAGGGTCGCGATCGCGATGCCGGTCCGCACGCTCGGTGCGATGCAAGCCCGGCCCAGCTCGAAGAGGCCCGGCAGTGCGCGCACGCCTCCGAGGTCGAACTCGGTCTCCGAGTAGAAGTGCCCCAGTTCGGCAGCGCTCTCGGCGCTCATCACGCGGTACGTTCCGACGATCTCGGACCGCGCTGGGTCGACCAGGAGGATGTGATCACAGAAGTCGTCGAACTCGTCCTCGTCGATGCCGGTCGCGTCGCCCTCGATCCGGGCACCCATCTCTTCGGCGAACACGCGGTAGCGTAGCCGCTGCGCCGCGCGCACGTCCTCGTCGGACCTCGCCAGGCGCACGACGAAGCGAGGATCCCGTTCCAGCGCTGGATCAGCGGTCATGGGTTCCACCTCCCATGCTCGTAGTATCGCCCATGATCGTTGCGAGAGTCTGATCGTCGGGAGTCCGTTGCGTAACGTCTCCATAACGGGCGGGTTACGGCGTCACGGGAATGACACACGCGCGGGCGCATTCGGGTTCGTGCTAGTACGTGGTGCCATGCCGATTGCCGCGTACGACCACATCGCGATCCCGACCGCGCAGCCGGAGGCGATGATGCGCTTCTACCGCCGGATCGGGTTCGAGACTCCGGACCCGGAAACGTGGGCCGAGACCGGCGCGAGCTTCTTCTCGATGCATCTGGGCGACATCCGGATCAACGTGCACTGCGAGGAGCTCTGGAAGAACCCGGGCTTCGACCTGCGCGGGCCGACCGCGTTGCCGGGCTGCGCCGACGTGTGCTTCGTGTGGACGGGCGGCGTGGAGGCCGCGGTGGCCTTGCTGCGGGAGGCGGAGATCGAGATCGTCGCCGGCCCCGTCGAGATGGTCGGGGGCCGTGCGGGCGGTGCCGGGCGTGGCCAGAGCGTCTACTTCCGCGACCCGGACCGAAACCTGCTCGAGCTTCTGGCCTACGACGAGGATGGCTGAGGGATCGGTCGTTCTCGGGTGCCGTCGCGGTAGACCGAGATCTCGACCGCGTCGGGAATGTCGTCCCGGTACTCCACCGAGAGTGGGTAGTTCGTCGAGTCGTAGTGCCCGCAGGTGCGAACGTGGGTCAGATACTCTTCGGCGTCGAAGAATCCGACGTTGTCGGCGACGACGATGCTGCCGTCGCGCAGGAGATCGTGCTTCTCGATGCGCTCGAGGTCCGGCAGGTAGAGATCCTTCCAATGGTCGATGAAGACGAGATCGAATGGACCCTCGAGATCGGGGATCAGCGCTTCGGCCGACCCGTGTCGCAGGTCGACCGTATCGGCCAGGCCCGCCCACGCGACCATCTCCTGGCTGATCCGATGGTTCTCTCGCGACGCTTCGAGGGAGATGAGGCGTCCGTCGCGCTCGGCGAGGATGCGTCCCATCAGCACGGCGGAGTAGCCACAGAACGCCCCGATCTCGAGGCAGAGGTGGGCGTCGGACTCTCGAAGGGTGCGGGCGAGTAGCGCGCCCTTCCGGTCGCCGACGTTCATGAGGAAGCTGTGCTCGCGGCCGAAGTGATCGAGCGCGCGAAGAAGGCCCTCCGGGTCCCCCTGGGGAACGGTTTCCTTCACGTAGGCGAGCGCGCGCGCCGCGCGCGAATCGCGCCCGAGGAGTCGATCCCGCAGAAAGTGGAGTCCCTCGGCGCCGAAGAAGCGGAGCGTCGCTGGGAGATGGTCGCGATTGATCTTGAAGGGGAGCGCCATGGTCGAAGCATAGCGAAGGCAAAGCCGGCGGCGAAGGGTCTGCGATTGAGCTCGAGGTCCGTCTCGCGTACCTCTTGAGACCGTGCCGGCCATCCCTACGAAGTTCGATGCGAACCTCGTCCTCATCGGTGGGCGTGGATGCGGGAAGAGCTCGCTCGCGAAGCGCTTGGTGCGCCGCAACAAGAACTTCCTCCTCTTCTCGCTCGACGCGCTGATCCGTTACGAGGCCGGCGCCGCGACGATCCCGGAGATCGTGGCCGAGCGCGGCTGGCCGGGGTTCCGCGATCTCGAGTTCGCCGTCGTCGAGAAGGTCTCCCGGTTTCCGCATTCCGCGCTCCTGGATTGCGGGGGAGGGGTCGTCGTCGATCTGGACGCGCAGGGCCAGGAGACGTTCAGCGCACGCAAGGTCGATGCATTGCGACGTCACGGCATGGTCGTCTACCTGCAGCGCGACCCCGGGTACCTCATGCGACGGATCGCGAACGACCCGAACCGACCGCCTCTGTCCGACGAGGCGTCGTTCCTCGAGATCATGGAGCGCCGCGATCCATGGTATCGCGACGCGGCCGATCTCGTTCTGGAGTGCGGCGAGCGCTCGAAGGAGGAGCTCGGCGAGGAGATCCTGCGCTGGTTCGTCGCGCGGGCGGGGGCTCGGAGCATCTCGTCGCCGGGCTAGTCTCCATCGGAAGCGGTGGCGGACCTGGGCTCGAGTCGAAAGACGTAGACCTCCTCGAACTGGGTCGGGTCTCGCCGGAACCAGCCCTGCGTCCACGCCTCGCCGAAGCGCGCGAGCTCTGCGCGGTCCTCGACCCGGGCGCCCCGCAGTTCGTAGATCGTGCCGTCGATGCGCAATCGGACGTTGGGCTCCTGTACGATGTTCGCGGCCCATCGCTTCTTCGTGTTGCCCGCATTCACGTAGATGTGATCGCCGACGACGTTGTAGGCGATCGTGACCGAGTACGGATCGGAGGGGTCGGTCTCGATCTCCGCGATTCCGGCAGCGTCGAGGTGCGACCACCCGCCATCGACGGGCGCCGTCGGGCCGTCCAGGGGGCCGCCTGGGATGGGACCGAGGGGACCGCCGCTGCAGCCCGTGACGAGAAGGATTCCGACCAGCACCGGCAGGCCCCGGCGTCGTGTCCCGTGTCGCGCGTTCATGCGCGAGACCCTATCACGGCCGGACCGACGTCCGCCGCAGCGGGCGGGCTCGACCGCGAGGCCGCGGTTGCCGTCGGGCGTCCGCGTCCGTACCTCCACTGCATGACGCGAGGACGGCTCGGGCTCGGAGGGCTCCCTTGAGACCTCCGCCGCGGATCGCCGTTCTCGTGCCGGTGTGGAACGGTGCACGATACGTCGGGCAGGCGATCGACAGCGTTCGCGCGCAGACCTTCTCGGACTGGGACCTCGTCGTCGTGGACGATGGTTCCAAGGACGAGAGCGCTCGGGCGGCCGCGCGTCGCGGCGCTCGTGTGGTTCGGTTGCCCCGGAACGGCGGCGTGCTCGCCGCCCGACGCGAGGGCCTCCAGGCCACCCGCAGCGAAGCCGTCGTATTCCTGGATGGAGACGACCGACTGCGCCCGACGGCGTTGGAACGCTTCGCCGACGCGTTGGATCGACATCCGGATGCTTCCGGGGTGTACGGAGACCGGGTCCTGATCGAGGAGGACGGCCGTGCGTTCGGGGCCGAGAGCGGGGCCCTTCTCGCGGCGCGGCCCAGCGGCGACGTGCTGGCCGTCCTTCTGCGACGCAGCTTCCTCTCGACGCCCGCGCAGATGTGCGCGCGCCGTGCGGCGCTACCGCCCGTCGAGACCTGGAACGTCGGGATACGACGGATGGCGGACTGGTACCTCTGGTGTCGCCTCGCGACGTCCGGCGGGTTCGAGTACATCGGCCGCGGGCCGGTGGTGGAGTACCGGCTCCGCCGGGGAAGCATGGCCCGGAGCCTCGCGACCGAGGACGGCGACCGCCCGAACATCGACGAGCTCCGGCCGGCGCTCGATGCAGTCTTCTCCCTTCGGGAGATCGTGGAGCGCTTCACGCTCGATGAGTTGCGGCGCCTGCGTCGGAAGGCCGAAGCCAGCGCCTATGCGTGGAAAGGGCAGGAGCTCCTTCGTGGAGGCGATCTCTCGAAGAGTCGCGCGTACCTCCGAGTGGCCCTGCGCTCGGATCCCTTCTCGGTCGTGGATCTCCTGACGCTGGTGCTCGCCACGCTCCCCCGCACGCCGGAGGCGGTTCGGCCGTGGGTCGGTACGCTGCGGCGGTGAGCTCCGCCGGCTCACCTTTCGCGTCGTGAGGGCCGGCCCGACCCGCTTCGCGTTGTCGGATTCCGTGGACCGTCTCATGGCACCTGCCAACCTCACGTCGTTTTTTGCTCGAATCGTCAAGCCAAAGTCGATTTCGGACTTGTATCCGTCGTTCGCGCGCACGTAGGGTCGCCGCGACTCGGAACACAGCAC
>JAUIFY010000180.1 GCA_030430245.1 bacterium | reverse complement strand
TGATTCCGTTCATCAGAAAGAAGCCGGCACCGAGATCGAAGCCAGCCTCTCCCTTCACCACGATCTCGTTTCGCTGGAACCCGGTCGGACCTCCCCCGTCGAGCTCCTTGAAGCCGCTGCTCTGGAGGTGCACGCCCTCGACGGATAGCCCGAAGTTCTCCCAGGTTCCTCCGGCCCAGCCGTGGAACTTCCCGTACCCGTAGCTTCCGTAGGCCGCGTCGACGGCCACCGTCGGCTCGATCGGGATCGGGCGGCTCACGAAGTTGATCGCACCGCCTACCGTCTGCGGTCCGTATCGGATCGACGCGGGCCCCTTGAAAACCTCGACCGCCACCATGCGGGTCATCAGCGGAAAGTAGTACGCCGCCGGCGCGGAATACGGCGCGGGGCCGAAGAGAACCGCGTCTTCCATCAACGTCACCTTGGCGCTGCGCTCGGCGCTCACGCCGCGGATCCCGATGTTGGGACGCAAGCCGAAGCCGTCCTCCTCGCGAAGATAGACCCCGGGCACCTGCCGCAGGATGCTGTGCGGATCGTCGTACTCGAACCGCTCCAGATCCTCTTGCTCGATGACCGTCACCGAGCCACCGATCCGCGCCGCGTCCGACTTCTTGCCGACGATGCGAATCTCCTCGATTCGGGCGCGAGAGTCCGAGGCTTCCTCCACGTCCTGGCCCAAGGCAGGAGCGGACGACAGGACCAGGAGGGCCGCCGCCACATGGGCGAATCGATGGGGGGTACGAGTCATGTCGGAACTGGCTCTCAGGACGGCCGGCGGACGATCCGCAAGGGGGGCGCGTCGTTCCGGGGGAGGATCCACGCCGCGGGAGCGATCCCATCGTGGATCCTCGCGAGGTCGACCGACGGGTCGATCAGGCGCGCGGCCGGCCGGCCGTTCAGGGAGACCAGCGCGTCCACACGCACCTCGACCGGGCCGAGGCCGCGCTCGGCGAAGTCCGCCGCGACGTGATGGGCGAGCTGGAGAATCAGGTCCGGCTGCCCGGTCATCTCGTTGGCCTGGCGCCACGTCAGGTAGCGCATGGGCCCGACCTGCCACTCGCGACCCGTCTCCGCATTCCGAACGCGGTAGTGGATGCTCCCGTTTTTCTCGCGAACCATCACCTTCCACGACCACCGCATGCCCTGCTCGTGCCAGAGCACGTCGCCGCCGTAGAGGACGAAGCGCAGCGGCAGGAGCGCCTGGACGGCGACGTAGGCCACGATCGGGACCGCCAGCCAGCGGCGCCGCGCGGTCCAGCCGGCGTCGACCGGAGCGGCGGACGCCTCTGGGTGTCGCATCGACGGCGCGAGCCAGCCGAGGAGGCGACGCGGCCAGCTCGGCGAGAAGAAGAGCGTCGCCGCGAGCGGCATCAGGAACGGGAACAGCCCGATGTCGAACAGCAGATGCGTCCCGACGTGGAAGAACAGGACCGCGCAGAACGCGATCGCTCGCGTCCGGCGCCACGAGAGCAGGAGTACGATGCTCGAGTCGAACAAGAAGCCCGCCCAGCTCACCACGAACGGCGCCCACGCCTCGTGAAACCACGGACCGAGCAGGGGAAGCTCGTCGCGCGCCGCCAGCCAGATCCCGAGCGGCTGCGCGTGGAGGAGCCAATCCGCCCCGAACTTCGCGAAGCCGGCATAGACGTAGACGACTCCGACCTGGAATCGCAGGAGATAGAGGACCCACGCCGGGACGGTCGTCCGAGCGCGCTCGGGTCGCCGGCGCGCGTCGATCGACCACGTCCAGCCCAGGGGCAGGAAGGTCGCAAGAAAGAGGAGCAGCGAGACCAGATAGTAGTGGTTCAGGTAGTTCGTGACGTCGATCAGCTCGAGCCACGAGAAGCCGAGGAACAGCAGGATCGCGACGATCTGAAAACCGAGCCCCGCCGCGAACGCGAGTGCGAGCAGGCAGAGCGCACCGTAAAGCGCGTAGACGACGCCGGCCGGTGGCGCCGGGACCCAGGCGAAGCCCCAGTACTTGAAGAAGAAGGTGGGCTCCACGAAGAGGACGCTCACCCAGCCCTCGGCGAGGAAGCGCACCATCCCGACCGCCAGAAGCAGGCCGAGACCGACCCGGAACGCGGCGATACTCGCGGCGTCGACGGGCCGGAACAACGCGACCGCCCGTGCGTGCGGGCCTCGGGGGGCCTCTGCCTGCGTCATGGTCATCGCCGCGACATCAGTCGTTGTCGCCGGCCCCCTCCTGCGGAATCGTGAGGTTGAGCACCGAGACGAACTCGCTCTTCAGGTCGTTGGTAAAGAGCTGAATCTGGGTGTAGGCGTTTCGCGCCGCTTGGGGGTCGGCCAGGACGGCGTCGGTCAAGCTGCCCGCGAGGGCCTCCACGGCCGTGCGCGACGTCGCGAGCTGGCTCGTCATTCGGTCCGCGAGCGCGGTGGCTCCCATGTCGCGGAGATACCAGGCGAAGCCCTGTCCGGACGTTCCCTCGCCGGCGAAGATGCCGGCCGCTCCGTCGAGATTGGCGAGGATCGCACTCTTGGAGCGCCGCGAGAAGGGAAGCTCGACGTCCTGCGGGCAGACGGGGTCCGTACATTCGGGGCTGATTCCCGTAGGCACGCCGAGCTTCGCGTCTTTCAGGTCGGTGTCCACGAAGAAGAACGCGGCGAACACCTCGTCCAGCGCTTCCTTCGCCGACCCGTAGACCGAGCCACCGTTCCCCGCGTTGCGGAGCTCGGCCGCGAAGTTCCCGCCCGACGGCTCCCAGGCGTCGCGCAGCCGGTTCGCCTCCTGCGCGATGCCCTGCGCGACCACGAGAGCGTAGTCCGCCTGACGCTGCAACAGCCCGCCGGAGCCCACCAGCGCGTCCCAGGTCCCCTCCCGATTGATGTCGACCCGGGGGTCGCACTCGTTCGTCTCGCCCGTCCGGAAGAGCAGGAGCTCGAGGGCGTCGAGCCCGTACACGTTGACGAGCTCCCGCTGGAAGAAGTCCGTATCACGAAAGTCGTCGTCCACCGTGGTCTGATCGACCGCACAGTAGTTCGTGATCGGCCACGAGTAGATCTCGTCGCGGATGCCCTCGCCGCCCATGAACATGCTCGCGGAACCGCCCGGCCCGAACTGCATTGGCTCCAGCTTCTGGAAGGTCTCCATCGCCGTCGTCCAGGCGGCCTGCGCCGCTGCGCGCGTCGAGTCACCCGGGCCGGCCGCGTAGGCGCCGACGGCAGCGGCCAGTGCCTGCGCCCGGCTCGCGAAGTCTCGCAGGCCGGGGAGCACGAGCTCGTCGGCGAACTGCCCGAGGAGCGTGCCCCGATCGAAGGGCACGTTCGGAGTCGGGGTCGGCTCGGGCGGAGGATCGATGCCCATGGGGACCTCGTCGACCGCGGGCATGCGCTGCCCGGCGGCAAAGGTGCCGATCGACTGGCTGAACAGGCCGAACACGTTCCCGCCCTGCGCGTTCACCTCGAAGAAGACCTTGCCGCTGCGTCCGTCGATCGCGGCGTCGCCCGAGACGGTCTGCAGATCGCTGAAGAGCACTCCGTCGATGGAGATCGAGTTCTCCGCGATCCGCACGCCGGCGTTGCGGCCTGCGTCGAGACCGGCGTGATGGAGAAGGCGCCCTCGTACCGGTCAGCGAACGCCGCGATCAGGACGCGATTGCCGTCGTTCTCCGGCGGAGACAGCGTCGCCGGGTCGAAGTAGACGGGGATGTTGAGAATGCCGGGGTCGAACCGCTCGTAGGCGACATCCACGCCATCCACCACCGCGCCCGGGGCCGGCCTCGCGGAAGAGCCGACGTTCGCGGCGGAACGCGCGAACGGATTCTGACCGAAGCCCGACGCGAGCGACAGGTTCGCGAACGTGAACCCACCGACGATCGGCTGCGGTGGAACGATGGGCGTCAGGTCGTCGGAGCCGACCACTGGAGTGACGATCGCCAACCCGGCGGTGCCGTTCGCTCCGCCGTTCCCGAACGACCCGGGATCGATCACCACATTGGCCGCCGCCGCGAGAGACAACGTTCCTCCGGCGACCTCCGTCGTCAGATCGCCGGCGTACAACGCCACGTCGACGTGGACGGTGTCGTCGGAGACGTTCGCGACGTTCAGAAAGGTCGTCCGGTCGGCCCGAGCGTCGTACAAGAAGATGAGCTGGTCGCCGCTGACACTCGGGGTGCCCAGCGTCGGCTGGGCAATCGCAGGCGCGGAGCCCATCGCCGCGAAGCCCGCCATGGCCGCGAGGGTCACGACGGCGCGCAAGACCCCGGTGCGGCTTCGAGGCAGATCACCGCTCGCTTCACGGACAGATACTCGTTCGATCACTTCTGACACCCCCTGAAAACGGAAGCGCGGAGGCTCCCCCTCGGGAGCCTCCGCTGGAACGCGGCCATCGACCGCGCGGGCCGGCCGCGACGATCACCAGCCGGCGAGGTTGGACTCGGCGAAACCGTAGGCGCCGCCCATGAGGCCGCGCGCTTCGAGCAGATCCTCCCGGTACGCATCCAGGTCGGCGGCTCCCGGAAGCGCAGGCGCATCCCGGATCAGCTCGTGGAGCGTCACGAACGCATCGCCACTCAGCTGGGCCCGCGGGTTGAACTGGAGGCCGAGCGCGAAGCCCTTCATCTCGGACCAGACCTTGGCGTGCTCGGAAAGGCTGTAGTCCTCCGTTCCGATGGTCTCCATGACCCCCAGCGTGTCGTTGATGTAGTGAACGACCGTGGCGGCGATGGCGCGCTCCCAGGCGAGCACGGCCTGATCCCGAGCATCGACGAGGTCGGCCCTCTGCTCCGCGGACAGCGTACCCTGGGCCGTGTGAATGATCGCACGGCCGCGTAGGAACCCGTCCATCGCATCCTTGCTGTAATCGGTCGACGCGTCGTCCGAGCTTCCGCGATCCCGCTTCGCGGCGTTCACCGCGGCGTGGAAGTTGATCTCCGACGTCAGATCGATCGCGCCGTCGCCGTTCGTATCGTGGTAGCTCGAGGAGTACTCGGGGCGACCGGCGCTGCCTGCCGCCTCGTCGTCCGTGTAGTCCGCGTAGTCACGCGCCGCTCCGAAGTAGCCGAAGCCCTCGTCCCACGCATGCTCGAGGGAGGTATAGACTGCCGTGTCGCTGGCGCGCTCGGCGTTCTGGCTGTTGATGCCGTGGTCCTCGAGGTCGTCGTCGAGGTAGTCGTCCGTCCCCTGCGAGTAGTTCACCGCCATGAGAAGGAACTTCTCGATGAGCTGCTTCAGGTCGAGGCCCTCGGGCGTCACGTACACCTCGGGGATCGGCTGGCCGCTCGGGTCGAGCCCGACGTCGCCGTTGGCCCGCGCGACGGCGATCGTGTCGAGCATTTCGAAGAACGCTCGCACGAGTCCCTCCGGGGATTCTCCGCCCGGCCCCGCCCAGCCCCGGAACTCCGTCGACCAATCCGCGTGCTGCCCCTTCTCGTCGTTGCCGGCGAGCTTCGAGACCAGGTCCTTGTCGGTCGAGACGTCGCCGTACGTCGCCTGGAGCAGCGGCGGCTCCGTCGAAAGCGCGATCGGGTCGCCGCTCGACGTGTCGCTGTCGAACTCGAAGTAGTAGTTCAGGGAAGCCGACACGTCGCCGTCGGCCGGGGAGAACGAGCCGGAGTCGATCTCCTCGGTCAGGTCCGAGATGAAGGCGACCAGGTCCTTGATGAGGATCTGCCGGTGGGTCTGGCCGCTGTAGGAGACCGAGCTCGCGCCCGCGTCGAAGCGGCTCTCGAACGCGTAGTGGTCGGGGACGTCGAGGGGCGGCTCCGGTGGCGGCTCCACCGGAGGTTCGGGCTCCGAGGGGGGATTGGCGCTGCCGCCACCGGAGGTCGCGTCGTCGCCGCACCCCACGAGGCCCAACGCCGCAACACAGAGCGCCACGGCGCCGACGACCCGGGCGAACCGCCCCAACTGCCCTACTTTCATGGATGATACTCCTGTGTTGCCATCGCCACGGGCCGCCTCCGGCGCCGCGTCTTCTCGTGGGGTGAAAATGAAAATCGTTTTCAATTAAGCGAGAGGTGTTCGTACCGACGGGCGACTGGGGTGTCAAGAGGGCAGCGGTCCGACGAGCCTCTCGGGCGGGCGCGCCCACTCCGGGGGGGGGGCCGAGCACCGGCCGGCCTCACGCGTTGTGCGTACCCGCCCCTCGGCGCGTCAGGCCCGACGACAGGAGACTCGCTTGTCGGCCTGGGAACCGGCCCCTGGCCCCTGTCATCAGCTGGCCCCCGACCGACCGCCGCCCGGCGGGCTCATCCGTTCGTCGACGGCGCTCCCGACGCGCAAGAGTGTGAACAGATCAGCCCTTGCCACGCGGCTTGCGCGCGCCCGCGGTGCGCGGCCGGGCCGCTTTCCCTGCCTGGCCGACCGACCCCGCCGGCTTCGTCGGAGGGAGTCGCTCGATCGCTACGACCCCTCTCGGCGCGCCAGGCTGAGTGCCATCGAGCACGTGGACCGCGAGAGCCTCATGCGCGACGAGCTCCACCTTCAGTTCGTCGGCGTCGGCGAACGTGCGCGAGACGGCGATCTCGAAGTCCGGTTGCAGAAACAACTGGTGCGCGCCATCGTCCGCCGCGACGACGAGCGCGGCAGGGGGGGTCGTACCTGAGGGCTTCAGGTGAGTTGTGCGCCAGATGCGCTCGCCAAACTCCTCGACCAGCTCTCTACGCCACTTGTACTCCAAGCGGAGCCAAGCGTAGGTCGCCGGATCGATCAGAAGCGAGAATGGGCCTTCAAAGGCTTCGTCCCGTAGGGCGTCCTTGGCGCTCATGCACGCCGCGACGAACTCTGCCTGGCTGGTGCCGTCGAAGGTCGGCGGTCCGGCAGCGGCAATCAGGCCATCGAACGACGCGTTCCCGTTCAGCAAGTACGCATTCTCGACCAACGCCACGTCGCGAGCCGCGGCACGGACCTCGACCAGCGAAGAGAGGCCATCGTCGCCGATCTGTTCGAGCTGTCCCCTGCTCAGGGAAAAGCGCTTCGACACGTGCCGAAACGCCTGGACCTCCGGCAACCTCTCCAAATGGGCCGGGGGTGGAGAGCTTGTCGTCGTCTCGTTCTTCGGCTTCATCAGGATCGCGGGGCAGTCCCCCGCGGACTCGCGGACCGTCAAGGTCTTGCGGACCACCGCCGCCGCGCCGAAGGCTCGGGCGGCCTCGCGCCAGATGACGCCCAGGAGATGCTCCGAGAGGTTGATGTAGTCGCTCATGGGATCCTCGAAGGTTTGCGGTTTCGCCCGATCTGCCCGACTATCGCCGGACTGTGGCAGGTCTCGGCGAGAAGGTCCACGGGGCACGGGTCGATCCCGAGGCGTACATGGGGGAGTGCCGGGCCCTGACGCTCGAGGAGATCCGCAGCCACGTGGCCGCCCGGCACGGGCCAACCCACTCCCTGTACGATCTGATGCTCGACTACCCGCTGCGTGAGGCCAAGGCCCTGCGCCCGTCGCTGTGCATCGCGACGTGCCGCGCGCTGGGCGGCAGCCTCGAGGCGGTCCTCCCTTCGGCGGCGGCGCTGGAGCTGTACCACAACGCCTTTCTCATCCACGATGACGTCGAGGATCGGTCCGAATCGCGGCGAGGCGCGGAGACCCTGCACCGTTCCTACGGCATGCCCATCGCGGTGAACGTCGGCGACGCCATGCTCGCGCTCGCTCTGGGCCCCCTTCTCGAGAACACGCGCCACCTCGGCCTGGGCAAGGCGCTGCGCATCCTCGAGCTCGTCGCCGAGATGTCACGCGTGTCCGCAGAGGGACAGGCCATGGAGCTCGAGTGGATCCGGCACGAGGATTGGGACCTGCGCGACGCGGACTACATCCGCATGGTGTTCAAAAAAACCAGCTGGTACACGTTCATCGCGCCCGTCCTGGCGGGCGCGATCGCCGCCGGCTGCGACCGGCGGCGCCAGGTGAAGCTCCGGAAGTTCGCCGCGCTCCTCGGCATCGCCTTCCAGATTCGCGACGACGTGTTGAACCTCGCGGGGGACGTCGGGAAATACGGCAAGGAGATCGGCGGCGACCTCTGGGAGGGCAAGCACACCCTGATTCTGATGCACGCTCTGCGCACGGCTCCGGCCCCGGACCGCGCGCGGGCCATCGAGATTCTGGGCCGCTCGCGTCCGTCCGGCCGGGGGCCGAGCGCGGCCGGAGACGGACGACTCGAGCTGCTCCTCGCACGGCTCGAGGCGTCCGGGGACCTTTCCCCGAAGGGCCGCCGCGAACTGCGAGGGCGGCTCTCGGGGGGAGGGGCGATCAAGTCCGAGCCGGACGTTCGGTTCTTGGCGCGCTTGATCGGTCGGTGTAAGAGCATCGAGTATGCTTCCGACGTGGCTACCCGATACGCCGATCTCGCCTCCCGGACGCTCACCTCGGTCGAGGGCCTGGCGCCCTCGATCCATCTCTCGTTCCTCGACGAGCTCGTGCAGTTCGTGGTGCGGCGGGACCGCTGACCCCGAGGGCCCGGGCCGATGAGCACCGATCGAAGCAGACCGCCCGCGGATCTCGCCGGCACGCTCTACGACATGGCGCTCGAGGGCCTCACGGAACTTCTCGATCGGACGGCCTCTCCCCCGCAAGAGCCGGACGAGGACGCGGACTCCCAACACCGGTTCCAGCCGATCTTGGGAAGCGAACTGGGCACGCCGCCCAAGCGACGGCCTGCTGCCAAGTCCACCCAGCCTCCCGTCCCGATCCCCGACCCCGGCGACGACCGCGAGGAAGACGACCCGGTGCGGCGCGGCCGCGAGCGCTCGGGACGTCACGCCGAGAACGACCCATGGGCGCAAGGCCACGGCCGACGTCGGCACGAGGAGAAGCCGCGCAGACGCCGACGGGGCCCGGCGGAGCCCCGACGGGCGCCCTCCTTCCCCATGGACCTGCTCGGGCGCGCGGCCGCGAACGACGAGCTGCGGGACCTGGTCTTCGAGCTCGCGCGGCTCCAGACGGAGAGCCTCAAGGTCCTCCACCGACTGACCCAGGCGCACGCGGACTTCATCGTGGGCCAGATGCGCCCCGGGCGTTCCTCCTCGAAGCCGGTCCCGGAGAGCTCCGATCCCCCGTCCGGCGTGCCGGCCGAAAAGCTGTTGAGGCTCGAGCGCCAGGGAAGCCACTTCGTGGGACGATTCGAGGTCACCAACCGTACCCAGCACACCGAGCGCGTCTACCTCCCGACGGTCCTCGCCCTCCAGAAGGCCGACGGCGTGGACGCCGTCTTCGTCAAGCCTGCCTTCGAGCCCGCCGAGGCGACGCTCGAGCCGGGGGATCACCGGTCGTTCCGGGTCGCCGTGCCGGCATCCACGATTCGCGAGCGGGGGACTCTCCTGGCACGCGCCAGCGTCGGTCTCGGTGATTCGCGCGCACTCGACCTGTTCATCGAAATCCGGACCTGAGGGGCCGCCGTGAAGACACCCCGCGCATCGCCGTCGCTCGTGTTCGAGGATCCCTCCGACCCGCTCGAGCACGTGCTGGGTCGTCTCCAACGAGCACTCCTCGAGCACCCCGTGGCGGCACAGGCTCTGTTCGGAAGCCTCGTGCGCGAAGGTCGGGCCTTCGCCCGCACCGACGAGGGCCGTCGGCTCGCGCAGCGGCTGAACGATTCTCCACTGATCCGGCGCGGGCGACTGATTTGGGACGTCACGACGATCCGCGCCCTCGACGACGACCGCGACACCATCGTCCCGTCGGCTCTCGTCGAGGCGTTCGTCAAGCTGACGATGGCGAACGGCCTCGAGCCCCTCCTCTCCCAGTTCTTCGAGGAGCCGCTGCGTGAAGACGCTGACTGAAAAGACACCTGCGTTCGACGAGCAGAATCTCTTCCTGAACGCGGTGCTCGGCGTCGCGTCCTGTCTCCGCCACTTCGACGAGATCCTGGAGCGATTCGGTCATCCGACCGTCGGACAGACGTGTGTCTCCGAGGCCGACATCCGACGGGACGAACTCCTCTGCGCCGTGCTCGGCCTCGCTTCCCTGCGGAACACGCTCACCAGGGAGCTGGAGGAGGCCTCGCGATCGGCTGCGACCACGCACGGTCCCGATGCGAAACGACGGCGCCTCTCCCTTCGTTGAGACGTCCTCGGTCGTGAACGATCGTGCGAACCACGCGCGGGCGATCGACCGCGCGATCGTCTATGGGGATTGGTTGCGTCGCGCGGTCGCCGGCTCGGGTCGCCCGCACAAGGAGTGGCTCCACTTCTGCCTCTACGGGCGAACGGCGGACGCGTTGGTCAATTTCAGCGTCGTGGACGATGCACGCGCCGATCGCGACCCCGACCGCGAGTTCGCGCGCACGACGCTGCTCTTCCGCGATCAACGGTGGCGCGGCGCCGTCACGAGCTTCGCTTCGCACGACTGCGAGCTTCGTCCCGGCGAAGTCGGTCTTCGGATGGGTTCGCACAGCCTACACTATCGCGATGGTGTGTACGCGCTGACCGCGGGACTTCCCGATGGGTCCGCTCACGTGGACGTCACACTCCGGCCCACCACCATGCCCTCCATCGTGCACAACGTGCAGGTCGGTGACGGACCGCCGATCAACTGGCTCGTCGTTCCGCGCCTCGTCGCGGAGGGCCGCGTCCGGATCGACGACCGGGTCCACGACGTGAGCGGCACCCTCGCCTACCACGATCACAACTGGGGCCACTTCGGCTGGGGACGTGATTTCGCGTGGGAGTGGGGCTACGGCCTTCCCGACGACCCCGCGAACCCATGGACCATCGTGTTCGTGCGTCTGAGTGATCGGGCCCACACACGAGCGCTCATGCAGGGCGTGTTCCTCTGGAAGGGCCACCGCGAGCAGCGGGTGTTTCGCGACCACGATCTTCGGGTGTCACATCGGGGGCTTCGACGAGCGCGCGAAATCTGCAAGATTCCTCCCGTGATGGCCCTCATCCACCCGCAGCTCGCCACCGACATCCCGTCCCAGCTCGGATTTCGAGGCGAAGCGGAGGGAGATGCGATCGACGGAACCTTCGAGTGCGGAGACGTCGCCCAGGTCGTCATCCCGAACGACGACGACTTCGGAGTCACCGTCATCAACGAGGTGAGCGGTCGCCTCGCGGTCGAGGGCCGCATTCACGGGGAGGACATGGAGCTGAACGGACGTGCCATCTTCGAGTTCCTCGGTGCCTGACGTGAAGCCCTTCGCTTGGTTTCTCGGCCGCTCCCTCTCGACGCTACGCGAGGAGATGACGCCAGCCTACGACCGGCTCGTACAGGAGATCCGCGGTCGCACGGTTCGGCTCTCGGTCGACGCCGAGCCCGATCACGTGATCGAAGAGTCCGGCTCGATCCGCGTCGTATCGACGCCGCTGTCGTTCGATGTCGAGTTCCGCGCGAGTCGCCCCGTCCTCAAGGCCTTGGTCGGTGGCCGGCTCACCTTTCTCGATGGGCTCCTTCGGGATAGGATCCACCTCCAGGGCAGCATCGAGGACCTACTCGTGTTTCACGACGCCCTGCAGACGTATCTGCGTGGAGCGGTCCGGTGTCCGAGCATGCCCGGGCTCTTGGGCGAATTCGAAGCCTCGGCCGAGACCCCGCCATGACGGAGAGAGAGCTGCCGCCCCGCCCTCCCACCGTCGTCATCTTTGGAGGAGGCGTGACCGGCCTTTCGGCCGCACACGAGCTCGTCGAACGAGGCTTCGACGTCCAGGTCGTCGAGGAGCGGACTGACCCGTTGTGTCCGGACAAGCCTCACCTGGGCGGGATGGCGCGAACGCAGTGGGCCCGTACTCCGTCCCGCAAGGTGGTGGACCGCATGCATCCCTTGCGCCTCCGCCGCGCCCGTCCGGTCGTGGAATTCGCGCGCGGCGTACCCGAGCGCGCCCTGCTCTTCGAGGCGGGCTCTGCGGCGCTCTCGTCGGAGACCCGATCGACGCTCGCCGGTTGGGCCGAGCGACTGCGGAGGTACGTCCGGGACCACGTGGCCCGGACGCCGGACGACCTGCCCTGCTCGCACGAGGACACCGACGTCGAAGAGATCGTAGTCGAAGGCTACCGCGACGGCTCGGAGGCTCCAAATCTCGGCCGGGCACGAGCCGCGGCGGTTGCGACCTTCCTCGAGTCGGAGCTGAGCGCGCCCCTCCCGGAGCCGCTGGAGAGGTGCACGTACAAGGGCTACGTGACGCTTACCGTCGCCGATTTCGGCGCGGTTCTCGATTCCGACGTGCGGCTTCTCCCACCCGAACGCCGAGCGGTGCGCCTCCATCTCCACGAGAGCCTACTTCCCGGAGAGCACGGCTACCGCTTCTTCCCGTCCTTCTACGCGCACCTCTTCGACGTGATGCGACGGATTCCGGTTCTCGAGCAGCGCCCGAAGACTCCCCTCGAGATCGCGCGACGCGTCGAGGACTACCGACGGGCCAACGTCCCCGACCCCGAGGCACGGGCGCCGCGGACGTTCGCCGTCGAGACCGGGCGGACCGTCTACGACAACCTCGTCACGACGGGCTACCACGCCATCGTACGCGAAGACGATCTCGCGCCGAGGAGCCTCCCGAGACGCCGAACCGAATCCGTCCGCGAGCTCCTCGAGGCGATCGACGCCATTCGCACGATGCTCGACTTCACGCACCTCGACGTCGCTCGATACCAACTCAAGCTGCTCGAGTACCTGACCTCCTGCACCGCACGCCGCAGGGACTACGAGAACGTCTCCTGGTACGACTTCATCGGCGGCGAGTCGTATAGCGAGGGATTCAAGCGCGCCATGAACATCTGGCCTCAGGCCCTGAACGGCATGCGCGCGGAAGAGGCCGACGCTCGATCGGCCGGGACGATCACGGCGCAGATCGTCCTCGATCAAGCGTTTGCGCGCGACCTGGTCGACGCCACGCTGAACGCTCCGACGAGCGAAGCCTGGTTCGACCCCTGGCGCCTCTACCTCGAAGAGCAGGGTGTTCGGTTCGTCAATACCAGCCTGGAAGAGATCGTATGGCTCGAAGACCAGGAAGCGCTCAAGCTCAACGTGAGTCCTCCCGCCAACTTCGGCCGGCCCCACTACGTGATCCTCGCACTCTCCGTCGAACGCGCATACGCACTCGTCGCGAAGTTCGTCGCTTCCCTACCCTCCGAGATCCGCACCCGCTACGTCGAGGGCTCCGACCTCGAAGCCTTGCTCGAGTTCATGGACGGCTGGCATCCCAGCAACAACGAGACGAGCCACCCCCCCGGACCGCTTCAACACTTCACCGGCGTCCAGTACTTCCTGGAGCACGACCTGCGGTTCGTCCGGGGGCACACGTACTATGCGGAGTCGGAGTGGGGTCTCACGTCGGTCTCTCAATCCCAGTTCCGCCTCGCACGGCCCGACTGGCGCGACGAGCACCGCGGCGTGCTTTCCGTCGACATCGGCAACATGTACACCCCAGCCGGCGGCGGGAAGGACGCCTGGAGCTGCTCCGCGCACGACCTG
>JAUIFY010000179.1 GCA_030430245.1 bacterium | reverse complement strand
CGAAGGGGCGACGCGGACGTGCACGACGCTCGTGGTGAAGGTCTCCGCCCCCACGGCGGATCCGACGGGCGGCGCGGTCAGCGACTCGGCCGCGATCGTCGCGCCCGCCGCGCCGAGGCCGAACCCGAGGAGCGCGAGGAAGATCGCTTCGGCCTGGAAGGCCCACAGGATCGAGCCGCGCGAGAAACCCAGTGCGCGCAGCGTGCCGATCTCGGCGGTGCGCGTCTGTACGGCCGCGTACATCGTGTTGGCGGCCCCGAAGGAGGCGCCGACACCGGCCAGCACGGCGACCGCGACGACGATGACGTACAGGGTCGCCGAGGCGGAGGACTGCTCCTCGTAGTAGATCGTCTCGGCCTGGGCGTCGAGGGCGTACCTGGGGTCGTCGTCGATTCGGCGCTCGAGCGCCTCCATGTCCGCGCGCGAGGCGGCACGGATCCGCAGGCCGGAGAACGGCATGGTTCGTTTCGCGTCGTTCGCGAGCTCGCGGACGTCGATCCAGACTTCGCTCTCGAAGGACGTCCCCTCCGCGTCGAAGATGCCGACGACCTTCCACCGGCCGCGGCCGAACTCGATCTCGCTGCCGAGCTCGGCCCCCGCGTAGCGCCCCGCCACGCCGCGGCCGACGATGGCCTCGTTTGCGCTCGGCTCGAACATTCGGCCGTTGGTGATGCGCACCTGATCGTGCACCTCGAGAGCGACGTCTTCGACCCCGCGCACGAGCACGTTCTCTCGACCGCCGTCGCGCGTTCGGAAGAAGGGCTGAACGACGAGCTCGGGTGAGACCATCGGCCGCCCGTCCTTTTTCCGCGAAGCGATACCGTCGAAGTAGCGGAGGGCCTGGTAGGCTTCGAGCGACATCTGGGACGAGCCATCGTTGTCCGAGCCCTTGCGCAGCACGACCAGGTTCAGCGCGTGCCCCGTCGTGGTGAAGGTGCGCTGCATGCTCGAGATCAACGCCATGAGAAGGGTGCATGCGAGGACGACGAGCGCGATGACGCTTGCGGTGAGCAGGCTTCGCGCCGGCCGCGCGTGCACGTTCCGCCAGCTGTAGGACAAGGGCAGCGCCATCAGAAGATCTCGCGGAGGGCCTCGACCACGGGCTTGCGCGCGGCGCCGACCGACGGCACGACGCCCGCGAGCATCCCGATGAACAAGGAGAGGAACAGCCCCTGCACCAGGACGGGGCCGGTGAGAACGAACCCGGACATGGGGCCGAGTCCCCCTCCGTTGGCGAAGCTCCGTAGGTAGGTCGTGAGACCGATCGCGAGCCCGAGACCGAGGACGCCGGCCAGGGTCGAGACCAGCACGGCCTCACCGAACAACGCTCCGAAGATCGATCGCCGCGCAAAGCCGATCGCCTTCAGCACGGCGATCTCCCCCGAGCGTTCGCGCACGTTCATGGAGGCGGTATTCGCCGCGATGAAGATGATGCACAGAGTCACGAGCCCGGTGACCACGAGGATGATCTGCACGAATCCCTGAAGCGACCCGAAGAAGTTCGTGAAGAAGCTCTTCTCGGTCTCGGAGGCGGTTTCGGCCTCGCTGTTGCGCGACATCTCGTCGACCGTCTGCATGATCGGCCCGACGAGCTCGGGCGCGGCGGCGCGAACCCAGATCGTACCGACGACGCCGAGACCTTCGCCGAGCTGCGCTTCGAGGGCCTGGTCGAGATACTCGCGGCTGAACCAGAGGCTGGGCGCCTGCGGGTCTTCGATGACGCCAACGATCCGGAAGTCGAGGTTCACCGGCCAGATCGTGCTGGTGAGGGCGATGCGATCTCCGAGGTCCCAGTCGTACTTGTCCATCGTCTGGCGGCCTACGATCGCACCGTCGCGATACCGGACGAAGTCGGCGAGCTGCTCGGGCTCGATGGGATAGTCCGGGTAGACGGCGCCGAGGTGCTCGGCCTCGACGGCGAAGTTCGGGAACGTCACCTTCCCGCTCTCTTCGAACGCTCCGCCGTACCAGACCATGCCCACGGCAGCCTCGACGCCGTCGACCGCACGCACCTTCCGCGTGAACGACTCCGGCATCGAGTAGACGAGTCCGGCCTTGTGGTGGACCGAGATCCGCACGTCGCTCGCCGCGTTCTCGAGCAGGCGATCGAGCGCCGCGGGCATGGTGAGGAGGAGGCAGACGAGCACGACCGCCAGAGTGATCGCCCCGCCGGTGAACGCGGTGCGGAGCTTGTTCCGCAGGAGGTTCGCGATCACGAGCCGGGTGTAGCTCACGACTCGACCGCCTCCGTCGGGGGCGCGGAGCCCAGGCTCGCCTGGAGCGCCTCGGAGGCGCGCGCCGCGGCCTCGTCGTCGAGGAGGACTCCCTTGTCGAGGTGATGGGCGTCGTCCACGAAGCGGAGCGCTCGCGGATCGTGTGTGACCATCACGATCGTCTTACCGAAGCTCGTCTTCAGGGCGCGAAGCAGGTCGAGGATCGCCTCTGCGTTCCTCGCATCGAGGTCGCCGGTCGGCTCGTCCGCGACGATCAGGTCGGGGTCGGTGACGACGGCGCGCGCGATCGCGACGCGCTGCTGCTCGCCGCCGGAAAGCGTCGCGGGAAAGTGGTCCATCCGATCCTCGAGCCCGACCACGCGCAGGGCGGTTCGCGCCCGCTCGCCCTGCTCGGCCTTCGAGAGATCGGTCAGCAGGAGAGGGAGCGCGACGTTCTCCCGTGCCGACAGCACGGGAATCAGGTTGAAGAACTGAAAGATCAACCCGACGTGCCGTGCGCGCCACTTCGCGAGCTCGTCTTCGCTGAGATCGTTCAGCGTCTGGCCCGCGACCACGACGTCGCCGGACGACGGGCGGTCGATGCCCGAGATGAGGTTCAGCAGCGTGGACTTGCCCGAGCCCGAGGGGCCCATCAACGCGACGAAGTGGCCGGTGGGGATGCTCAGCGTGAGGTCGTCGAGCGCGTGGATCTCGTCCGGGCCGCGTTGATAGTGCCGCGTCACGTTCCGGACGTCGATGAGGGCTTCGGTGGCGGACATCTCGTTGCGGGCTCCTCTTCGGCGGTGCCGACCGGCGCCGTCGGGCCGATCCTACGGTGGGTGCGAGCGAGCGTCCAGGCTTCGAGGGTGCAGTCGATGTCCTGCGGAGAGCGGCGGCGGTTGACACGTGGCTCCGAGTTGCGTTGTTGGGACCGATGCGTCTCGCAACTCGACGGCCCGCGTGGCTGCTCCTCGTGTGTGTGGGCCTGTGGCTCGGAAGCGTGCCGGCCCGCGCCGAGGCCGAGTGTGCCCCCTTCACCCAGGAGACCTTCCCGCTCGGAATGGTCTGGTGGCGCGTGGGCCCGCAGCGCGGCGCCGAGACGGGGATTCGCGGATTCCCGGAGGGCCGTGCTGCGTACCTCGTCACGGGCGTTCGGCCCGACGGCGTCCTCGTGCAGAACCGGGAGGCGCGGTATCCCCGGGTCTTGAGCTGGACCATCCTCGCGCGGAGTCAGGTGTCGACCGATGGGCGTCGGACGTGGCGACGAGGTTGCGCGGACGCTGGCGCGAAGTAGTCTCCCGCCCATGTCCGCAGCGTCCCCACCCGGAGTGGTTCGCGTCGCCCTCGTGCAGATGCAGTGCGAGGAGGATCCCGAACGAAATCTCGCGGCGGCACTCGCCGCCGTCACGGAAGCCAAGGACCGGGGCGCCCAGATCGTCTGCCTGCCCGAGCTGTTCCGTTCCCGGTACTTCTGCCAGGCGGAGGATCACGACCAGTTCGACCTGGCCGAGCCGATCCCCGGGCCGACGAGTGATGCGCTGGCGGTCGCCGCGCGCCAGCACGAGGTGGTGCTGATCGGTTCGATCTTCGAGCGGCGCGCCGCGGGCGTCTACCACAACTCCGCGTGCGTGCACGACGCCGACGGCAGCCTCGTCGGCCTCTACCGGAAGATGCACATCCCGGACGACCCGCTCTACTACGAGAAGTTCTACTTCACGCCCGGTGATCTCGGGTTTCGCGCCTTCCCGACGCGGTACGGCAAGGTGGGCGTCCTGATCTGTTGGGACCAATGGTTTCCGGAGGCGGCCCGGCTCACGGCCCTCCAGGGGGCGGAGATTCTCTTCTACCCGACGGCGATCGGATGGCACGACGAGGAGAAGGCAGAGCACGGCCTCGGTCAGCACGACGCCTGGCGGACGGTTCAGCGGGGGCACGCGGTGGCCAACGGCGTCTTCGTCGCCGCCCCGAACCGGGTCGGGCGCGAGGGCACCGTCGAGTTCTGGGGAGGATCCTTCGTGACCGGTCCGTTCGGCGACGTCCTGGCGGAGGCCGGACACGGGGGAGCCGAGGTCCTGGTCGTCGATTGCGACTTGTCCCGGGTGGAGACGGTGCGTCGGCACTGGCCGTTCCTCCGCGACCGACGGATCGACGCGTACCGCGGCATCACCCGCCAGTTCCTCGACGACTGAACCGCGGCCCATGCCGGACGACACACCTCGAGGGCGCGGCTTCCGCTGGCCGGCCGAGTGGGAGCCCCACGAGGCGACGTGGCTGGCCTGGCCGCACAAGGAAGACTCGTGGCCCGGGAAGCTCGACCGGATTCCGCCCGTCTTCGTCGAGATGGTTCGCGCGCTCGTCGTGGGCGAGATCGTCCGGATCCTCGTGCGCTCGGGGGAGGAGGCGGATGCGGTCGGCGCGCGACTCGCGGATGCGGGCGTCGATCGCGGCCGGATCGATCTCGTGGAGATCCCGACGGACGACGCGTGGATTCGCGACCACGGGCCGGTCTTCCTCACGGGGCCCGAGGGTGCGCTCGGTGCCGTCGACTGGGAATACAACGCGTGGGGCGGCAAGTACCCGCCGTGGGAGAGCGACGCGCGCGTCGGCCGCGCGGTCGCGGAATGCACCGGCGCCGAGCGCTTCGCCCCGGGGATGGTCCTCGAAGGGGGCTCGATCGATGGCGACGGGGAGGGAACCATCCTGACGACCGAGTCGTGTCTCCTGCATCCGAATCGCAATCCGGAGCGCGGTCGCGACGACATCGAGAGGCAGCTGAGCGCCTTTCTCGGCGCGGAGAAGGTGTTGTGGCTCGGGGACGGGATCGTCGGCGACGACACGGATGGCCATGTGGACGACCTCACCCGCTTCGTCGCGCCGGGCGTCGTCGTCACGGTCGTGGAGGAGGACCCGTCCGACGCCAACTTCGAGCCGCTCGCCGAGAATCGTCGTCGTCTCGAGACGATGACCGACGCCCGCGGTCGGCGACTCGAGGTGCGTGTGCTGCCGATGCCTCGACCGCTCCGCGAAGGAGGGGATCGGCTCCCGGCGAGCTACGCCAACTTCTACATCGGCAACGCCGCCGTTCTCGTC
The DNA here is from genome assembly GCA_030430245.1 of bacterium. Lineage (GTDB taxonomy): Bacteria > Desulfobacterota > Binatia > UBA12015 > UBA12015 > VGTG01. Next base: position 8,091 of record JAUIFY010000179.1, on the reverse strand, counting down.
CCCACGTTCGACGATCCTGCGGACGAGGTCGCCCTCGGGGTGCTGTCCGCGTGCTTTCCCGAGCGTCGAGTCGTCGGCATCGCCGCGCGCGACCTCGTCTGGGGCCTCGGCGCGTTCCACTGCTTGACGCAGCAGCAGCCCTCGCGCGTCCGCGCCGCGTGACCACCGGGGAGGCTACGGGCGCTCTTGCCTTGCGAAGCGTCCCTGGTAGATCGCGGAGCCTTCGCAGCGCTGTAGGACGATCTGGCAGAGACGGGTGCCGGCGTGGATCGCGAGGGGCCGGCCCGCCAGGTTGGAGATCTCGAGAACCTGGCGGTTGTTCACACCCGGGCTCACGAATCCGGCCGTGACGTGGATCATGAGTCCGAGCCGCGCGAACCGGGATCGCCCTTCGAGCCAGCCCGAGATGTCGCCCGGCAGAGTGAGGCGTTCGCGAGTGATTCCGTGGATCGTCTGCCCCGGCGCGAGCTCGTACGGGCCGGTCATGCGCTCCGTCCGGCTCACCGCGAGGTAGTCGGCGTCGTCGTTCACGTCGATCACCGCAGGTCCGCCGTCGAGGATGCGGATCTCGTCGTCGAGATGGAGGTCGATCGATGCGGGACCGATCTGGTCCGGCGCGAGCGGGTCGACGACGACGCGTCCCGCGTCGATCTCGGCGAGGATCGCGTCGCGGGTGAGGATCATTTCGGCCTCAGTCCTTCGCCCGCGAGATGAAGCGGCCGTCGCGTGTGTCGACCTGCACCCTCTCGCCGCTCTCCAGGTAGGCGGGAACCTGGATCTCCATCCCGGTCTCGAGGGTGGCCGGCTTGGTCTGCGCCTGCGCGGTCGCGCCCTTGATCGCGGGAGCCGTTTCGGTGACCTCGAGCACGACCGTCATCGGTAGATCCACCGAGATCACCTGATCGTTGAAGACGACCGAGCGGAGGCCTTCCAGCCCTTCCTTGAGATATCCGGTCGACTCCCCGAGCTCGTCGCCCGCCAGCGCGAACTGGTCGTAGGATTCGACGTCCATGAAATGATAGTCGCCGCCGTCGCTGTAGAGGAACTGGACCGAACGGAGCTCCAGGTTCGGCTCGTCGATCTTGTCTCCTCCGCGAAACGTCTTGTCGAAGACGTTCCCCGTTCGGAGGTTGCGCACCTTCACCTTGGAGAGAGAGCTCGCTCCGCGTGCCGACGGCGACTGTACGTGCACGTCCATCACGAGGTACGGCTCTCCGTCGATCAGGATGCGCACTCCGCGCTTCAGGTCGCTGGTCGAAATCATCTGAGGTCCCTGGTGGGTTCGTTGGAAAGCCCAGGTTCTAGCCTGCCCTTGCCCCCGATGCACCCCTGTGGCGTATGACCGCTGTGGGTGACGGAGACGTCCTGATCGTCTTCGCACGGGTTCCGCTGCCGGGACGTGTGAAGACGCGACTCGCCGCGCGCATCGGGGACGACGCGGCCGCGCGCCTCTACGATGCGTTCGTGCGCGACCTGGTGGGGCGTTTCTCGGTGGCGCCGTTCGCGGTCCGCTGGGCCGTGGCGCCACCCGCCGACGGCTTTTGCGACCGGTTCGGGCTCCGGCCGGACGTCTGCTGCGAGCAGGCCGGAGGCGATCTCGGCGAGCGCATGGGTCGGGCGGTCGAGGAGCAGCTGGCGGCCGGCGCCGGTCGGTGCGTTCTCGTCGGCAGCGACACCCCCCACCTCGGGGTCGAGCGCGTGGTGGACGCGTTCGATCGTCTGGACGACGCCGATCTCGTCCTCGGTGCCGCCTCCGACGGCGGCTACTACCTGATCGGCATGAAGGAGCCGCACGACGTCTTCTCGGGCGTTTCGTGGAGCACGCCGTCGGTGCTCGCGGAGACGGAGGCCCGGAGCCGGAGGCTCGGGCTCTCGCTCGCACGCGTTCCCGACGACTTCGACGTGGACGAATGGGAGGATCTCGCCCGACTGCGTTCGGTGGTGGAGTCCGGTCGGGTCCGCTGCCCCGCCACGTGCCGCGTCCTCCGCGAGCTTGCGACGGTGTAGGCCGGCTGCGATCAATCTGCGAGTGCACTGTACGCTCGTCTCGCACACGCACTGGGACCGTGAGTGGTACCGGACGTTCCAGGGCTTTCGTGCCCGCCTCGTCGACGCGATCGACCGCGTCCTCGATCTCGCGGCCGAGGATCCCGAGTTCCGCTTTCTCCTCGACGGACAGACGATCGTTCTCGAGGACTATCTCGAGATCCGCCCCGAGCGTCGGTCGGAGCTCGAGCGCGCGTGCCGGGAACGCCGGATTGCGATCGGACCGTGGTACGTCCAGCCGGACTCGCTCCTCCCGGCCGGAGAGACCCACATCCGGAACCTGCTGGAGGGACGGCGGGTCGGGGCCGCGTTCGGGGGCGTGTCGAAGGTCGCCTACACGCCCGATTCGTTCGGCCATCCGGCGCAGCTGCCCCAGATCTTCGCCGGGTTCGGGCTCGGGCCGTTCGTGTACTGGCGTGGCAACGGCGCCGAGATCGACGATCTTCCCGCGGAGTACCGTTGGGTGGCACCCGACGGAACGTCGGTGCTCGTGCATCATCTCGGGGAGGGGTACTTCGGCGCGTGTGGGCTGCCCGAGGATCCGATCAGTGCGGCCGTGTACCTGCAGTCGCTCACCGAGTCTCTGGCCGAGCGGACGAAGAACGACCGCGTGCTGTTGATGAACGGCATCGATCACGCGGTGCCTCGTCCCGGTGTCGGCGCGGCGTTGGAGGTCCTGCGGCGTTCGACCGGATGGAACGTTCGGCGCGGGCTGCTCGAGGACTTCGCCGAAGGCCTGTCCGAGGACGCGCCGACGTTCCGGGGGGAGCTCGTGGGGGGCCGTATCGCGAACCTGCTGCCGGGCGTCTGGTCGGCGCGGCTTCCGCTGAAACGCCGCAACCGCGAGGCGGAGGCACAGCTCACCGGGTGGGCGGAGCCGTGGGCGGCGATCGCGGCGCGGAGCGGTCTTCGAGACGAGCGTGCCGGCCTGCGGAGCGCGTGGCGCTCGCTCCTGTGCAACCAGGCCCACGACTCGATCTGCGGTTGCTCGCAAGACCGGGTCCACGAGCAGGGCCAAGCGCGCTACGACGCGGCAATCGAGCTCGCGCGTGAGACGACCGACCGCTGTCTCGAGCGTCTCGCGGGGCTCGACGCCGCGCGCCGGCGGCCGTGGAGCCTGGAGTTCGACGTCGCCGTCTTCAACCCCTCGCCGTATCCGCGCACGGACGTCGTCCGCGTGCCCCTCGACGCCGACAACTGGGTCGAGTTCGGCGGGGACGTCGAGCGCCGGTTGCTCGTGCATCCGATGCTCGGCGCGACGGCCGAGGACCTCGGGTACACCGTGGACGGTACGCCCGCGCGGGTGGTTCGCGACCCCGATTCGCCGCGTCTCCGACTCGAGGTCGACAAGGGGCCGGTCTCGATCGAGGCGGTGGTGCACGACGTGCCGGCCTTCGGGTGGAAGCGGGTGCGGCTCGAGCGGACCGCACCCCGGCCGGACGTCGAAGACGAGGGCACCGAGATCTCGCAGGAGGGCATCTCCGTCGTCGTCGCTCCCGACGGAACCCTGGACGTGGCGTTGGCCGACCGGTCGTATCGCGGACTCTGCGGTCTGGAGGACATCGGGGACCGCGGCGATACGTACGACTTCGACCCCGTCCCCGGGCCGGCGGAGCCACGGCTCGAGTCCGTCCGCGTCCGACGGCGGCGTCATCCGAGTGGCCTCCAGTCGCTCCGCATCGAGCGGAGCTTCTCGACGCCGATGGCACTCGATGCCGACCGTCGGCATCGGAGTCGGAGACGGGTGACGTCGAAGATCGTCGTCGACGCCTCGCTCGCCGAGGGAGTCGATCGAATCGACCTCGCGGTCCGCCTCGACAACGCCGCCGAGGATCATCGTCTGCGTCTCCTGTTTCCGACCGGGGGCGACGGGCGGGACGCTTGCGCCGCGACGACGTGCGACGTCGTCGCGCGGTCTCCCTCCGAGGTCGACACGACCGGATGGGTCCATCCGGCGCCGGCGACGTTCTGCCAGCAAGGCTTCGTCGCGTGCGGGGGGCTGACGGTCGGCGCTCCCGGGTTGCCCGAGGCCGAGGTGACCGAAGATGGCGTCATCGTCATCACCGCGCTGCGGTCCGTGGGCTGGCTCGCGCTCATGGATCTCGACTCGCGACCGATCCCGGCCGGGCCGGTGGTCCGCACGCCGGGGGCGCAATGCCTCGGGCCATTCGAGTTTCGGATGACGCTCGCACCGGGCGTGGCGCCGCTCGCCGTGCGGGATTTCGAGCTCGGGTTGCGCGGCGTTCCCGCCGGCGAGTCGCCGCTGCTGCCCGCCGACGCGCCCCGAGTATCGCTCGAGGCGAACGCCGTGCAGCTCGAGGCGTGCAAGCCCGCCGAGGAGGGTCGTGGCGTCGTCGTGCGCTTGCTGAACCCGAGTGACGTCGACGAGCTGGTCTCGTTGAGAACCGACCTCGGCGCGGCGACGGTCACGCCGGTGCGACTCGACGAGGAGCCCTCGGGTCCCACCGAGCCGCTCGAGGGCGGACTCGTGCGGACGCTGGTTCCACCGCACGCGCTGCGGTCCTTTCTCCTCGAGTGAGAGAGACCTCAGCCTTCGGTCGCCCGCTCCTGGAGCTCGATCTGGCGGCGAAGCTCCTCCTGTCGCTCGCGGTCGATCGGGAAGCTCCACATGAGAAGGCCGACGCAGGCGAACAGCACCAGGGGCGGCCAGACGAACATCGCGGCGAGCCCGGCGATCGCCTCGGGCGTGTTCTCGGCCCCCGGTGCGTAGCCGATCCACTCCAGCGCCGGATAGACGACACCGATCGACACGGCATAGCCGACCTTGTTCGTCATCGTCAGGAGCGAGTAGTAGAGGCCCGTCCGTTGCGCGCCGGATTCGACGCGGTCCTGGTCGGCGACGTCGGCCATGATGGATCGGAAGAGAAAGGGCCCGACGCCCAGGTTGATTCCGACCAGAATGCAGTACCCGCCCGCGAGCCAGACGTCCCCGGGCGGCACGAGCAAGACGGCCGGCATCGTCACGACCGTGAAGAGCGACGAGAACGCCAGCGTGCGATGCTTGCCGATCCGGTAGCTCAGCCGGACCATCGGCGTGATGAAGCTCACGCCGGAGATGAAGTAGAGCAGCAGCAGGAAGCTCGCCTGCCTCGAGAGATGGAGGAAGTCGTCGGCGAGGAAGAGGAAGAGCGAGGAGATGATCCCCCCGCCCACGCCGGAGATCGCGTCCATCACGAGGACCCGACGAAGTGGAGCGTTCCCCGTGACGAGGGCGACGGCTCGCCGCCAGCCGAGTTGGGGGGAATCGGGAGCTTCGCGTTCGGGCGCCTTCGAGACGGCCCACGCGACGGTGAGCGGGAGGAAGAGGACGATGAACCATCCCATCGCGGCCAGGCGCTCCGCGCGTGTCGAGGATGGATCGGCCTGTTCGAGAATCGCCGGGAGCGCGAGCACGGCCACCACCCCGAGGAGTAGAGCGATCTCGCGGGCGGCCTGGACGCGCGAGCGCTCGTCGTAGTCGGGCGTCAGCTCGGCCCCCCACGACATGTGCGAGATCGTCAGAAGCGTCCAGCCCACGTACAGGAAGATCATCCAACCGAGCAGGTACAGCCAGTCGACCGGCGGTGTGGGCATGAAGATCTGCCAGACGGCGAGAAGAACGACCGGGACCGACGCCACGACCCACGGCCGCCGGCGTCCCCAGCGGGTGCGGAAGCGGTCGGAGACGACGCCGAGCAGTGGATCGGTCAGCACGTCCCAGAATCGGGTGATCATGAAGACCGTGCCGACGAGGCCCAGTCCGATCCCCATGTCCTCCGCGTAGAATGGAGGCAGGTACACGACCAGCGGCAGGCCGAGCGCCGAGATGGGCGCCGCCGGAGAGGCAAACGCGACGAGGGTCGAGACCGACAGGGGAGGGTGTTTCATCGATTCGCGAGACGCCCTTCGGCTCGGGTGAGCCCGGCGGCCGTCGCGGACGGAGTAGCAGGTGTCGGGGCTCGACCGCCAACCGGAGGCGCGGCCCGTGCTGTGCACCCGGTCGAGATTTCTCGTTGACCCGGCGGGGAGCGATGTCCACGATGCGAGCCCATGACGCGGATGGCGGCCGGCGGTGCGGCGCTTTGGTGCGCGATTCTCCTGCTTCCGACCCCGGCCCTTGCGGCCACCTGGGTGGTGGCGGAGTCGGGTGGGGACTTCAGTACGATCCAGGCGGCGCTCGACGTCGCGGTCGGGGGCGACACCATCGAGGTTCGGGAGAAGGCGAGTCCGTACTTCGAGAAGATCGTGTTTCCCACGAGCGGCAGCGCCGGTGCGGGCTACGTCTCCCTCGAGGCCGCCCCGGGCGAATCGCCGGTGATCGATGGTACCGGCGTCCCGGGCGCGGACATGGTCCGGATCGAGGACCGCAGCTACGTGCGTCTCGTCGGCTTCGAGATCCGCAACAACCTCGGCGTCGACGACGGCTCGGGGGTCCGCATCCTCGGGGCGGGCTCGCACATCGAGATCCGCGAGAACGAGATCCATGAGATCCGCGGCCGACACGCCATGGGGATCACGGTCTACGGCACCGAGCCACAGCCCATTTCCGACCTGATCATCGACGGGAACCAGATCCACGACTGCGAGCCTGCGCAGAGCGAGGCCCTCACGCTGAACGGCAACGTGACGGACTTCGAGGTGACGAACAACGTCGTTCGCGACGTCAACAGCATCGGCATCGACTTCATCGGAGGGGAGACCGACATCCAGCCCGATCCGACCAAGGTGGCGAGAAACGGTCTCTGCGCCGGCAATACGGTCCTCCGCGCCAACGCGAACTACGGTGGGGGGTTCGGTGCCGGCATCTACGTGGACGGCGGGAAGGACATCGTCATCGAGAACAACGTCGTGACCCAGAGCGATCTGGGAATCGAGATCGGGGCAGAGAACGCGGGGCTCGTGACGAGCGGAATCGTCGTGCGCAACAACGTGATCTACGACAACGACAAGGTGGGCCTCGTCTTCGGCGGGTTCAACGGCTCGGTCGGTACCGTCCAGAGTTGCGAGTTCCGGAACAACACCTTCTACCGCAACGACACGCTGGCGGAGGGGTTCGGCGAGATCTGGGTTCAGCATGCGCAGAACAACGTGATCCGGAACAACGTCTTCTACGCAACCGCCGAGAATCTCCTCCTGGCGTCGTACGGCAGCGGGAACCAGAACAATTCGTTCGACTACAACCTGTGGTTCGTCGACGACGGCGCGGCGAGCGCACGCTTCGTGTGGAACGGGACCGAGCACGTCGGTTTCGCGGCGTACCGGGCTGCCGAGGGGCAGGACGCGCACTCGCAGTTCGCCGATCCGGAGCTCGTGGCGCCCGGTGCCGGCGACGCTCACGTCGATGGACAGTCCCCGGCGGTCAATGCCGGCGATCCCGCGACGACGGTCGATCCGGGCGAGGTCGACCTCGACGGTGCGGCGCGCCTCTCGGGACCCCGGGTCGACGTCGGCGCCGACGAAGTCACGTGTGGTGACGCGATCACGAATCCCGGCGAGGAGTGCGACGACGGCAACGCGATCGACGGCGACGGCTGCGATGGAAACTGCACCTTCACGTCGTGTGGCAACGGTGTCGTGACGGCGGGAGAAGCGTGCGACGATGGGAACACCGCGCCGGGAGACTGCTGCGACGCCGTGTGCCAGGTCGAGTCCGACGGCTCGCCGTGTGACGATGGGCGGGCGTGCACGCGGCCCGACGTCTGCACGGCGGGCACTTGCGGGGGCGCGACCGAGCCGGATCCTGCGTGTCGAACCGCGCTCAAGTCGGTCCTGACCCTCAAGCCCGGGCCGCTGAGCTTCAAGGATCGATTCGTCTACACGTGGAAGAAGGGTGCCGCGACGACGCTCGGCGATCTCGGGGACCCGACCCAGCCGGCCGGCGCGGGCTGGGACGTCTGCCTCTTCGATGGAAACGTTTCTGGCCACGATCTCGTTCTCGAGGCGCGCGTGCCCGCGGGCGGAACCTGCACCGGCAATCCGTGCTGGAAGGCGGCAGGCAGCAAGGGGTTCAAGTACAAGGACAAGATCGGGACTCGCCGGGGCATC
>JAUIFY010000178.1 GCA_030430245.1 bacterium | reverse complement strand
GGCCGCCCGTGCCCGAAGCCCGCTGATAGGTGTCGCTGGTGACGATGAGACGGTGGATGTGTTTCATGCTCCAACCGTGCTCCAGGAGTTCGACGGCGAGCCAGTCGTGCAGCTGTGGATGCGTGGAGGGAGCGCCGTTGCGGCCGAAATCGTAGACCGACTTCACCAGCGGCTTGTGGAAGTGCGACGCACCGTTGAGCATCGGGTGAAAAAAATCACCGTCGCGCATCATCGCGCGCGTGATCTCGGCGAACCGGTCTTCGGAGCCGCGGAGACTCGGCACGCCCAGCTGGACGAGAAGGAGTACGGCGGCGGCACCCCAGAAGAGGACGCCGCGCGAGATCCTCTCACTCTCGACCTGCATGGAGAGCCCAGAGCAAACGCGACGCCGCGACTCAAATCCAGCGCGCCGGAACGCGCCGACGCGCTCCTCGTTCGAGCCGGCGATGTCCGCGGCATTCCTTGCGATTCTACCCCCGAGCCGGTAGCCAAAGGGAGCGCGCGGACTCCCCGCCCGCACCCCACACGTCATGTCCGAAGGTGCAGCATACCGCGCGCACATCGCCATCATCGGCGGCGCGACGGCCGGCGCGGAGGCGGCGGACCGGCTCGCGGCCGCGGGGGCGCTCTGCGTGGTGTTCGAGCAGAACGACCGCCCGTACGGGAAGGTCGAGGACGGCCTGCCGGCATGGCACGAAGCCCTGCGCGAGAAGGAGTACGGTCTCATCGACACCAAGCTCACCCGCGACGGTGTCCACTTCATCCCGCGCACCGGGATCGGTCGCGACGTCTCGTTCGACCAGCTTCTCACGGAGTGGAACTTCGACCTCGTGATCTTGGCCAACGGCGCGTGGCGCGATCGGCCGCTGCCGGTCTCGGGTGCGGATGCCTATATCAACCGCGGCCTCGTGTACCAGAACCCCTTCATCTACTGGTTCAATCACCACCGCGAGGAGGGCTACGACGGGCCGTCGTACCAGATCCACGACGGCACCGCGGTCGTCGGAGGCGGACTCGCCTCGATTGACGTCGCCAAGGTCCTCATGCTCGAGAGCACGTGCCAGAAGCTGAAGGAGCGCGGCATCGATCAGGACCTCTTCGAGATGGAGGTCGACGGAATCCCGAGCACGCTCGAGCGCCACGGTATCCCATGGGACGACCTCGGCTTGAAGGGCTGCACGCTGTACTACCGCCGCCGCATCGAGGACATGCCCCTCGCGGAGGCACCGCCGAACGCGAAGCCGGAGCAGCTCGCCAAGATCGAAGCGGTCCGCCGGCGCATCCTCGAGAAGGCGCAGCGCAAGTACCTCTTCTCGGTCGACCCTCTCTGGAGCCCCGTCGGACTCCTCACGCACGGCGACATGCTCGACGGTCTGCGCTTCGCACGCACCCGAATCGGCGCGGGCGGCAAGGCCGTCATCGTGCCGGGAGAGATTCAGAACGTCGAAGCACCGATGGTGATCTCATCGATCGGCTCGATCCCGATGCCGATCAAAGGGCTTCCAATGGACGGCGAGCTCCTTCGGCTCGACGACACCGAGCACGGTCGCGTCACCACGTTCGACAACGTGTTCGGCTGCGGCAACGTCGTCACGGGGAAGGGGAACCTCGTCGCCTCGCGCAAGCACAGCCGACAGGTCGCCGAGTTCGTTGCCGAGCTCCTGGGTGAGGACTCCGTGCCGCGCGCGAGCCACGAGTCGTTGATGAATCACGTCCGTGAACAGCAGGAAGCCGTCGGGTACGACGGTAGCTACCACGACTGGATCGGCCGCGTGTCCGTCGCCGCCAAGAGCGCCTCGACCCAATGACCGACCGCCCCGGCCGCATCGTCCAGGGCAACATGATCGGCTTGTCGATGCCCGACATCGACAGATGGAGCGACCGCGTCGAAACGGTCCTCGGACAGAATCCGAGTGCGTTCACCGGACCGGGAACCAACACGTACATCGTCGGCACGTCGAAGCGGCCGATTCTCCTCGACACGGGCCAGGGGATCAGCAGCTACCTGCCACTCCTCGACGAAGCGCTCGACGGACGCGTTCCCGCCGAGATGGTCCTCACCCATGCGCACCCGGATCACATCGGAGGCTGCCCGCAGATCCACGCGCACTATGGCGCCATGCCCGTCAAGAAGAGGCCTCTTCCCGGCCACGACGACAAGGGGGGCGACGACGTCGTGCCGGTCGATCACGGCGACGTGATCGAGACCGACGGTGCGACTCTCGAGGCGCTCTTCACGCCGGGACACGCCGAGGACCATCTCTGCTACCTGCTCCGCGAGGAGCGCGCGATCTTCACCGGCGACGTCGTTCTCGGCGCCGGCACGACGGTCATCCCCGAGCACGGGGGCGACCTCCTGGATTACATGGCCTCGCTCCGGTTCCTTCTCGAGCTCGAGCCCGCCGTGTTGTACCCCGCGCACGGACCGGCGATTCGCGACGCGAGCGGGAAGATCCGCGAGTACATCGCGCACCGGGAGCTCCGCGAAGAGCAAATCGTCGAGCTTCTGGGCGAAGGGGTCGCCCTCGTGACGGAGATGGTCGAGCGCATGTACGCCGACGTTCCGAGGTTCCTCCACCCGGCCGCGGCGACGTCGGTGCGCTCCCACCTGCGAAAGCTACAGCGCGAGAACCGGGCCACGCTCGACGGCGAGAGCTGGTCGCTGCGCTCCTCCTGACCGCGCTCGGGATTCAGCCGGCGGTCGCGGCACGGACCTTCGTCTCGTGCGCGGCGACGCCGTCGGACGCCACCGCCGGCGTCGATCCGGAAGCACGAACGAAGCACCGCGCCTGAAGGATCTGCTCGAACTGTCGGGCCGAGCTCTCCCAGGAACGTTCGGCCAGCGCGACCGTCGCCTTTTCCGCCAGCCCGCACCGGAGCTCGTCGTCGTCGACCAGACGAAGCAAGGCCTCGCTCACGCGTTCCGGGACCGGCTCCGCGAGGAGACAGGTGCCGGGCTCGACCATCTCGCGGACACCTGCGACGTCGGCTTCCACGACGGCACATCCACACGCCATCGCCTGCAGCGGCACCCACGATACGTTTGCCGAGAGCGAGAAGCAGAGCACCACGTGGGCGTCGTTCATGGCTCTCGCGAGCTCGTGGTGCCCGAGCACGCCGAGGTTGGTGAACGGGAAGCGTACGCCGCGAAGCTCGTCGTCCTCGGCGCCGAACATGCAGATCTCCACGCCGGGCCGTTCGCGCGCCAACCGCTCGAGCGCCTCGACTCCGAGATCGAAGCCGCGGCGCTTGATCCCCGGCCGGGCGAAGAACAACACGCGCGTGGGGCCGCCTCGTTGTGCCACGGGAACCTGCGTCCGAAACACCTCCGTGTCGACGGCGAAATCGATGCATTCCGTCGCGCGGCCGGTGAGACGCTGAATCCGGGAGGCGAGAGAGCGCCCGATGCACACGTGTTGCAAGGGCAGGTCGTACGTCCGCTCGGCCTCGCGATAGAGGGGATCCCGATCCGAGTAGAACTCCGGCTCGAAGTCCTGAACGAAGTAGAATCGGAAGAGGCTGTCCTCTTGTTCGGCGACGGTGTACGCGGTCGGCCAATTCGTCGCGATCGTCGCGTCGGCCGGCAGGATCCGATCGTGGCCGACGACCGTCTGCACCCGGAGGGGACCGAAGTTCTTCTCGAGGAACTCCTGGATCTCCTGATGGGACTTCCCCTCGAGATGAGCGATCGGTTCGACGTACACACGCACGCGATGACCGGCCGCGCCGAGGAAGTTCGCGAGACGGAAGATCGTCCAGTAGCCACCTCCCGTACCGGCGATCGGTGCGCGAAGGATCCAGTTGATCGTGAGAGGCTCGTCGCCCACGGGTGCGGCGAACGAGCGAATCGTCTCGAGGCTGCTCTGCGCCTGCGCCATCGTCGTGTGCTTGGACAGCACGTCGTCACGCGCCTTCTCGCCGATCTCCCGCGCCAAGTCGGGGGCCTCGATCAGCTGCCGCAGACCGTCCTTCCACTCGGCGGGCGTCTCGGCCAGCCAACCCGTCACGCCGTGGTCGATCGCCCGGCGGAAGTCCGGGGTCGGGGACGCGATCGTCGGAACTCCGACGAGGCTCGCCTCGAAGTACTTGAGCGCACTCTTCGACGCGGTGAACGGGTTGTCCGGCTCGAGCGGCGCGAGGTTCACGTCGATCCGAGTGAGCGTGTCCGCAAGTCTCTGCCACGGCATGAGGGGAACGTGCTGGAACCGCTCTCCGAAGCGCCCGAACCGCTCCGAGACGTCGATGTGGCCCACCGTCAAGAGCCGCACCGACGAGTACGTCTCGAGAGCCCACTCGATCGCGTCCTCGGCGACGGCGAAATCCTTCCGGTGCGTCGGCGTTCCGCTCAGATACCCGAGCGTGAGCGTCGATCCGTACCCCCCTCCGGTCCGACGAAAGCTCGTCCCCGCCCGCGCCGACGTCGCGAGCCGCGCCATCTCGGCGCTGACGACGTTGGGAAGGACGCGAACCTCCTTCTGAAGCCCTCTCGCGAGATCGAACAGGGCCTCGGTCGATACGGTCATACCGGCCGACCGCGCGATCGTCTCACGATAGCGTTCCAGTCCCGTGCGATAGAGCTTCTGATCGCGCTCGCTCATTCCCTTCGTATCGATGAATCGATACGCCTCGGGATCGAAGACCCAGTCATCGGTGTCGAACAGGACGAGTGCGCCCCGCTCACGCGCCTTGCGCAGGAACCAATCGACGTTCCGGTCGTACGCCACGCGATGCAGAACGAAGATCGAGAAGCACTCGAGCGCATCGGGAAGATCGATCTCTCCGAGCGTGGCCGTCTCCGCGCTGACGCCGAGGGACTCGAGCTGCTCCGCGAGATGATCGCAGCGGTAGCGCTTCGCATCGCCGGGGCACCCGGACAGGAGGAGGGCGACCTTCGACACCTCACCGGCGAACCGACGCCGCGCTCCCGGACCGATGCGACCGGGGTCGGGCAAGCCGAGGATGCGTCGAGCGCGCTGCGCGATCGAACGAAGCGGAGCGCCGAGCCGCCAGGTGTGCGACTGGAAGACCTTGTGCAAGGTTTCGCTCAGGACCTGGAACTCCTTGTGCTGAGCGAGAATCAGCGCTTCGTCGCGCTGCGCGCGTGCGGTGGCCTCGTCGAGACGTTCTCGAAGCTCACGGCATTGCTGCTCGAGGCGAAGCCTCTCTCCGTCGATTCGATCGCGCTCCCGCCGAAGGTCCTCGAGCAAGAGATCGAAATCTCGTTCCTCGCGAGCGCGTGCCGGACGCACCGGGGCCTGCTTCAGGAGGGTCGGGTTCTTCGGTCGCCTGTCGTTCGTGATGCCCCCCGCGGGAACCGTTCCAGGCTGCGAACGGTCACCCCAGCGAGGTACCACGACGCCGCAACGACCGCCATGCTACTGGCCTTGGGAAAGCGAGCTCGGGCTGCAAAGCTCACCGGCGGTGTCTCACCCTGAGGAACACCTCGTCGGACTCTGCGCGACGTGCCGACACGCCCGACGCGTCGAGTCGGGAAGGGGCAGCGTCTTCTGGCTCTGCGGCCGCGCCGCCGACGACCCCACTTACGCGCGCTACCCCCCGCTGCCGGTGCAAACGTGCGTCGGCTGGACGCCCGCATCGCCCGCCGACGCCCCGTAGCGCCCGCGGCCGCGTCTGCTCAGATCATCGGGCTCGTGGGCAGCGTCGTGTGCCCCATCAGGTACTCGTCGACACCGCGTGCCGCCTCGCGGCCCTCCCAGATCGCCCAGACGACGAGGGACTGACCGCGGCGCGCATCGCCACAGGTGAACACCCCGGGCACACTCGTCGCGTACTTGGAGTCCGCGGCGACGTTTCCGCGCCCGTCCAGCTCGACGCCGAACTGCTCGAGAAGCGGCTTCTCCGGGCCCAGGAATCCGAGCGCGAACAGCACGAGGTCCGCTTCGATCTCGAACTCGCTTCCCGGGATCTCCACCATCTTCGGCCGGCCACCGTCGGTCGGCTTCTCCCACTCGAGCCGCACGCCGTGGAGCTTCTTCACGTTGCCGTGCTCGTCGCCGCTGAACCGCTTGGTGTTGATGCACCAGTCGCGCGTCACGCCTTCCTCGTGCGACGACGACGTGCGCAGGATCATCGGCCAGTGCGGCCACGGCGCGACCTCTTCGTCCTTGCGCGACTCGGGCGGCTTGGGCAGCAGCTCGAACTGGTGCACCGAAACGGCCCCCTGTCGGTTCGAGGTGCCGAGACAGTCCGACCCGGTGTCACCGCCGCCAAGAATCACGACCTTCTTGCCGTCCGCACGGATCTGGCTCTCGACCGTGTCGCCCGCGACCACCTTGTTCTGCTGCGGGAGGAACTCCATCGCGAGATGGATGCCGCCGAGCTCGCGCCCCGGCACCGGAAGGTCGCGTGCCTGCGTCGCGCCGGTCGAGATGACGACCGCGTCGAAGTCCTTCTTCAACTCGTCGGCGGTCACGTCGACGCCGACCTCGACTCCCGTCTCGAAGGTGACGCCCTCGGCCGCCATCTGCTCCATCCGGCGGTCGATGTGGTGCTTCTCCATCTTGAAGTCCGGAATGCCGTAGCGCAGGAGACCGCCGATGCGGTCGGCTCGCTCGAACAGGGTGACGTCGTGTCCGGCGCGGGCGAGCTGCTGCGAGCAGGCGAGTCCCGCCGGGCCCGAGCCGATCACGGCGACCTTCTTGCCGGTCTTCTTCTCCGGCGTCTGCGGCTTCACCCAGCCTTCCTTGAAGGCCCGGTCGATCGTCTGCTTCTCGATCTGCTTGATGGTGACGGGCGTCTCGTTGATGTTGAGAACGCACGCCTCCTCACACGGCGCCGGACAGACCCGACCGGTGAACTCCGGGAAGTTGTTCGTCGAGTGAAGGCGCTCGATCGCGTCCTCCCACTGTCCCCGATACGTGAAGTCGTTCCAGTCCGGGATGATGTTTCCGAGCGGGCAACCCTGGTGGCAGAACGGAATGCCGCAATCCATGCAGCGCGCCCCCTGGAGCGACAGCTCCTCGTCCGACAGCTTCCCTTCGAGCTCGTTCCAATCGCGCAAGCGCTCCTCGACCGGCCGACGGGTCGGCAGCTTGCGATCGAACTCCATGAATCCAGTGATCTTTCCCACGGTGCTTCTCCTGTGGCCTTCGTGCCTAGCGGCTCGCGGCCGCGCGCTGCGCGAGCACGCGTCGGTACTCGGTCGGCATCACCTTGCGGAAGTTCCCGACGAGCTGCTTCCAGCCCGACAGGATCCTCCAGGCGACCTGGCTCTGGGTGTAGTCGTAGTGGCGACGCACGAGATCGTGCACGAATCCCGCGTCGTCGTCCGCGAGCGGCTCGAGCTCGACCATGCCGAGATTCAGATTCCGCTCGAACGTGTTCTCGGGATCGTACACGTAGGCGATTCCGCCGCTCATGCCGGCGGCGAAGTTCCGACCGGTCGCGCCGAGCACGACGACGCGGCCGCCGGTCATGTACTCGCAACCGTGATCGCCGACACCTTCGACGACGGCGGTCACGCCGCTGTTCCGCACGCAGAAGCGCTCGCCGGCCATCCCCCGGAGGAACACCTCGCCTCCGGTCGCGCCGTAGAGCGAGACGTTGCCCACGATGATGTTCTCCTCCGGCACGAAGGTCGACTTCTCCGGCGGATGGACGACCATCCGGCCGGACGACATCCCCTTGCCGAAGTAATCGTTTGCATCGCCCTCGAGCCGAATCGAGATCCCGTTGGCCAGGAAGGCACCGAAGCTCTGCCCGGCCGATCCGCGGAAGTGGATCTTGATCGTGTCGTCGGGCAGCCCCCCTTCGCCGTGCCGGCGTGAGATCTCCGCCGAGAGCATCGTGCAGACGGTTCGATTCACGTTCTTGATCGGGAGCGCGAATTCGACGGGCTTCTTGTGCTCGAGCGCGTCGCTCGCCAACTCGATGATCTGGTTGTCCAGCGCCTTCTCGAGCCCGTGATCCTGCGGCTCGACCCAGTGGATCGCGACGTCGGACGGCACCTCCGGCTTGTGCAGGATCTCCGTCAGGTCGATCCCCTTCGCCTTCCAATGATCGACGGCGTCGGTCGCGTCGAGCATGTCGACCCGACCGACCATGTCGTCGATGGTTCGGAAGCCGAGCTCCGCCATGATCTCCCGGACCTCCTCGGCGATGAAGGTGAGGAAGTTCACCACGTGCTCGGGCTTGCCGGTGAAGCGCTCGCGGAGCTTCTTGTCCTGCGTCGCGATTCCGACGGGGCAGGTGTTCAGATGGCACACACGCATCATGATGCAGCCCGATGCGATCAGGGCCGAGCTGGCGAAGCCGTACTCCTCGGCCCCGAGCATCGTCGCGATCGCGACGTCGCGCCCGGTCTTGAGCTGGCCGTCCGTCTCGACCTTGATGCGGCCCCGGAGATCGTTCATCACGAGCACCTGCTGCGTTTCGGCGAGGCCGAGCTCCCACGGCAGACCCGCGTGCTTGATCGAGGTGAGCGGCGAGGCGCCCGTGCCCCCCTCGTAGCCGCTGATCAGCACGACGTCCGCCTTGCCCTTCGAGACGCCGGCGGCGACCGTGCCGACCCCGACCTCCGAAACGAGCTTCACGCAGACGCGCGCCTGATTGTTCGAGTTCTTCAGATCGTGGATGAGCTGGGCGAGGTCCTCGATCGAGTAGATGTCGTGATGGGGCGGCGGTGAGATCAGCCCGACGCCGGGCGTCGAGTAGCGAATCTTCGCGATGTACTCGTCGACCTTGTGCCCCGGGAGCTGGCCGCCCTCGCCGGGCTTCGCGCCCTGGGCCATCTTGATCTGGAGCTCGTCCGAGTTGACGAGATAGTGGCTCGTCACGCCGAACCGACCCGAGGCGACCTGCTTGATCGCGCTGCGGCGCGAGTCTCCGTTCTCGTCGGGCGTGTAGCGAACGGGATCCTCGCCTCCCTCGCCCGTGTTCGACTTGCCGCCGAGTCGGTTCATCGCGATCGCGAGGTTCTCGTGCGCCTCACGGCTGATCGAGCCGAGCGACATCGCACCCGTCTTGAAGCGCTTCACGATCTCGGAGACCGGCTCGACCTCGTCGATCGGAATCGAACGTCCCTTCTTGAACTCGAGCAGCCCGCGAAGCGTGCAGCGCTGGCGGCTCTCGTCGTTCACGAGAGAGCTGTACTCCTTGAACCGATCGAAGCTTCCGCTGCGCACCGCGTGCTGCAACTTCGCGACGGTGTCCGGGTTGTACGCGTGGTGCTCCCCGCGACGACGCCACTGGTACTGACCGCCCGGATCGAGCTCGTCGTCCTTCGAGGTGACCGAGTCGAAGGCCGCCTCGTGCCGCATGGCGCACTCACGGGCGATGACGTCCAGTCCGACGCCCTCGACCTGCGATGCCGTCCAGGTGAAGTACTTGTCGATCACGGAGTGATTGATCCCGACCGCCTCGTAGATCTGGGCACCCCGATAACTCTGGAGGGTCGAGATGCCCATCTTGCTCATGACCTTGAAGAGCCCCTTACCGACGGCCTTCACGTAGTTCTCGACGGCCGTCTTCGCATCGACGTCCTGCAAGACGCCTTCGCGAATCTGCTGCCCCAGCGTCTCGAGCGCGACGTAGGGATTCACGGCGCCCGCGCCGTAGCCCGAGAGCAACGCGAAATGCTGCACCTCACGCGGCTCGCCCGACTCGACGACGAGCCCGCACTGGGTGCGCGTTCCCTCGCGGATCAGGTGGTGATGGACCGCGGCCGTGGCGAGCAAGCTCGGAATCGCCGTGTTTTCGGCGTCCACGCCCCGGTCGCAGAGCACGAGGATCGTCGCGCCGTCCGCGACCGCCCGTGACGCCGCCCGGCACAGCTCGTCGAGCGCGCTCTCGAGCGCGCCGGCGCCTCCGTCGACCCGGTACAGAGTCGGTAGCGTGACCGTCTCGAACCCGGGCTTCGAGAGCGCCTTGATCCGCGCCAGCCCCTCGTTGGTCAGCACGGGCTGCTCGAGCTCGAGCTGACGACAGTGCAGCGGAGTCTCCTCGAAGAGGTTCTGCTCCGAGCCCAGCGTCGTCTTCAGGGACATCACGAGCTCCTCGCGGATCGGATCGATCGGCGGATTCGTGACCTGGGCGAACAGCTGCTTGAAGTAGTTGAACAGGGACTGCGACTTGTCGGACAACGCCGCGAGCGGCGCGTCGTTGCCCATCGAGCCGATCGCTTCCTGACCGTTCGTCGCCATCGGGTTCATCAGCAGCCGTACGTCCTCGCGCGAGTAGCCGAAGGCCTTCTGCAGCGTGAGGAGGCGCTCCTCGTCGTGGTCCGGCACGACCTCGCCGGGATCCGCCGAGGGAAGATCGTCGAAGCGGATCAGGTTGTCCGAGAGCCACGCCCCCCAGGGCTGCCGCTCGGCCATCTCGGTCTTGATCTCTTCGTCGCCGATGATCCGGCCCTGGGTGGTGTCGACCAGGAACATGCGACCCGGCTGCAGCCGGTTCTTCGCCACGACGTCCTCGTCGGGGATCTCGAGGACCCCGACCTCGGACGCCATCACGACGAGTCCGTCCTTGGTCACGACGTAGCGCGATGGGCGCAGCCCGTTGCGATCGAGCACGGCGCCGATCATCGAGCCGTCGGTGAACGCGATCGAGGCGGGACCGTCCCACGGCTCCATCAGACAGGCGTGGTACTCGTAGAAGTCGCGCTTTCCCTGGCTCATGCCCTCGTGCTTCTGCCAGGCCTCGGGAATCATCATCATCACCGCGTGCGGCAACGATCGTCCCGTGTGCGACAGCAGCTCGAGCGCGTTGTCGAACCCGGCCGAGTCGCTCCCGCCGGGCTGGATGATCGGCAAGATCTTCTGCACGTCGTCGCCGAATGCCTCCGAGGCGAACATCTTCTGGCGAGCGTGCATCCAGTTGATGTTGCCGCGCAGGGTGTTGATCTCGCCGTTGTGCGCGATGATCCGGTACGGATGGGCGCGCTCCCACGAGGGGAGCGTGTTCGTCGAGAAGCGCTGGTGGACGAGGGCGATGGCGCTGGTGAGCTTCGGATTCTGGAGATCCTTGAAGAAGGCCGGAATCTGCTCGGGGAGGAGCAACCCCTTGTACACGAGGGTCCGCGAGGAGAGGCTCGGCACGTAGAACGACTCCGAATCCTTCAGCTTGGAGTTCCGGACCGCCGCCTCGATGCGCTTGCGGATGACGAACAGCTTGCGCTCCAGCGCGGCGGAGTCGTCGGCATTGCGGCCGGCGCCGATGAAGACCTGCCGGATCTCCGGCATCGACGATCGCGCCAGGGGCCCGGCCTGACTCTCGTCGATCGGCACGACGCGCCAACCCAGGAACTTCTGCCCCTCTTCGTGGATCACCTTCTCGAAGAGCTCCAGGCAGACGTTCCGCTCGAAGACGTTGCGCGGAAGGAAGACGGTGCCGACGCCGTATCTCCCGAACTCCGGAAGCTCGAAACCGATCTCGCGGCACTCGTCCTGGAGGAACTCGTGCGGGATCTGCATGAGCATGCCGGCGCCATCCCCGGTCAGGGGGTCGCACCCGCACGCACCGCGGTGGGTCAGATTCTCCAGGATCTTGAGGCCGTGCTGAACGATGTCGTGCGACTTCTTGCCGTGCATGTTCACGACGAAGCCCACACCGCAGGCATCGTGCTCGTGGGAGGGGTCGTACAGCCCCGCGCCCTGGGCTTCGCGCTGCAGGCGCCGCAGCTCGGTAAACTTCGTTTCGTTGTTCATTGCAGCCTCTTGCGTGGATGTTGCGCCCGGAGGCGCCCCGCCACCTCGCCGGTGACGACGCGGGACTCAGGACGCGGCGGCGACGGGCTTGCTCCCGTTGCTTCGTGACCGCCGCCGTGGGGACGAGCTCTGGTCGAGCGTGGACTCGCCGGGAAGGGGAACCTGGGATCGTTCGATGTACGTGGAGAGGACCACCATCGTCTCGGTCCGGGCGACGCCGGGGATCCTGCGGATCTCGCTGATCAGGCTCTCGAGAGAAGAGGTGTTCCGGGTCTTGGCCTTGAGCAGGAACGTATGCTGCCCGGTGACGTGATGACACTCGAGGACGCCCTCGAGGGCGCTCACGAGGTCCTCGAACTCGCTGATGTCGGCCAGCTGGGCGTGCTCCACCCCGATGAAGGCGGTGACGTCGAGCCCGAGCTCCCGCGAGTCCAGGGCGGCGTGGTACCCGGTGATCACACCCGCGTTCTCGAGCTTCTTGATGCGCTCGATGACCGACGGCGCGGACAGGCCCACCTGCTCGCCGACGCGGGTGAGTGAGATCTTGCAGTCCGCCTGGAGCGTCTCGAGGATCTGCAGATCGATCCGATCGAGCGCATGGCCGTTGCCACTACCTAATTTCATAAGGTGACTCGGGGAGTGAACCTTACGCGTAGCGAACGATCCGTCCGGACGTCAACGTTTTGGAACGCACGAACGTCGATCTTGCTTCGCTTTTTCTTCGTCTCTCCGAACGCGGACCCGATGCCCGCTCAGTCGACATAGCCCAGCGACCGCAGCATGTCCCGAAGCCGCTCGTCGACCGGCTCCGGGCGGGCCCTCTGGATCACGTCGAGCGACTGGGCGCGCTCCCACTCGTCGAGAAGTCCGCGCATGCGAGCGACGCGCTCGGGATGGCGCTCCGCGAGATCCTCGGTCTCGCCGGGATCCGCTCGCACGTCGTACAGCCGGTAGCTCTCTTCCCGCTCGTAGTAGGGCTCCCACGGATCGTCCTCGCGGACGCCGGCCGCGAGCGGACCGGGTGTGTGCACGAGCTTCCACCGACCGAGCCGCACCGACGAGATGCCGCTCAGGAGAGTCGCGGCCGAGAAGACCGGCGCATCGACCACCGTCTCGGACCGGCCGGCGACGAGCGCGCCCGACAGATCCCGCCCCTCCATCGCGCGCGGAACGGCCGAGGGCGCGCCAAAAGACGACCTTTCCCGTGCCATTGCCGAGGCTTTCTCGGACAGCGGTATGCCGGCGCGGACGGATCTGGAGGAACTCGCCACCGAACAGCGCTTCGGCGAGGCACTGCTCGGCGCGCTCCGGGTGCTGTCCCAGGGTGCAGAAGGCGATCCGAACGACATTGCCGGCGCGCTCGGATTCCTGCGCAAGATCGGCCTCGAGGACACGGCCCGCCGCGCCGCGCTGCAAATGCTCCTGCTTGGCCGCACCGCATGACCGGCCCGGCCAACGAGTCCCTCTGGATTTCCGGCTTCCTCGAAGCCCAGGCCGCCGAGCTCGATGCCTCGCACAATACCTGCCTTGCCTATGGTCGCGACCTTCAGGATTTTTCCGCCTGGTTGACGCACCGTGGCTTGAGCTTCGCCGGGGTCCGGCGCGAGGATGTCGAGGCGTACCTCGTGTCCTGCGATGCCGAGGGCCTGGCGAAATCGACCCGCGCGCGGCGGCTTTCCTCGATCCGGCAGCTCTATCGCTTTGCCTTCGAGGAGGGGTGGCGCGACGACAAC
>JAUIFY010000436.1 GCA_030430245.1 bacterium | reverse complement strand
GGGGAGGTGAAGCTTCCTCAGTTTCGGCCGCGTGCGTCGTCGTGAAGAAATCCGATCGGAGGGCCATAGGATCGAGCGCGCATCGGTGGTAGGCTCGCGTCCGAAGCCCGGGTGCGGGCTCACACGTTCTGCCTACATCGATGTTTCAGGGAGCTACCTCTGCTCGTTAGAGGACAGGCCCGCGGGAGCCGCGGGAAGCCCGACGCGAGCAAGCGGCGCCCACCTACTCGCAGGAGTAGGCCGAAGCGAAGATCCCCGCACCTGGGTTTCACTCCTTCTCGGGACCGCTCGACTCGAGTGAGCCCGACCGAAGCAGCACGTCGGCGACCGCGCGGTGTCCGGCCGCGCTCCAGTGTCCGTCGCGCGGGATGAGGGCGTTCGTGTCGCGCGCGTAGAGCTCCTCGAGCGTATCGTTGAGATCGAGAAACGAGGCGCCGGTGCGCTCGGCGACGTCGGCGACCAGATCGCGAAAGCCGACCTCGACCGGATCGTGTCGAAGGTGCAGGTACGTCGTCGCGTACGTGAGATGGAGGGCGGCGCCGTGGTCCCGGCACGCCTCGGCGATCTCGAGCAGCAGACGCTCCGTCACGGGATAGCCGGGCATGGCCCGCGCGCCGTTCGGGCCGTCTTCCCCCGGTGGGGGCTCCACCACGCGTTCGTGTTCGAGTGTCGGGTCGGGCTCCGGCATCTCGGGGCGCGGGGCCTGGCGCGACTGCCACCACCGTTTGAACGCGGCGGCCTGCCACGACAGGAAGTTGGCTGCATGGCTGTGGTCGTCGATGAAACTCTCGATGGGGTTCTTGAGCGCTCCGGGAGGCGGCTGGTTTCGCGTCACGAGCGCTCCGTCGACGAGATCGAACGCCGGACGGTGCCGCTTGTCGTCGGCGTTGTCGCCGATGTCGGTACGGCTCACGATGAGGAGGACGTCGTCGTAGTCGCGCTTCGCCAGCTCCTGGCGCAGGAGCAGGAGCTCCTGCCCCGTCGAGTAGGCGTTCACGGATCGGTTGTAGACGGCGACGTCCGGTGCGAGCTCGCGCTGAAGACGGTCGGAGAACACCTCGCCCTGGGCAACGCCCCATCCCCAACCCAGCGAATCGCCGAGGATGAGCAGACGCCGCTCGGGATCCGTCGGTCGGGGGACGGCCGAACGCCGGAAGCCCTCCTCGTCGTGCTCGACGAGAACATCGAACTCGGGGGTATGGAACCGTCGTCGGATGTTCTTCTTCCCGCGCCACCCGAGGACCGGATCGCCGTCGTGGAACCCGTTCAACGGATTGAAGATCTGGATCGGCCCCCCGAACAGTCGGAGGTTCACCTCGAGACCGACGAAGCCCACGACCAGCGCCGTCGCGAGAATCGACAGGAACCGCTT
The DNA here is from genome assembly GCA_030430245.1 of bacterium. Taxonomy (GTDB): domain Bacteria; phylum Desulfobacterota; class Binatia; order UBA12015; family UBA12015; genus VGTG01. Next base: position 1,138 of record JAUIFY010000436.1, on the reverse strand, counting down.
CCAGCCCGTCATCGTCGTCGAACGTACCAGGTCATGCGCGCGGTCGCGTGGCGAGCGAGAACACGGCCGCCGTCGTGCCCAGCAGGATCCCGGGTGCCCAGAACGTCGCGCCGAGACCGAGCTCGACGGAGAGCCAACCGCCGAACAGCGAGCCGAAGACGTTTCCGAGCATCATGGCGGTCGAGCTGATCGCGGCCATGCGCCCCCGCGCGTTCTCCGGAGCGTGGCCGTTGAGCCATTGAAAGGCGAGGGGAACGAACCCGGCCATCGCGACACCGGACAGAAGGCGGAGGAAGAGAACGACCTCGACGTCGGACGCCAGACCCACCATCACGTTCGTGAGCGCCGAAGCGACGAGTGCCATCGCGAGGATGCGCTCGAGCCCGAAGCGGGGGACGAGCCCCACCCAGGTCGTTGCGAGCAACATCGACGGCAGCCCCTGCGCGAACATCACCAGGCCGGTGATGGATGCGATCGAGTCCCGCTCGACACCGAGCGATTCGACGAACAGCGCCAGCGTCGGCCACGAAGCCATCACGGTCACCTGGTAGAGAAGAACGACGACGAGCATCCCGACGACCGAGCGATTCCGGACGAGGTCGGTCCAGCGGACGCCGGAATCCGTCGCCGGGCCGTCTGCGCCATCGCGCTTCTCTTCGAGTACGATGGCGCACACCACGGCGGTTGCGAGCGCGCCGAGACCGACGCCGAAGAAGAGCGGCGTGATGCCCAGGACGTCGGCGAGGAGGCCTCCGATCAGCGGCCCGGAAAGCGTCGCCGCCGAGCGCGTCGCCTGAAAGATCGCGAGAGCGCGCCCGACGCGCTCTTCGGGGGTGAGGCTCGTCAGCAGACCGATGGCGGCCGGGAAGACGCCGCTCACCGCGCCCTGGACTGCGCGCCATCCGAGGAGCTCGACGGGGGTGTCCGAGAAGCCCATGCCGATCGTCGCGATCGCGATCCCGACGACCGATCGGATCACCATGGGCTTGTGACCGATGCGATCGGCGAGTGCGCCCCACAGGGGAGTCGCCACCATCGCGATGACGAACGGCGCGGCCGTCAGGGCGCCGGTCCAGTAGCGCAGGGTGTCGCGTCCCTCGACGCCGATCTGCTGGAGGTAGAGCGGGAGCAGCGGGAT
>JAUIFY010000177.1 GCA_030430245.1 bacterium | reverse complement strand
CGTCTCCCCGTGATCGGCGGTCAGGACCCAAAGCGTATGATCGAGCTCGCCCTTCCGCTCGAGCCACGCGCGAAGCTTCGCGACTTGCAGGTCGCTCCCGACGATCTCTCCATCGTATCGGCGCACGTAGTCGCGAAGGGTCTTCGCGTCGTCCATGCCCTGGTAACGCGGAATCGCGTTGAAGACCCAGTTCTTCTCGCTGACCTCGACCTCTTCACTCAGGATCGGATCGTCGGGGTAGGTGAAGCCGGCGCTCCGCTCGGGGGGCGACGAGTTGTACGGACCATGGGGGTCGATCAGGTGAAGCCACAGGAACCAGGGCTCCTTCGCCTCCTCGAGCCACGCGATGGCTTGCGCGACGCCGAGATCGTCGGCCATCGCCATCTGGTCGTCGACCAGCCGACGGTCGAACTCTTCGAAGACGCCGAACCCACGGCCGAGATCCTCGACGGCCTCGTTCCCGTAGAACCCGGCCGTGTGGTAGCCGGCGGCCTGGAACGACTGCGCGATCGACGCGACGTGGTCCGGGAACGTCCCCGCATTGACCGTGACGTGATGGTGCTGGACGTGCTGTCCCGTGAGGAGAGAGGCCAGAGCCGGGGCCGTCATGGGCACCGGCGTGATCGCGTCGGTGAAGAGCACCCCCTCCGCGGCGAGTCGGTCGACCGCGGGCGACGTCGGCAGGGGGTAGCCGTATGCGCCGAGGTGGTCCTTGCGCAGCGTGTCGATCGTGAGCAAGAGCACGTTCGGCCGCGCTCCATCCTTCCCCTGCAGCGGAAGCTTCGACGCGAGCGACTCCGCGCCCGCCGGGCTCGCGCCGACGACGCACGCGAGACAAAGGAGCGCGAGGCTCCGAAGCAGGAGGCGAGAGCTCACTCGCCGAACGCTCGCCGCGCCCCCCAGCCACGTCGAACGAGGTCCGCGCGCGCCGTACGCGTCCTCACGCCGCTTGCCCCTTTGCCGTCGCCCGGAGCTCCGGCACCACCTTCTCGGCGAACAGCTTCATGGAGGACGACGCCTCCGCGTCGCTCATGCCGCCGTACTTCATGATCGCCAGAACGTCGACGTCGGCCTGGAGGATGCTCCGCTGCTGACCGATCTTCTCGAGGATCTGCTCCGGCGTGCCCCACGTGTTCACACCGGCGTACATGTTCGCCATCTCGTCGAGCCCGATCGCGCTGATCATCTCGGCCGCGTCGCGATAGAACTCGTATCCCTTGCCGAAGTGCTTGCCGCCGATCTCGTAGTGCTCGACGACGGTGGAGAAGTAGTTCTTGATGTAGGTTTGACCGAGCTCCTCGGCGCGCCCCGCGTCCTCGTCGCAATACACCAGCTGACCGCACACCGGCGGCGGCGGCTCGCTGCCCTGAACCTCGCGCCACTTCTCGCGGTACGGGTTGAGGGCGGTCTCCAGAAACACCTCCCACGGCTGCTGCGCCAGCACCATGAGGCGCGCCCCCATGACGGCGGCTTGCACGGCCGAATCCGGAGAAACCCCGATCGAGAAGAGCCGGTCTGCGAACGTCGCCGTCGGTCGCGGGCGGATCTCGCACCGCGGCTGCTTGAAGAACTCCCCGTCGGCCTCGCACACGCCCGTGTTGAGCGCGCGGACGACGATCTCGGTTCCCTCGTCGAAGCGACCGCGAGCCTCCTCCATCGGAACTCCGAAGGACTCGTACTCCCGGCGCGAAAGACCGCGACCGAACCCGAGCAGAGCCCGGCCGCCCGACTGCTGGTCGAGGAGCGCGACCTTCGAGGCCACGCGGTAGGGGTCGTTCCACGGCATGATGACCGCGCCCGTGCCGAGCTTGATGCGCCGGGTCTTTCCGGCGATGCCGGTGAGCCACTGCACGTTGTCCGGGCACATCGAGTAATCGAAGAAGTGGTGCTCGGCCGCCCAATACGAGTCGTAGCCCAGCTCCTCGGCGAGCAGCGCGACGTCGATCTCGCCGCGGATGACGTCCGCGTCGTCCTGTGCGCCGCGGTAGTTCTGGAAGATGCCGAGTACGCCGATATCCATGGCTCCTGCTCCTCGTCACGGAGGGTCGACGATTCGACCGGCTCGCTCGACCGACGATAGGGATCGACGCCGCCGGGGCAAAGCCCCGAAGTCCTTGACAGTGTAAATTTTACGCCGTAATACTTTCCCCATGCCCCGGGCCGCCCTCTCCGACGTCGAGGTCGAACGATTCCGCGACGCACTCTGCGACGTCGCGACGCGCCTCTTCGCCCAAAAGGGATACGACGGCGTGACGATGCGCGCGCTGGCCGCCGAGCTCGAATGCAGCCCGATGCGGCCGTACCGCTACTTCGAGAACAAGGACGAGATCTTCGAGGCGGTGCGACGCGCCGCGTTCGACCGCTTCGCCGACGCGCTCGCAGAAGCTCGCGACTCGACCCGGAATCCTCTGGGCCGCATGCAGGCGATCTGCCTGGGATACGTGCGCTTCGCGCTCGACGAGCCGCATGCCTACCGCATCATGTTCGAGCTCGACCCTCCGTCGGGCACGACCCCACCCGATGCGGACGAGGCGCGCTCGTGGCTCGTGATGCGCGCGTGCGTGGAAGACGCCGTCCGGGCGGGCGTGCTCCGGGGCGATGCGGACGTACTGGCCCACCTCTACTGGTCCACCGTCCACGGGATGGTGGCCCTCCACCTCGCGGGAAAACTGGTTCTGGGTCGCGGCCTCGAAGAGCTGACCCGGGCCTTCATGGAGCGAGAGCTCCGAGGAGACGCACGATGACGACACAGCCGATGGCCCACGCCGCGACCCCGGCCGAGATGCTCGCGAGCATCCTCCGCCCGAACCCCCGGGAGGCGGACTACGCGATCACGGACGTCGAAGGAGAGATCCCCCGCGAGCTGAACGGCACGTTGTACCGCAACGGCCCGTGCCAGAAGGTCCTGCCGAAGGTCGGCGCGGGCGCCCTGCACTTGTTCGACGGCGACGCGATGGTTCACGCCATCCGCTTCGAGGACGGCAAGGCCCATCACTTGAGCCGCTACGCGCGCACCGAGAGCTTCGAGCGTTCCGAGAAGAGCGGGCTGTACCGGGGCGGAATCAACGTCGAGGCCGAGGGAGGGGCGGAAGAAGGCATCGACGCGCAACCGAACACGAACATCGTTCCCCACGGCGGCCGGCTCTTTGCGATGGTCGAGGTCGCCCCGCCGTTCGAGATGGATCCGAAGACCCTCGCGTCCAAGGGGACGTGGGACTACGACGGCAAGATGCTCGGCATGTCGACGACCGCACACCCGAAGATCGACGGGAAGACCGGGCAGATGCTCATCCACGGATACCAGCCGGTCGAGCCCTACGTTCAGCTGTACGTCGTCGAGCCCGACGGATCCGTCTCCCTCGCCGAGGCCGTCGACGCCCCGTGGCCGTCGATGATGCACGACTTCGCCATCACCGAGAACTACGTCATCTTCCCGCTCGGCTCGATCTACTTCGACCTCCAGCCGATGTTGGACGGTCGCGGGTTCGGTGAAGCCGTGCAGGCGCGCGACGACCTGAACATGAAATTCGGCGTGCGCCGGCGCGAGGCGGGAAGCCCGACCACGTGGATCGACGTGCCCTCGGCCGGCTACATGTTCCACCCGGGCAACGCGTACGAGAAGGACGGCAAGATCTGGATGGACGCCTGCACGTACGAGAACCCGGCTGGCCTGCTCCAGGACCTGGCGACGGTGCGAAGCGGAGCCAGCCGGGATGCGGGCGGATTCGCCGCCCATCCCTATCTCTACGAGATCGACCCGGCGGCGGGCACCTGCAAGGAGAAGAAGCTCTCCGACAGCACCGCCGAGTTCCCGCGTCTCGACGACCGACGGGTCGGGTACGAGAACCGCTGGGGCTACGCGGGGACGGCCTCTCCCGCGGCGGGCGTCGAGTCCTACTTCCGGCGCATCACCAAGTACGATCGCGTGGACGGCACCTCCGTCCATCGCGAGACCGTTCCCGGCCAATGGGTCGGTGAGCCCGTGTTCGTGCCACGCGCGCCGGACGCGGAGGAGGACGACGGCTTCGTTCTGAACCTCGTCTACGATGCGAACACCGACCGCACCGCCGTCGACGTCCTCGACGCGCGGGCGATCGACGCGACGCCGCTCGCCCGGCTCTGGCTCCAGGAACGGATCGCCCTCGGTTTCCACGGGAACTGGGCGCACGCGGACGGAACGCCTCGCGACTGACCACGAGCCCCCGAAACGTGTAGGATCCCCACTCGCGGCGCGGATGGGCGCGCCGCGAGAGGAGGTCTTTTCTTGTATCTGGAGTTCTACGGAGCGGCCGACGAGGTCACGGGTTCCCTTCATCGCGTCCACGTCGGCGAGATCGACGTGCTGCTCGATTGCGGCCTCTTCCAGGGCCGGAGAGCCGAGTCGAACCGGCTGAACCGCGAGGTACCCCGGTGGGCCTCCGAGGCCCACTGCCTCGTTCTCAGCCACGCGCACCTCGACCACAGCGGCAACATCCCCTCGCTCACCCGCCGCGGATTCGAGGGCAACGTGTACTGCACGCCCCCCACCCGCGATCTCTGCAGCGTGATGCTGCGGGACGCGGCGATGCTCCAGGAGCAGGACGCGCGCTACCTGAACAAGCGCGCGCAACGCGAAGGGAGCTCCGAGCGTGTCGAGGCGCTCTACACGGTGGAAGACGCGCAGAAGGCCGTCTCGCAGATGATCTCGGTGCCGACCCATCGCCCGATGCCGGTCGCGCCCGGCGTGACGCTGACGTTTCACAACGCGGGACACGTCCTCGGATCGGCCCTGGTCCAGCTCGACTTGATGGAGCGAGGAAAGCGCACCCGGTTGCTCTTCACGGGCGATCTCGGTCGCGAGGAGCTGCCCCTCCTGAAGAAGCCCGAGATCGTGCCCGACGTCGACCTGCTGATCACGGAGAGCACCTATGGCGACCGTCTGCATCCGGACATCCGAACGATCGACGACCAGCTCGCCGCGATCGTCGAGTCCACCATCGAGCGCCACGGCCGGGTGTACATCCCGACGTTCGCGCTCGAGCGCGCACAAGAGGTTCTTTTCGCCCTCGAGCGGCTGCACGAGGCGGGTCGCCTGCCCGACGTCCCGATCTACATCGACAGCCCTCTCGCGATCGCCATCACCGAGATCTACAAGCTTCACCCCGAAGACCTCGCCGAGGACGTGCGCCAGCGGATCCTCGACCGAAACGATCCCTTCTCACCGCCGAGACTCACGTACGTGTCCGACGTGGCGGCCTCGAAGCGGCTGCAGACGAGCGGCGAGCCGTGCATCGTCATCGCGGGGTCCGGCATGTGCGAAGGCGGTCGCATCGTCCACCATTTCGGGCGTGCGCTCGGCGACGAGAGGAGCTCCGTCGTCATCGTCGGCTTCATGGCCCAGCACACGCTCGGACGGCGGCTCGTCGAAAGGCGAAGCAAGGTCCGGGTCCTCGGCGTCGAGCGGGACGTGCACGCCCACATCCATGTGCTGAACGGCCTCTCCGCGCATGCGGATCAGGCCGACATCCTCCGGTTCGTGCGGGAGACGGCCCGCGCTGGCCGCGTGACGCGCACCGTCCTCGTGCACGGGGAGGAGCCCGCCCGGGACGCGCTCCACGCGAAGTTGAAGGAGGCCGGGATGCCCGAGGTGATTCGTTCGCAGAAAGGCGCCCGTGTGGAATTGTAGGGACCATGGAGAAGATCCAGGCACTGCTCGACAGCCCCGCGTACATCCGCGCAGACGATGACGCCAAGTTCCTCCACCGCGACGAACTCCGGGGCACGAGGCTTCAGCTCGAGTACCTGAAGCCGGAGCTGACCCTTCAGGAGCACGGCATCGCGTCGACGATCGTGCTCTTCGGCGGAACGCGCATCGTCCGGGCCGACGCTGCAAGACGCCGACTCGACGCACTCACGTCGCAGCTGCAGGCGTCCCCCGGCGACGCGGATCTCGAGCGTAGCGTGTCGATCGCGAAGACCCTCGTCGCGAAGAGTCGCTACTACGACGTCGCGTGCGAGTTCGCCCATCGGGTCGCCGCCTGGACCAAGGAGACCGGACGCGAAGGCGAGTTCATCATCACGACCGGGGGCGGTCCCGGGATCATGGAGGCGGGAAACAAGGGAGCGCACGAGGCGGGCGTACCGACGATCGGGTTGAACATCTCCCTGCCGCTCGAACAGCATCCGAACCCGTACATCAGCCCGGACCTCTGCTTTCAGTTCCGCTACTTCGCCATCCGGAAGCTCCACTTCATCCAGCGCGCCCGCGCCCTCGTCGCGTTTCCGGGCGGGTTCGGCACCCTCGACGAGCTGTTCAACGCGCTCTGCCTGGTCCAGACCGGAAAGATGCAGCCGATCCCGATCGTCCTGGTCGGCCGCGAGTTCTGGCGGGCGGCCTTCGACCCGGACTTCCTCGCCGCCGAAGGCGTCATCGCGCCCGGGGACGTCGACTTGATCCACTACGCCGAGACCGCGGAAGAGATCGCCGACTACATCCGTCGATGGTACGAGAAGTCGGGCTGAGCCCCACACGGGTTGGCACGAGACCTGCGTCGGAAACCAGACATGACTCCGCACGATCCGCAGAGGGAGCTGGTCGAGTTCCTCCGGGCGCCCGGGGCCTATCCGCACCGCCCCGCGAAGGTCACCCACGTTCAAACGCCGATCTCGCACGTCTTCGTCGCTCCGCCCTACGCGTACAAGCTGAAGAAGGCCGTGACGCTCTCGTTCCTCGATTTCGGAACGCTGGAGAAGCGACGCGAGACCTGTGCCGACGAGGTCCGGCTGAACCGACGCTTGTGTGCGCCGATCTACCTCGGTGTCGTCGAAATCCACCGTCGACCCGACGGCACGCTCACCCTGGGCACGGGAGATGGTGACGCCGGCGAAGCGATCGAGCCTCTGGTGTGGATGCGCGCTCTCCCCGCGGAGGGGATGCTGCCGGACGCTCTCGAGGCCGGCCGTGCCACGGCCGACACGCTGGGACGGTTCGGCCGCGACCTCGCACGCTTCCACGCGGCCGCACCGGCAGATGGCCCTTCCACCGCCGGCTCCTCGCCCGCCAACCTCCGCGCCTCGTGGAACGACGTGCTGGGGAACTGCGCCCCGGCGGTGGGAAGCCTCCTCTCGGCCGCAGACGGCGGCGTGCTCGCGGAGTTCGGCCCCCTCTTCCTGGCGAAGCACCGCGAGCTCTTCGAGCGACGGGTCGCGGAGGGCCGGATTCGCGAGGTCCACGGAGACCTCCACGCGACGAATCTGTGTCTGATCGAGGAGCCGCTGGCAGCCACGGACACGGCGCCCGAGGTCCCGGCGGGACTCTACGCCTTCGACTGCATCGAGTTCTCGGAGAGCTTGCGATGGATCGACGTGGCTTCGGAGGTCGCGTTCCTCGCGATGGACCTCGAGGTGCGCGGCGACCCCGACCTCGCGACCGCGTTCCTCTCGGCCTACGCCGACGAGGCGCGCGACGACTCCCTCCTGGCGGTGCTCCCCTACTATCGGGTCTTCCGCGCGTGCGTCCGCGGCATGGTGCACGCGCAAACCGCACGCGACGAAGGCCTCGCCGACGACGTCCGCGCAAAGGCCCGTCGCCACGCCGAGGAATTCTTCGTCTACGCGACCCACGGCGCGTGGCGGGCGTCGGGGCCGCTCGTGGTCGCCTTCACCGGGCTCTCGGGCTCGGGCAAGACGGCCCTGGCGGCGCGCGTTTCCGACGCGACCGGGTTCCCGCATCTCTCGAGCGACGAGATCCGCAAGCGACGGGTCGGACTCGATCCACTGTCACCCGTGCCGCCGGACCACACCGAGGCCTTGTACGGCAAGGACGCCCGCCGGCGCGTCTACGAAGACCTCGCCTCCGAAGCCGCGGCCCATCTGCGCACTGGCCAGAGCGTGATCGCCGACGCCACGTTCCATCGTCGTGCGGATCGCGACGCCCTGCGCGCGGTCGCCCGCGAGAACGGCGCGCTCGTGCTGTTCGTCTCGTGCTCCACCGACCCCGACACGATCCGGGACCGTCTCCAGTCCCGCGCGCGCGATGCCGTGCCCACCGAGCATCGCGCACGCTCCGATGCCGACTGGAAGGTCTACCTGGGGCAAGTCTTCCGCGCCGAACCTCTGGAGGACGGCGAGCCTCACACCGCGATCGACACGTCCGGCCCTCTCGACCGGGTGCTCGAAGAGACGCTCGGACGCCTCTGGGCGTGGCGGAGCGCCCGTCAAACGCCGGCGACGACGATGCCGAGGGTCACGAAGTTGGCCACCACGAACGACCAACCGACCTGACGCAGCCGTGCCGGCGGGGGCGCGAAGGTCCCCAGCGCGACCGACAGGAGCGCGAGCGGGCAAAGCGCGGGGGCGAGCCATGCCGGGCTCCCCTCGGCGATCGAGAGGCCGGCCGCCGCGGCCAGGACGAGAACGGCCGCGGTGATCGCCGCCTCGGGCTCCCACGAGGTCGTGAGCTTGGCGCCCAGGATGATCCCGCGCACCGTCGCCGTCGCGAGCGCCGAGCCGACCGCCCAGACGACGGCGATCGCGACCGACGTCACGACGGACAGGCCCGCCGCGATGCCAATCGGGACGGCGCTCGCGGCCAGCGTGCTCGCGACCACGATCTCCCCCCCGGTCGAACGCTCCTTCCCGACCAGGAGGAGCACGAGGGAGAGCGCCGCGAGACCGAGCGGTGCGGCGACCGCCCAGCGGACGGCCGGATCGGTAGCCTGCCAGAGAGCCAGGCCGGCACCGACCGCGCCCACCGCGACCAGAGCGGCCAGCCACGCCGTCGCCTGCCCCCGTGCCTCTTCCCGGCGGCGCACGCCGCGCCGGCCGAGAAGGATCGTGGCCGGCTCGTGCGCGAGGAATGCGGCGAACGCCGCCACCGCGAGCAGAACCGCGGGAATCGTCGCCTCTCCGGCGAGGAGGACCGCGACGAGGGGCAGGAGGATCTCGGCGTACGCTCCGTGCTCTCTGGGCAGCAACCGGGTCATGCGTCCCCAGCCAGCAACCGGCGTGCCCCACATGACACCGGTCACATCCCCGCCGGGCGGGCGTTCGCGGGCGCACGCGTTCTCCGGTCTGGGAATGGCGCGAGTGAGGGATTCTCACCGCCGTGAATTCCCCCAGCCGGGCCGGGCGCTTTTCCCTGGCGCCGCGCTTGCAGGAATTCGGAAACGCACCCCCCGCCAGCGCAGCGCGAAAGGAGATCCTTCCATGCTGTTCGACGATTACATGCTGTTCGTGGTCGGCTTCGTCGTCGCAGGCCTCTGCTTGACCCTCGCGGCGGGGATCGCTGCTACGCTCGAAGACAACTGAGCGCCCCGCGTTCGGGGCGGTCACACAGGAGCAGGAGAAGACCCGCCATGGCCGACACCATCGACGCATATTCGATTCAGAACTGGCTCGAATCGTGCCCGCAGAGCTACCTGATGGACACGGAGTACGGGCACGGTCCCGAGGAGAAGGAGCCGGACTTCATCCTCGACAACGAGGTCGTCCTCGAGGAGACGATCAAGGCGACGGTCCAGCTCGTGGTCGGCGAGCGCTGTGCGCTCTCGGCCTCGTCCGGGTTGATCAACGCGGCGCCGGACGAGGCGAGCCGCCGCTTCCTCGCGACGCAGACCCTCGACGAAGCCCGCCACGTCGAGGTCTTCACGCACCGGCTGTACGATCTCGGCGTCAAGAAGCAGGACCTCGAGGGCACCATCCAGCGGTACGCGAATCCGAACCTCGTGAAGTTCGCGGAGATCCTTCTCGAGAAGGTCGACCGCAAGGACTTCGTCTCCGGGGTCGTCGGACAGAACATCGTGCTGGAGGGTATGGCCTTCAGCGTGTTCGAGATGATGCACGCGATGAACGAGCCGGTGAACGCGAAGTTCGCACACACGCTCTCGGGCACGATCGCCGACGAGCGTCGTCACGTGGGCTTCGGCGAGAACCGGATCGGCTCGCTCATCCAGCAGCATCCCGAGAAGCGCCCCGAGGTCGAGCAGATGCAGAAGGAGATGTCCTACTTCATGCTCGCGACGTTCGCGGACGCGTTCCGGAACAACCAGACCGCGAACGAGCTCGAGGCGGCCGGCATCGAGCGGCCGCATTCGGAGTACCAGGGCGTCGACCTCGGAACGATGGAGCCGGAGGAGATGGAGCAGGTGCTCGCCGATACGGTTCTGAAGGAGTTCAAGACGCGACTCGGTCGAATCGGCATCGAGTACCAGACGCCCGCGCGACCCTGAGACCGACACCATGGGCACCGCACCGGTACGGGAAGTCCACGACCTCGAGCACGAGCGCTTTCTCGAGGAGGTGCACTCGTTCGAATTCTGGTTCCACTCGGTCGAGGGCTACCTCTCCGGGACGACGTACGGACATCGTGAGGAAACGGTCGACGACTCGCCGAGTGGAGCGGTCGACCGGCAGCACCTCATCACCGTGCTCTCGAACTACTGCATCGGCGAGATGGCCGCTCTCGAAGGCGCGAGCGGCCTGATCGCGATCGCGCCGAACCAGCTGACCAAGATCTTCCTCTCGACGCAGGTCGCCGATGAAGGGCGGCATCTCGAGGTTCTCCTACACCGGATGCGGGACCTGGGCGTGAAGTACCCCGCCCAGGAGGCCGACCGCCGCGCGAGCCGCGGCCTGAAGCAGTTCCGACACGAGCTGCTTCGACTCGTGCAGGGCCGCGATTGGGAGGCCGCAATCTTCGCACAGAACGTGATCCTCGAGTCGCTCGAGTTCGCCGTCTTCCGCGCGCACGCCGAGGGAGCCGATCCGGTGACGAAGGAGATCCTGGACGGCATCATCAAGGATGAGCGACGACACATCGGCTTCGGCGAGAATGAGCTCGGCCGCCGACTCCACGCCGCCCCGCACGTCCGCACCCGCCTGGCGCGCGTGCGCGAGGAGCTCGATCACCTGATCCTCGACATGCTGGAGGACTCGTCGCGCGAGATCGGGGTGGAGCCCGACCGGAAGGCAGAGCTCGCGCGGGCGTATCTGCAATCGGTCGAACGGCTCGGGTTCACGTGATGGTCGACCCCCTGCAGAGCCCCGAGGAGGTCGAGGGACGCACCGAGCGGCGTCGGTTCGTCCTGGAGGAGACCGGATTCGACGAGGTCCCGAAGCGCTACCGGAAATTCTACCGAAAGTGGCGCGGGCCCGGAGATCAGCTCGGTCCGAACGAGGCCATCTGTCCGGTCTGCAAGGTCGTCATCCGATCGAGCCGGGAGCTCTGGCCCGGGGATCGGCTCTACTGCATGCCTTGCATGTCGAGACTCGTCGTGGTCGAGTCAGCGGACGGCACCCTCGAGGCGCGCGTGTCGTACTGAAGCTCCATGGGAATTCTCGAAGAGGTCCGGATCCAACCCCAACCTCTGGACCGTCTCCTCGAGCTGATCTCGCCCGAACGCCGGGCTCTTCTGCGTGACGCGGTCCAGGACGGCGTCAGCCGGTTCGCGAACCGGACGGTCATGAACGTCAACTCGACGGCGACCGGTGGAGGCGTGGCGGAGATGCTTCCGACGCTCCTCGGCTATCTCCGCGGCACCGGGATCGACGCGCAGTGGACCGTGATCCACGGCACGCCGCCGTTCTTCGAGCTGACGAAGCGGCTCCACAATGGGATCCACGGCGCCCCGGGCGACGGCGGCGCCCTCGGCGACGAGGAGCACGCGGTCTACCGGGACGTCACCCACGAGAACATGGCGGAACTGCTGGCCCTGGTCGGCAACGACGATCTCGTGCTCCTGCACGACCCGCAGACGGCCGGCCTGATCGAGCCACTCAAGCGGGCCGGCGCCAAGGTCGTGTGGCGCTGCCACATCGGAACCGACGCGCCCAACGAGTGGTCGGAGCGAGCGTGGCGCTTTCTCGAACCCTACGCGTCGACGGCCGACGCGTTCGTGTTCAGCCGCGCTTCCTACGCGCCGAGCTGGGTCGACCGCGCGCAGCTGCACGTGATCCCGCCGTCGATCGATCCGTTCCAACCGAAGAACGACCATCTCTCGGCCGCGCAGGTGCACGACATCCTGAGCTACGTGGGCATCGTCGACTCGAAGAGCCCACCGCCCCCGCACTTCAAGCGGGCCGACGGCACGACGGGCCGACTCGACCGTCACGCCGACGTGCTTCAGACCGGCCCTCCCCCGCGGTTCGACGCTCCCCTGGTGGTCCAGATCTCACGCTGGGACCGGTTGAAGGACATGACCGGGGTGATGCGCGCGTTCGCGGACCACGTGTCGCCCACGACCGACGCACATCTCTTGCTCGCGGGCCCCAACGTCACCGGAGTCGCCGACGATCCGGAGGGGGCCGAGGTCCTCATGGAGTGCATGGAGGTCTGGCGACAGCTCCCGCACGCGGAGCGCTCGCGTGTGCACCTCGCATGCCTTCCCACCGCCGACATCGAGGAGAACGCGGTCATCGTGAACGCGATCCAACGCCACGCGACGATCGTCACGCAGAAGAGCCTGGCGGAGGGCTTCGGCCTCACCGTGAGCGAAGCTCTGTGGAAGTCGCGCCCGATGGTCGCGAGCCGTACGGGCGGCATCTCCGATCAGATCGAGCACGACGTGAGCGGCCTGCTCATCGACGACCCCGCCGACCTCACCACCTTCGGTGCGGCCCTCTGCCACCTCCTCGCGAACCCCGACGAGGCCCGACGCCTGGGCGCCGGCGGCCGCGCCCACGTCGAACGCGAGTTCCTCACCGACCGCCACCTCCTCCAGTTCGCCGCCCTCGCCACCTCCCTCTAGCGGGGACGTTCGTTACCTTTTCTGAAAGTGTTACGTTCTTCGCCGCGTCCCACGACCGCGCGAGCACCGAAAAGGTAACAGATCCAGAAAGGTAACGAACGTCCCCCTTCTACTCGGTGAGTTCGGGGAGTTTTTGGCGGAGTTCGCCGGTTTGCAGGAGGTGGGCGAGGTAGGAGAGGCAATCGGTCTCGCTGATGAGACCGACGAGGCCTCCGTCTTCGACGACCGGAAGGCAGCCGATCTTCTTCTCGAGCATCGTCTCGACCGCCGAGCGCATCGGCTGGTCGGGGTGGATCGTCTCGACGTCGCGGGTCATGACGTCCTGTACGACGACCTTCTCGAGCCACTGCTGGTTGGAGCCGGGCTCGAGCTCGAGGACCGACGACATGCCCGCGCGAAAGAGGTCCCGCTGGGAGATCAGCCCGACCGGGCGGTCTCCGTCGAGGACGGGGAGGTGCCGAACCCGTCCGAGCCGCATGATGTCCTCGGCGATGGCCAGGTGATCGTAGAGAGAGAGGGTGATCACCTCGGTCTGCATCAGGTCGCGTACGTTCACGGAAACCTCCTGGAATTACGGGCCGGCAAGTGCGTCGGCCCCCTCCACCACCGGAGGGTTCGCAATTCCGGTGCCGAGCACCCCCGTGGGCTCCTCGACGAGCATGGGGGCTTTCGCCGGTGCCAGGCGGCTGGAGTTCCCAAGAACGAGGATACTGCTTCCGATCATTGCGACGGCTGACACGAGTGGGTTCAGCTGGGAGGCTGCCGCCAGCCCGACGGCGACCGAGTTGTAGGCAAGTGCCCAGAAAAGGTTCTGCCGCAGGATCCGACGCGCACGCCGGGCATGTCCGAGCAGCCACGGCAAGGCGGCGGCCCCGCCCCGAAGGATGACGACGTCCGCCGAGAGCCGCGCCAGATCC
>JAUIFY010000176.1 GCA_030430245.1 bacterium | reverse complement strand
TCTCGAGCAGGTGATCGATTCCGTGTCCGCGAAGACCGGCGAGGGAATCGATCACCTGCTCGAGATGGTGCTCCTGCAGGCCGACCTCCTCGAGCTGAAGGCAAACCCCGAGGTTCGCGCCCGCGGCTCCATCGTCGAGGCGAAGCTCGATCGGGGACGTGGCCCGGTGGCGACGGTCCTCGTCCAGGAGGGGACGTTGCGGGTCGGCGACCCGTTCGTCGTCGGCCTCGAGCACGGTCGCCTTCGGGCGATGCTGGACTGGCAGGGCAAGCCGATGAAGGAGGCCGGCCCGTCCACGCCCGCGTCGATTCTCGGGCTCTCCGGAGTCCCCGCGGCGGGCGACGCGTTCGCCGTGGTCGTGGACGAAGCGACGGCGCGCCAGGTCGCCGAGCACCGCACCGACAAGCAGCGCCAGGCCGAGCTGGCGAAGCCGCAGAAGGTCTCGCTCGACGATCTCTACAAACAACTCGAGTCGTCGGACGCGAAGGAGCTTCGCGTCGTCCTCAAGGTCGACGTCCAGGGCTCCGTGGATGCACTCACCGACGCGTTCGCTCGGCTCGCGAACGACGAGGTGCAGGTCACGACCATTCACGCTTCGGTCGGCGGCATCACCGAGACCGACGTCATGCTCGCGTCCGCCTCGGATGCCGTGATCATCGGCTTCAACGTGCGGCCCGAGCCAAAGGCGGCCAAGCTCGCGGAGCGCGAGGGCGTGGACGTCCGCCTCTACACGATCATCTACGACGCCATCAATCAGGTTCGCGAAGCGCTCGAAGGCATGCTGGCACCGGCAGTGCGAGAGCGGACCGTCGGGCGCGCGGAGGTCCGCCAGGTCTTCGGAGTCAGCGGCGCGGGTGTGATCGCCGGCTCCTCCGTCAGCGACGGCAAGATCGTGCGAGGGGCGCTCGCGCGTCTCCTGCGCGACCACGCCGTGGTGCACGAGGGGAAGATCGGGAGTCTGCGGCGGTTCAAGGACGACGTGCGCGAGGTCGCCTCGGGCTACGAGTGCGGCATCGGCCTGGAAGGCTTCAACGACCTGAAGCCCGGCGACGTCATCGAGGTCTACGAGCTCGAAGAAGTCGCGCGGAAGCTCGAGCCACAGTCCTCGCGCGGCAACCAGCCCAGCGCGGCGTAGGCCTGCTCGGCTCGGTCTCCGGAAAGCAGGTTCGGGTTGAAACGGGATCAGCGGCGACGAGCCGAGGCCGGCGCCGTGGCGGCGGGAACCTCGAGCCGCCGGGCGGAACGGGTCGCGAGCGAGGTCCAGCGTGTCCTGGGCCAGGTCCTCGTCCAGGACATCCGCGACGAGCGCGCGGCGGCCGCGAACATCACCCGAGTGAAGGTCACGCCCGATCTCCGACACGCGCGGGTCTACTTCGCTCTGCTGGCGGCGGACGGCGGCGACGCCTCCGAGACGACAGCGGCGCTCGAGCGCGCCGCGCCGTATCTCCGGCGTCGGCTCGCACACGACCTGGGGATGCGCTTCACCCCGGACCTCGAGTTCTTCTTCGACGAGGAGCTCGACGACGCGCGACGGATCGACTCGCTGCTGCGCTCGCTCGAACACGGGGACGAGAGCTGATGCCCGACGGGATCCTGCTCGTCGACAAGCCGGAGGGTTGCACCTCGGCCGACGTCGTCCGCGCGATCAAGCGCCGGCACCGCCCCTCGAGCGTCGGGCACGGCGGCACGCTCGACCCGATGGCGACCGGACTTCTGCCCCTGTGCATCGACGGCGGCACGCGGATCGCGCAGTTCCTGGGTGCGGAATCGAAGGCCTATGCCGGCCGGATCCGCCTCGGGCAGGCGACGGACACCCTCGACGTGACGGGCCAGGTCCTCCGGGAGGCCGCGGTGCCGGATCTGTCGCCCGAGGCGATCGAGGCGGCGGCGGCGCGGTTCGTCGGGCGGACCGAGCAGGTCCCACCGATGTTCTCGGCCCTGAAGAAGGGCGGCAAACGTCTCTACGAGCTGGCGCGCGAGGGCGTCGAGGTCGAACGGGAGCCCCGGCCGATCGAGGTCACCCGCTTCTCGGTGGCGGCCAGCGGGCAGCCCGGGGAGCTCGCCTTCGAGGTGCGCTGCTCGAAGGGCACCTACGTCCGGGTCCTCGTCGCGGACCTCGCCGAGGCGCTCGGAACGGTCGGAGCGCTCTCGGAGCTCCGGCGCACGGAGTTCGGCGACTATCGGATCTCCGAGGCGCACATCCTGGACGACCTTCTCGCACGCGAGCCGGGAGACCTGCCGGTCCTGGCACCGCGAGAAGCCCTCCGGGGAGCGCGCGAGATCGCCGTGGACGAGCGCACCGCGTTCGGGATCGCGGCCGGACAGAAGTATGCACTCGAGCGGCTCGCTCGCCCCGAGTGCTCGGAGGCCCTGGGGGCGGTGATCGCCCCGAACGGGCGACTCCTGGCGGTACTCGAGCCGGGGCAGGGGGCGTGGCGGTTGCGCCGCGTGGTCATGCCCGAGGCGAGCGACCTTTACAGGCCGTGATCCCGATGTTACGGAAATCACGACAGAATCGAAAGATGGAGGAAGAACTGTGGCTTTGGCCGCGACGCGCACGCGCGAGCTCGTAGAGAGCTACCGCGCACACGAGACCGATACCGGCTCCCCCGAAGTTCAGGTCGCTCTGCTGAGCGAGCGTATTTCGGGACTGACCGAGCACTTCAAGACCCACGCGAAGGATCATCACTCGCGTCGAGGACTGATCAAGCTCGTCAGCCAGAGGAGACGTCTCCTCGACTACCTCAAGCGGGAAGACCTGGCGCGTTACAAGAAGCTCATCGAGCGCCTGGGCCTGCGTCGCTAGAACGCAGAGCCCTCGCCGCATGAGCTGCGGCCGGCTCCCTGACCCGGCACACGCGTGAAGTACGCCCACCGGGGGAGAGATGTATGAAAAAGGTAGTGGAGATCGACCTGGCAGGTCGTTCGTTCTCGATCGAGACCGGGCGCCTCGCCAAGCAGGCCGGTGGTGCGGCCCTCGTCACCTACGGAGACACCGTAGTCCTCGTCACGGCGACGGCTTCGAAGTCCGCGCGCGACAGCGTGGACTTCCTGCCGCTCACCGTCGACTATCAGGAGAAGGCGTTCGCCGCGGGAAAGATCCCGGGCGGCTTCTTCAAGCGTGAGGGGCGCCTCGGAGAGAGAGAGACCCTCACGTCCCGACTGATCGACCGTCCGATCCGCCCGCTGTTCCCCGAAGGGTGGCGCAGCGAGATCCAGGTCATCGCGACCGTCCTGTCGGCCGACAAGGACAACGACGCCGACTTCGTCTCGCTCTGCGGCGCTTCGGCGGCGCTCGGGATTTCGGACATTCCGTTCGACGGCCCGATCGCCGGCGTGCGCGTCGGTCGCGTGGACGGCGAACTCGTCCTGAATCCGACCGCCGAGCAGGCCGAGGCGAGCGACGTCAACCTGCTCGTCGCGGGCAGCACGGACGCCCTCGTCATGGTCGAGGGCGGCGCGAACGTCGTGGCCGACGACATCATGCTCGAGGCCCTGTTCTTCGCGCACGATGGCATGCAGCCGATCATCGAGATGCAGAAAGAGCTGCAGAAGGCGGTCGGCAAGGAGAAGCGCGAGACGCCCGTCGTCGAAGTCAACGAGGCGCTGGTGAAGCGCGTCCGCGAAGTCGCGACGCCGCTCATGCAGGCCGGACTCGACGAGCCCGAGAAGCTCGCGCGCTACGAGAAGTTCGACGACGCGAAGGCGCAGGTGAAAGAGGCTCTCGCCGAGGAGTTCCCCGACGAGGGGAAGGAGATCTCCGAGGCGTTCGGCAACCTCAAGTCCGAGCTCGTGCGCGGACGGATCGTGAAAGACAACCTGCGCCTCGACGGCCGCGACCTGAAGACGGTCCGACCGATCACCTGTGAGACGAAGGTCCTGCCGCGGGTCCACGGCTCGGCCGTGTTCACGCGTGGCGAGACCCAGGCCCTCGTGACGACGACGCTCGGAACGTCTTCGGACGAGCAGCGGGTGGACGCGCTTCTCGGGCAGTACAAGAAGCGCTTCATGCTGCACTACAACTTCCCGCCGTACAGCGTCGGCGAGACGAAGTTCCTGCGCGGCCCGAGCCGTCGCGACGTCGGTCACGGTGCCCTGGCCGAGCGGGCCCTCACGCCCGTTCTGCCGAGCGGTGACGACTTCCCCTACGTGATCCGCATCGTCTCGGAGGTTCTCGAGTCGAACGGCTCGTCGTCGATGGCGACGGTCTGTGGCGGCTCGCTCTCGATGCTCGACGCGGGGGCGCCTCTTTCGGCGCCGGTCGCCGGCATCGCGATGGGGCTGATCAAGGAAGGCGACGACATCGCCGTGTTGTCGGACATCCTCGGCGACGAGGATCACCTGGGCGACATGGACTTCAAGGTCGCCGGCACGGCCGAGGGCGTCACGGCGCTGCAGATGGACATCAAGATCGCCGGCGTGAGCCGCGAGGTGATGAAAGCGGCGCTCGAGCAGGCTCGTGAAGGCCGGCTGCACATCCTCGGCGAGATGGCCAAGGAGATCGACAAGCCGCGCGACGAGATGTCGGAGTACGCTCCGCGCATCACGACCCTCAAGATCAACACGGACAAGATTCGCGACGTCATCGGCCCGGGCGGGAAGGTGATTCGCGGACTCGTCGAGGAGACGGGCTGCAGCATCGACGTCTCCGACGACGGCACCGTGCAGGTCGCGTCCAGCGACGGTGCGTCGATGAAGTTGGCGGTCGAGAAGATCCAGGCGATCACGGCGGAGGCCGAGGTCGGACGCATCTACGCGGGCAAGGTCCGCAAGATCGTCGACTTCGGAGCGTTCGTCGAGATCATGCCCGGCACCGACGGCTTGCTGCACATCTCGCAGATCGCGGAGGAGCGCATCCGCGACGTCCGCGACGTCCTGAAGGAGGGCGAAGAGGTCCGGGTGAAGGTGCTCGAGGTCGATCGCTCCGGCAAGATTCGCCTGTCCCGCAAGGAGGCCATGGCGGACGAGGGGCACGCGGAGTAGCGGGCGCTTGGCGACCCCAGAGAGCTCCGTCCGCAAGACCCGGCTCCCGAACGGGATCCGGGTCTTGACGGAGCCGATTCCTCAATTCAGCTCTGCGACGATCGGCATCTGGGTCGAGAACGGCTCGCGCTTCGAGTCGGCACCCCAGAACGGGATCTCGCACTTCCTGGAGCACATGCTCTTCAAGGGCACGGAGCGTCGCAGCGCGCGCGCCGTCGCCGAGGAGATCGAGTCGCTCGGCGGGTCGCTGAACGCGTTCACCGGACGCGAGGTGACCTGCTATCACGCGAAGGTACTGAGCGAGCATCTGCCGATCGCGGTCGACGTGCTCTCGGACATCTTCTTGCACTCGACGTTTCCCGACGAGGAGATCGAGCGCGAGCGAACGGTGATTCTGGCCGAGATCTCCGAGGTCGAGGACACCCCCGACCAGCACGTCCAGGTGTTGTTCGACGAGCAATTCTGGCCGGGCGACCCTCTTTCGCGGCCGATCTGCGGAACCGCGGACACCGTGTCTGGCATGGGACGCGGCGACTTCCTCTCGTTCGTCGACGAGCGGTATCGCCCGGATCGCATCGTGGTCGCGGCCGCGGGAGGCGTCGAGCACGATTGGCTCGTGGACGAGATCGGTCGTCGCTTCGCAGAGCTTGGCGGCACCGCGAACCGCCCGGCGGAGACCCAGCCGGTACCGTCGCTGCGTCTCGGCATCCACCAGAAGCCGCTGGAGCAGGTGCAGATGATGCTCGGTCTGCCCGGGCTGTCTGCCGTGGACGAGGAGCGCTTCGCGGCGTTCGTCCTGAACACCGCTCTCGGGGATGGGATGAGCTCGCGGCTCTTCCAGGAGGTCCGGGAGAAGCGTGGCAAGGCCTACTCGATCTACTCCTACCTCGACTCGTTCTCGAACGCCGGCTACTTCGGGGTCTACGCGGCCCTGGGGGCGGAGTCGGTGCGCGAGGTCATCGAGATCGTGCGCGACGAACTCGCGAAGGTCGAGCGCGAAGGCCTGCCGACCGACGAGCTCGAGCGCGCCAAGAACCAGATCAAGGGCGGAATGCTCTTGAGCCTCGAGAGCACCGCCTCTCGAATGCGACGCCTGGCGGTCAACGAGATCTTCTTCGGACGAAACATCGACCCGAGCGAGGTCGCCGCAGCGATCTCGGCCGTGTCGGCGGACGACGTCCTCGAGATGGCGTCGCGTCTCTTCGGCGAGGGCAAGATGGCGGCCGCACTGCTGGGAAACCTGCCGGATTCGGCCGTCGACGAGACCGCCCTGGGCTTGTCCTGAGGAGGCGACGTGTCCGGCGGAGAGCGTTCGACCGTGACCGTCCCGATGTGGCGCACGGGCGACCGACCCGAGACTCCGGCACCGCGCTACATGACGGACGGAGCCGCGGGCTGCGACCTGGCGGCCGCCCTCGATGCGCCGCTGGATCTGGCGCCCGGCGGCCGGGCTCTGGTTCCGACGGGGTGGGCCATCGCGCTGCCGGCGGGCCTCGAGGCGCAGGTCCGGCCGCGAAGCGGCCTGGCCGTGAAGAAGGGCGTCACCGTGCTGAACGCGCCCGGCACGATCGATTCCGACTACCGCGGCGAGATCCGCGTCGCCCTCGTGAACCTCGGCCCGGAGACCGTTCGGCTGGAGCCCGGCGACCGGATCGCGCAGCTCGTGGTGGCGCCGGTCCTCCGGGTGGCCTGGGAGGAGCGCTCGAACGACGGCGCCGCGGAGCTCTCGACCGAGCGGGGTGCCGGGGGCTTCGGTCACACGGGCGTCTCGCATAAGAAGGTCCGGGGGCCCGCGGAGGACCCGGAACCCGGAGATGCGTAGGAGACGTCGCCAGTGAAGTGGGCCGTTGTCGCGCCACCCGGCTCGTCGTGGGAGTCGGACCTCGTCGCCGTGCTGCGAGACCTGCTGGAGCACGACGTCGTCGCCGCCACCTCGGCGGCGGACGTGGAGACGGCCGATTGCGTCGTGCTGAGCGGCGACGATTCCTGGTGCGACGCCGTCGTGGCGCAGGCCGTCGCGGCGGAGACGCTGGGCCGAGCGCTCGTCGAGCACGCGGGGCGCGACCGCCTGCTGCTGGGGATCGGCGCTGGGTTCGGTGCCGCGTGCGCGCTGGGCCTTCTGCCCGGCCGACTCGTCCCGGACGAGCCGTCCGGGTTCCTGGGGCGCATGGTCTCACTGCGCGTCGAAGGCGTGGCCAATCCCTGGGCGGAGCGGGCGGTCGTGGGAGACACCTGGCAGATGCCCGTGCGCAGCGCTGCCGCGCGCTTCGTCGCCGAGGACCGGGTGCTCGATCGCCTCGAGCGCGACGGGCTGATCCTCCTGCGGTACCTCCGCAACCCGGTCGGGGCCGCACGCGACATCGCGGGCGTGATGAGCCCGACCGGAAACGTGCTGGGCCTCGCGGTTCATCCCGAGAACGTGGTCGACGCCTCGCTGGTCGAGGCGGAATGGCCGGGGCTGGAGTCGGGCCGCGTCCTCTTCGAGTCCATCGCCGATTGGGTGGACGGAGGCGTCCGTCGGGGCTCGGTCGAGTCCCAACGCTGAAGGCGATCGTGCGAGGATCGAAGACCACCCTGGTGGCGAGCGTTCCGCGGCAGATGCTTCTCGGACGGCTCGAGGAGGCGCTCGACCGGCCTGCGACCAACGCGGAGCGGGAGCTGATGCTCTGGCTCTGCCCGCCGGCGGCGGAGCTGCGGCGCCTGCCCGCCGCACGGGGGCTCCTCGGGACCCCATGGGACGACGTGGACCGCGCGTTCGGTGCCGAGGTGGGGTTCCTCACGATCGGCGAGGAAGGCGCCGTCGCCGTCTCGGTCGATTCCAGGGTCCACGTCGACCCGGCCGCGCACCTCGACTTCCGCGACGGAATCGCCGCGACGCTCGCGAAGCTCGTCGCGGTGGGCGTACGGCCGCTCGCTCTCCACACCGTCGTACACGGGCGGGTGCCGGAGAAGGACGCCGAGAGGGGAGGCCTGCGCGCCGCGATCGAAGGCGTGTCTGCCTACGCGCGGGGGGAGGGCGTCGCGACCCTCGGCGCCGAGCTCTGCTTCGACGCGGAGTACGGGGAGACGCTGGTCGTCGACTCCGTGGCGATCGGGTGGTGCGATGCCTCGTCGCTCCGGGTGGCGGGCCGTAGGCCCGTGGCGGGCGACCGGCTCGTCGCGGTCGCGGGACGGGCACTCGATCGGGTTCGCCGCGACCTGGCTGCGTCCGAGGTGCCGTTCCTCGCGATCCCGACGAGCAGCGACGTGCCGCTGCGGGCGGCGATCGCGGCGATCGGCGACCTGGGCCTCGACCTGACGCCCGAAGGCCACGACCCGGCGCACCCCGACCGGGCGCTCGAGAAGGCGCGCCCGGACCCGACCCGCAGCATCCTGCTCGTGGTGCCCCCGTCGGCGGTCGATGCCGTCGCGCACACCGCAGCCGTGCACGGAGCGATGCTCGCCGTCCTCGGGACCGTCACGAGCGAGCAACGGCTCTCGGTGGGCAGCGACTCGAGCGCCGTGACGGTTCTGCCTGCGGCGGCCGTACGCGAGCCCCTCGAGATCCCGAGCGTCCGGAGCGAGCCGGACGACAGCGGGCCCGGCGACGACCTTCGCCTCGAGGACCTGCCCGAGCCCGACGATTACAACGACGCCCTCCGCCGCATGCTGCGCTCCCCCAACCTCGGCTCGCGCCAGGAGCTCTACGAGCGCTTCGATTCGTTCGTGGGAGGTGCGACGATGCTCCACCCCGGGCCGGGGGGAGGGACGGCGGCGCTTCGGACGCCGGGAGCCGGCCGTGGCATCGCGATCGCCACCAGTGGCAACCCCCGCTTCACCGCTCTCGATCCCTACGTCGGGTTCTGCATCGCCGTGTGCGAAGGCGTTCGGCGCCTGAGCGCCTGCGGAGCCGAGCCGCGGGCGCTGGTCGGGGGGACGAGCTTCGGCGCGAGCCACGATCCGGACGTCCGCAAGCGCGCGGAGCAGGGCCTTGCCGGACTTCGCGACGCGGCGCTCGCGTTCGGCCTCCCGTGCCTCGCTCTCACGACCAGTCCGGCGGGTCGCGACGACCACGGCGCGATTCCGGTCACCCCCGGGCTCGCGTTTCTGGGCACGCTCGACGGACCGCTCGTGACGCCGTGGTTCAAGGACGAGGGGGACGTCATCCTCCTCCTCGGCCGTTCGAGAGAGGAGATCGCGGGCAGCGAGTTCGCGACGTACCTCCATGCCGCCCTCGAGGGGAACCCGCCCTGGGTGGACTTCGGCGCCGAGCGGGCCGTGCGCAGCGTCCTGGTGAACGCGATCGGGCAGGGGATCTTGAAGTCCGCGCGCAACCTCGGCCCGGGCGGACTCGCGCTGGCGGTCGCGGCCTCGTGCTGCGCGACGCCCGAGGGCATCACCGCGCGCGGCGCGCGGGCGGCGATCGACGAGGGAATGCGTCCCGATGCGTGGCTCTTCGCCGAGAGTCAGTCGCGGGTGCTGGTGTCGGTCGCGCGCGAGCACGTGGTCGCCGTACGGGAGCTCGCCGACGACGTCGAGCTTCCGTTCTCGCAGATCGGCGAGGTGTCGAGCGGCGTGTTAGAGTTCGGGGAGTTGATCGGTCTCACGCTGGACGAGCTGGTCGATATCTGGAATGGGGCCCTTGCCGAACGCCTCGGCGGGATCTGAAGGAGACCATGAGCATCGACGCCCAAGATCGGTTCAACGAGGAGTGCGCGGTCGTGGGCGTCTACGGGCACCCCGAGGCGGCGAATCTCGCCTATCTCGCGCTCTACGCGCTGCAGCACCGCGGTCAGGAATCGTCCGGCATCGTTTCCTCCCGTGGCGACGCGCTGATCACGCATCGCGGACTCGGCCTGGTGGCCGACATCTTCCGTCCCGAAGTCATCCAACGCCTCGTCGGCACCGCGGCCATCGGACACAACCGCTACGGCACGCATGGCGAGAGCCTGCTCAAGAACGCGCAGCCCCTCGTGGTCGAGTACTCCGGCGGCGCTCTCGGCGTGGCCCACAACGGCAACCTGGTGGATGCCGACGGGCTGCGTGCCGAGCTCGAGAGGTCGGGCTCGATCTTCCAGTCGAACTCGGACACCGAGGTGGTGATCCACCTGATCGCTCAGGCCGAGGGGGACCGGCTCGTCGACAAGGTGGTCAAGGCCCTCGGCAAGGTGCGCGGCGCCTACTCGATGGTCTTCCTCTCGAAGGACGAGCTCATCGCGGCACGCGATCCGATGGGATTCCGGCCCCTCGTCCTGGGGCGCGTGAAGGACGCCTGGGTGGTCGTCTCCGAGACGTGCGCGCTCGACCTCATGAACGCGGACTACGTGCGCGAGGTCGAGCCCGGTGAGGTGCTCGTGATCTCGGAGCGCGGTATCGAGAGCCTGAAGCCCTTTCCCGAGGCGCCGCGGCGGCGCTGCGTGTTCGAGTACGTGTACTTCGCGCGCCCGGACAGTCGCGTCTTCGGACGGACGGTCTATCCCGTCCGCCACGAGCTGGGCCGCCAGCTGGCGCGCGAGAGCCACGTGCCGGCCGACCTCGTGACCCCGGTGCCGGACTCCGGCGTGCCCGCCGCGCTCGGCTACGCCGAAGAGGCGGGAATTCCGTACCAGCTCGGACTGATCCGCAACCACTACGTGGGCCGCACGTTCATCGAGCCGACCGATTCCATCCGGCACTTCGGCGTCCGGGTGAAGCTGAACGCGATGCCCGAGCTGATGGCGGGGAAGCGCGTGGTCGTGGTCGACGATTCGCTCGTGCGGGGTACGACGAGCCAGAAGATCGTGACGATGCTTCGAGCGGCCGGCGCCTCGGAGGTCCACATGCGGATCTGCTCTCCGCCCACGATCTCTCCGTGCTACTACGGCATCGACACGCCGACGCGTGAGGAGCTGTTCGCCTCGTCGCACTCCGTCGAGGAGATCCGGGAGTTCATCGGTGCCGACTCGCTCGCGTATCTGAGCGAGGAAGGCCTCTACGCGTTTCAGAAGAACGGCGAGGATCGCGACTACTGCGACGCCTGCTTCACCGCGAACTATCCGATTCCCGTCTCCGAGGCGCAGGAGACGCGGCAGCTGCACCTGTTCGACGCCTTCCAGGCGAAGGCCTGACGTCAGACCGGCACCGGTCGCCGGGTCTCCGGGTCGCGGACCAGCACGGTGTCGGTTCGCCAGGCGTCGTCGCGGTCGGGACAATCGACGTTGAAGTGCAATCCGCGGCTCTCTCGGCGATGGCTCGCCGAGGCGATGATCACGTCCGCGACCGTCGCGAGGTTCCGGAGTTCGACGAGGTCGGCGGTCGGGAGGAAGTCCCAGTAGTCGCGGTCGATCTCCTCGAGGATCACGTCCATGCGTCCCCGCGCGCGCTCGAGTCGGCGGTCGCTGCGCACGATCCCGACGTAGTTCCACATGAGACGACGGATCTCGTCCCACTTCTGCGTGATGAGAACCGCTTCGTCGCTCGTGCGTGCGCGCCCGGGATTCCACTCGGGGATGTCGGGCGGCGGCGCCTCGGTCGAGTCGGTGCGGCGAACGGCTTCGTCGGCCGCGCGGTGGCCGAACACCAGGCCCTCGAGGAGCGAATTCGACGCCAGGCGGTTGGCGCCGTGGAGCCCGGTCATCGCGACCTCGCCGGCGGCGTACAGACCGGCGAGCGGCGTGCGCCCGTCCGCGTCCGTCACGACCCCGCCGCAGGTGTAGTGTGCGGCCGGCACGACGGGAATGGGCTCCGTCGCCGGATCGATCCCGAATCGGCGGCATCGCGCGAGGATCGTCGGAAAGCGCTTCTCGAGAAACGCGCGATCGCAGTGGGTGACGTCGAGGAAGACGTTGTCGAAGCCGTGGAGCTTCATCTCCTGGTCGATCGCACGCGCCACGACGTCGCGGGGGGCGAGCTCCGCGCGGTCGTCGTACTTGGGCATGAACCGGCTACCGTCGGGACGGGTGAGGATTCCGCCCTCTCCGCGTACCGTCTCACTCACCAGGAACGACTTCGCCTTCGGATGGTACAGGCAGGTCGGGTGAAACTGGATGAACTCCATGTTCGCGATCGGCACGCCCGCGCGGAAGGCCATCGCGACGCCGTCGCCGCTCGCGACGTCGGGGTTGCTCGTATAGAGGTAGACCTTCCCGGCACCACCCGTCGCGAGGAGCGTCGACCGCGCGGCCGCCACGGTGACGCGCTCGGAGTCCACGTCGAGCAGGTACGCACCGCAGCACCGGGGCGGTCCCGGGAGCCCGAACTTCGCGGTGTCGATGAGATCGACCGCGATGTGGCGCTCGAGCACATCGATTCGCTCGTCTCGGCCCACCGCCTCGACCAGCGCCCGCATCATCTCGCGGCCCGTCGCGTCGAGGGCGTGGAGGATCCGGCGCTGCGAATGGCCTCCCTCGAGCCCGAGATCCACGTCGTAGGGGTCCTCGGCGTCGGGGCGGAGCGAGAAGCGCGTGCCGCGCTCGATCATTTCCCGGACGCGCTCGGGCCCCTCGCGGACGACGAGATCGACGATCTCCGGGTGGCAGAGGCCCGCGCCGGCCCGCTCGGTGTCGGCCGCGTGGGCCGCGAACGAGTCGTCCGGACTCCAGACCGTGGCGACGCCTCCCTGGGCGTACTGACTCGACCCCTCGGGCATCCGGTCCTTCGTGACGACACAGACGGTGCCGTGCCGAGCGGCCTCGAGGGCGAACGACAGTCCGGCGATCCCACTGCCGATCACCAGGAAATCGAAGTCACGGCGCACGACGACGTCTCCTTCCCCCGTGGGGGGAGCGCTGCCACTGGGTCGGCCGGGCCACGATGCGCAAGGAGGTTACGGCGCGGCGGGCCCCGCCCGCAACCGACAGGATCCCCGAGGGGCTGGATTTGACACGGCGCGCCCGGCAGTGTGCTCTAGGGGAGGGGTCGAGGGGATGGCCGGGGGACGTATCACCGATCGCACGTCGCGCCTGCGCACGGGGCTGGCGACACGAATCGCAGCCGCCGTGGCAACGCTGGGGGCGCTCACCGTCGGTCCGGCCACGGCCGACGACGACGTGTTCTCGTACAAGGCCCCCAACGGGGTCCTGCACTTCACGAACGTGCCGACGACCCGGAAGTTCCGCTCGTTCGCGCCGCCGGCGCAGCGGGTGACCCTCCTGAGTCTGAAGCCGACGGTCCGCCCGCCCAACCCGTGGTCGAGCCTCCGGGTGGGCAAGGAGCTGCGCGAGATGATCGCGCGGACGGCGTACCGCTTCGACCTCGAGCCGGCGCTGGTCCACGCGGTCGTCCGGGCCGAGTCGGGCTTCAATCCCCGGGCCGTGTCGCGGGCGGGCGCCCGCGGGCTCATGCAGCTCATGCCGGCGACCGCGGTCGAGGTCGGAGTGCGCGACGTCTTCCACCCACAGGAGAATCTCGAGGGCGGCGTCTCCTACCTCCGGGGCCTGATCGACCGGTATTCGGGAGACGTGCACCTCGCGCTCGCGGCCTACAACGCGGGGCCGGGCGCGGTCGACTCGCACGGCGGCGTGCCCCCGTACGCCGAGACCCAGGAATACCTCCGTCGGGTCTTTCGCTTCCGGCAGGAGTACCTGCACGACGCGCTGCGAGAGCCGGGCGGGATCCGGCGGTGAGCGCCGAGCGCGCGGCGCGAGGTCTGCTCCTGACCGCGCCGAACGCCATCTCGCTCAGCCGGGTTGCGATCACGCCGCT